>FR878696.1:76136-120521 GCA_000434535.1 Collinsella sp. CAG:166
GCACGCCCTCGCCGTTGAATTCGGCAGGGCGGGTGTACTGCGCATACTCGAGCAGGCCTCCGTCCTCGGCGGTCGAGAACGACTCGTCCACGTTGCTCATCTCGTCACCAAGGGCGCCGGGAATCAGGCGTACGACGGCATCGGCAACGACCATAGCGGGAAGCTCGCCGCCCGTGAGCACGTAGTCGCCGATCGACAGGCGCTCGTCGGCATACGCATAGGCACGCTCGTCGACACCTTCGTAACGGCTGCACACAAACAGCAGGCGCTCGCTTTTGAGCAGGCGCTCGGCCACATGCTGCGTAAAGGGCTCGCCGCACGGGGTGAAGAACACCACCGTCGGCTTGGGGCCCTCCGCGCTAATGGCCTCGATGGCCTCAGCGATAGGCTCGACCTTCATGAGCATGCCCTGCCCGCCGCCGTACGGCTCGTCATCGACGGTACGATGGCGGTCGTGCGTCCAGTCGCGCAGGTTATACGCCTTAAAATCAAAAAGGCCGGCCTTGCGGGCGCGGCCCAAAATCGATGTGGACATGACGGGCTCAAACATCTCGGGAAAGACCGAAAGGGTCTCGATCAGCATGTTGTCCTCCCTACTTGTCCATATCGATCAGGCCGTCCATAACGTGGACGGAAATTGTTCCTGTGTCGGGAAGATCGAGCACGACCTGCTCGATCACGGGAATCAGTACCTCGCCGTACCGATCGCCCTCGACAACCCAAACATCGTTAGCGGGCGTCGACATGATCTCGACGATCGTGCCGAGCGAACCGAAGCGCTCGTCTACCACCTCGCGACCCATCAGGTCGGTATAGGCAGCGTCGAGCGAATCGAGCTCAAAGTCGTCACGATTTGCCAACACGTAGCATCCCGTGATGCCCTCGGCGGCCGTCAAGTCGTCAATGCCCTCAAACGAGACCAGATCGCCATCGCCCGTATCGGTGACGGACACGACCGTGCAAAAGCGGTCGCGCTTGAGCGCCGGCGGCGTCAGGGCGACGCGCATACCCGGCTCTAATACAGAAGGAAGCCCCCGCAGCGGTTGCGCGAGGACCTCCCCCTTCCTTCCGTGCGGCTTGACCACACGGGCGATGTTTTTGTACTGGAACCTCAAGGTCCTAGCCCAGAACCTCTACCTCGACAGCAGTGTCGAGGCGAGCGGCCAATGCACGGGCGAGCGTGCGAATGGCCTTGATGGTACGGCCACGACGGCCGATGACCTTAGCGACGTCATCCTCGGCGACCGAAACCTCAATCGTAGAGGCGTCGTCACCATCGATGACCTCAAGGCTCACGGAATCCGGGTCGTCGACGATCTGAACAACGAGATATTCGACGAGATCGGCGATGCGATCTGAGAGCATTGCCTCACCCTCGAGCTGTGCAGCGTCAACCTCAGGCACGATTTACTCCTCGGCGCCCTCAGCGGCCTCAGCGGCAGCCTTAGCGGCCTCGGCCTCTTTGGCGAGCTGCTTCTTGGACTTCTTGACGACGGTCTCGGTCTTCTCGCCCTCGTTGGCGGCCTTGACCAGAGCGGCGACGGCGTCGGTGAGCTGAGCGCCCTTGGACTGCCAGTCGGCGATCTTCTCGAGGTCGAGGTTGATGGTCTTGGGGGCGGTCATCGGGTTGTAGCGGCCAACCTCCTCGATGATACGACCGTCACGCGGGGCGCGGGAATCGGCGACGACGACACGGTAGTACGGACGCTTCTTAGCGCCGTGACGAGCAAGGCGAATCTTGACTGCCAAAGGAAACTCCTCCAACCAAGCAGCTTTAGGCTGCAACTACAAACAAACAGTTGAACATAATACGCCATCGACGCGGGCAGGTGAAGTCCGTGAGACCAACTTCTTCGGTGTAGTCGAGGGCAAATCCATATCTTAGACAAGAATTCGGGATTTGCAAGCACATACACGCACCCCACATGAGCTGCGCGGTATACTCATGACATGGAAAGACGCGAACATACATACGGTTATGAGGATGCCATGGGCGTCACGCCGCCTCCCTGGACGGGTCCGGCGGTGGGTCTGATGGACCTTGATGCGTTTTTTGCGAGCGTGGAGATGCTCGATCATCCCGAATGGCGCGGAAAGCCGCTCATCGTGGGCGGAGACGCCGATTCGCGTGGCGTCGTGTCCACGTGTTCGTATGAGGCACGTCGCTTTGGCGTGCACTCTGCCATGGCCTCGGCCGAGGCGCGGCGCTTGTGCCCGCAAGCCATTTGGACGCACGGGCACTTTGATCGCTACCGCGAGGTGAGCGCGCACGTTATGGCGATTCTCGCCGACGAGACCCCGCGCGTTGAGCGCGTATCCATCGACGAAGCCTTCATCGATATCACACCGGGTCGCTTTGCGCCCGAAGACCCGCTGCTGGTTGCGCGGCGTATAAGCGATCGCGTGGCAGAGCTGGGAGTGACGTGCTCCATTGGCGTGGGCTGCAACAAGACGGTCGCAAAAATCGCAAGCGAGCGGGATAAGCCGTTTGGGCTGACCATCGTGCGCCCCGGAACCGAGCAGCGCTTTTTGGCCGCGCTGCCGGTATCTGCCATGAGCGGCATCGGGCGCTCGGCCGAGGAGCGACTGCGCCGCATGCGCATCTACACCCTCGGCGAGCTATCACGTGCACCGGAATCCACCTTGGCCTCTATTTTTGGCGTCAACGGCGAACGCATGCGCCAGCGTGCGCTGGGACTCGAAATCTCCGAAGTCACGAGTCTCGATGAAGAGCGCGAGGTCAAATCGGTCAGCAATGAACGCACCTTTGCTAAAGATTTGACTGAGCGTGGGGATATTGAGGCGGCGATTGCGCTGCTGGGCGAGTCAGTGGGACGCCGCCTGCGCCGTCAGGGACTAACGGGCGCCACGGTGACGCTCAAGCTCAAGTATTCGTATGGAAACGGTCGCTCGGCACAGCGCCGGCTGCCTCATCCGACCGACGATGAGAACATCTTCGTGGCGGTTGCACTCGAACTGCTCGACAACATCTGGCAGGAAGGAATGCACGTGCGCTTAGCAGGCATCGGCATGAGCGACTTTGACCATCAGGGCGGCATCCAGACTGACCTGTTCTGCGAAGTCGACGACCGCGGAGCCCAATCGAGCGACCGTCGCGACCTCTCGGTAGCTATCGACGCCGTCCGAGACAAGTTCGGCGACACTGCCCTATCCTTCGGCCGCCAATCCCGCTTCAACGATTAACCGCCTTTGGGCAAAAAGAAAGCCGGACAGGTGCGGAAACCGCACCTGCCCGGCGATATGCGTGAGGGTAGCTAAACCCCGTCTCAAATGAGCTACTAGAGGAGGTTGAGGGGGAGCTGGGGGGCGTCACCCCAGAGCTTTTCGAGACGGTAGAAGTCGCGCGCCTCGGGAGTGAAGACGTGGACGACAACCGAACCGTAGTCCATGAGCATCCAGGTCTTCTGCTCGCGGCCCTCGATGGAGAACGGATGCTCGCCGCAAGCCTCGGCGACCTTCTCCTCGATCTCGTCGACGATCGAATCGACCTGGCGGTTGTTGGTACCGGTGGCGAGCACAAAGTAGTCGCACACATCGGAAAGCTCGGTCAGGTCGAGCACCTGAACGTCCTCGCCCTTCTTGTCGTAGGCGGCCTGCGCGGCGGCGCGGGCAACATCCTCGGCGGCGACACCGCTCGCGGACAGCGAGGCGGCAGTGCGGTCGGACGTGGCGGCGAAGCTCTTGTGCTCCACACCTTCAAGAATCTGCTCGTCGGTCATGGTCTCGTCGGCCATGGAATACCTCTTTCTAGTCAGCCCGAGCTAGCGCAGCTGGGCGTAATGGTTGTAAATCGAAATAGCCGTGGGATAAAGATAGCGCCCGGACTGGATCACATAGACCAGACCCTGCGCAAAACAGGAGAAGAACAACTCGTCGAGTGAGGACTTCCCCACCATCTTGCGCAGCGCATGGGCATAATCGCCGTGGCGGTTGGGTTCGATGGCATCGGCCACAAAGACCACCATATCGAGCGGCGTCATGTCGCAGTCACCCACGGTGTGACGGTCGACAGCCTGGAAAACGGCCGGCGACAGTTCGGGAAAAAGCTGCGGAAGTTCATAGGCGGCAACAGGGCCATGCAAAAGCGGCGTCGCGGCGGAAGGAGAGCCGGCAATCTTAATGCCGTAATGCAGAGCGCGCGTGACCAGCTCGTCGTCGGAGAGCACTTTGTCCCAGTCATGGATCAGGCCGGCGGCAGCGGCATCAAAGCGGTCAACGCCGTAGACCTCGGCCAGATGAAGTGCGGTCTCGGCAACACCCAGCGAATGCACATAGCGCTTGCGCTTATCCTTCATGCGAACATCGAGCAGCTCTTGAATGCGCTTGAGCAGCGCGCGCTCATCGCCCTCAAACTGATCCTCTACCGACAACGTAGACCCCCATCACTCAAAATCTTCTTGGCCCAAATCGGCATATAGCCTGCGTTTGCGAATGTAGCCGAGCACGGACTCGCTCGTAAGATAGCGCACGCTCATACCGCGGGCAACACGCTTGCGAATGTTCGTCGAGCTGATCGCCAGCGCCGGAATCTGAATATAGCGCACGTCGAACGGCAGCCCCGACTCTTTGATTCGGGCACGCGCCGTATCGATATCAAAGCCCGGTCGCGTCGCCGCAATAAAGGTAGCAAGCTCAGCGATTCGTTCGGCATCATGCCAAGTCACAATATCGATAATCGCGTCGGCGCCCGTAATAAAGTAGAGCTTTACCTGCGACGGGTAAAAGTCGCGAAGGGCATGAAGCGTATCGGCCGTATAGGTTACACCCGGACGGTCGATCTCGAACCGGCTCGCCAAAAAGGCCGGGTTCGCGGCGGTGGCGAGGACCGTCATGGCATAACGGTCCTCGGCAGGCGTCACCGGCTTGTCAAGCTTAAAGGCAGGAGAGCCCGCCGGCATAAAGAGCACAGCGTCCAAGTCGAGCGACTCGCGCGCCTGCTCGGCGGTCACCAGGTGCCCGTAATGGATGGGATCAAAGGTGCCACCCATAATGCCGAGCCTAAACTCCTGCCCGTCCTCTAGAGGAAGCTCGGGCAGACCGATTCCACCGCGCAGCGACATGGCTTACTCGCCCTCCGAGGTCTCGGCATCGCCCGCGGCATCCGCCGCATCGACAACCTCGACTCCCTCATCCGCAGCATCGGCCACGTCAATGGCTTCAACGGCAACGTCCTCGCCAGCATCCTCGAGCTCCTCGTACTCCGAGAAGTCCTCGGCGCCCTCAAAGTCAAAGGCGCGCTGGCAAATGCGGACCTCGTCGCCCGCACGGCAACCGGCCTTCTCGAGCGCGTCGTCAACACCCATACGCGCAAACTTATGCTGCAGGTAAATGACGGCTTCCTCGTTTTCCCAGTCGGTCTGGATGACCATGCGCTCGATGGCACGACCGACCACGCGGAAGGCACCGGGCTCTTCCTGAACAATGCGGAAACGCTTCTCACGCTGCAGGCGACGGCGCTCCCACTCATCGTCGCGCAGAACGACCGGCTCATCCGAGACAGCCAACTCGGCGCGCAGCTTAGCCACCTGCTCGCCCACGGCAAGCATCAGCGTGTTGAGGCCGGCGCCCGTCACGGCAGACACGGCAAAGAACATATGTCCATCGTCGAGCGCTGCGCGCTTGAGGTCGGCAATCTTGTCGGCCGTGCCCGGCGCATCGCACTTGTTGGCAACGACGATCTGCGGACGCTCCGAAAGCTCGGCGCCATACTGCTCGAGCTCGCGGTTGATGATGTGGTAATCCTCGACCGGATCGCGATCCTCAAAACCACCCGTCATGTCGACGACGTGCATGATCAGGGCCGTACGCTCAATGTGGCGCAGGAACTGGTGACCCAGGCCCTTACCCTCGCTCGCGCCTTCGATAAGACCGGGGACGTCGGCAACGACGTAAGAATATTCGCCGGCACGCACCATGCCGAGGTTCGGCACGAGCGTGGTAAACGGGTAGTCAGCGATCTTGGGGCGGGCGGCACTCATGCGCGCAATGAGCGATGACTTACCCACCGAGGGAAAGCCCACGAGCGCGGCATCAGCCATAAGCTTCATCTCGAGCTCGATCCAGTGCTCCTCGGCCGGCTCGCCCAGCTGAGCGAACGCGGGCGCGCGGCGCACCGACGTCACAAAGTGCGTATTGCCCAGACCACCGGCACCGCCGGGCGCCACAACAACGCGCTCGCCATCGTGAACGAGGTCGGCAATCTCGAACATCGGGGTCTGCGTCTCGGGGTCGAGCTCGCGCACCACGGTACCCATAGGGACCTTGAGAATCAGGTCCTCGCCGCTCTTGCCGTTACGACGGGCACCCTGCCCGTGCGTGCCGCGCTCGGCGCGGAAGTGATGCTTAAAGCGGTAATCGATCAGCGAAGACAGCTGAGCATCGGCCTGGATGACGACATTGCCGCCACGACCGCCGTCGCCGCCATCGGGGCCGCCCTTGGGGACAAATGCCTCGCGCCTAAACGACATGCATCCGGCTCCGCCGTCGCCGCCGCACACGTTAATGCGGCTGATATCGGTGAACTGTGACAACAGAATCGCCTCCTACAAAAAAGAGGGAGACCCTTGAATCCTAAAACTCAAGTGCCTCCCACATATGTGCTCTATGAAGGGTGAATTACGCGTTCGCGAGCGGGCGTACGCTGACCCTGTGCTTGATACCCTTGTGGAACTCAACGGTACCGTCGACCAGCGCGAACAGCGTGTCGTCCTTACCACGGCCAACGTTCTCACCCGGGTGGATGTGCGTGCCGTGCTGACGGACGAGAATCGTGCCCGTGGTTACCGTCTGGCCGGCATAGCGCTTCGTGCCAAGGCGCTGACCGCGGGAGTCACGGCCATTACGGGAGGAACCGAGTCCTTTTTTGTGTGCCATTGTGTATACCTACTCTTTCGTTACGAGTGTAATCTACTCGGCGACAGGAGCCTCGGCAACAGCCTCGGCCTCTGCCTTGACAGCCTTCTTGGCGCGGGACGTAGCCTGGACCTTCACGATCTTCAGCTTGGTGAGCTGCTGACGGTGACCCTTCAGACGACGATAGCGCTTGCGCTTGTGGAACTTGAAGACCAGCTGCTTCTCGCCCTTGAACTGCTCAACGATCTGAGCGGTAACCTTGGCCTTGGCCAGCTTGTCGGGATCGGTGACGATCTTCTTACCATCGTTGAGGAAGATAACCGGCAGGGTGACCTTGTCGCCCTCATTGCCCTCGATCTTCTCGACGGTGATGACATCGTCGGTGGCGACCTTGTGCTGCTTGCCGCCCGTGTTAACGATTGCGTACATGTTTACTTGCCCTTCATGCATCAGTTAGTGCAACAGCCGAATATAGTAGCAGGCGAAAATACCCCCGTCAACGAGTATGTGGAGCAAATCCACAAGTTCGCACAGGTATGGGGCTGACGAGTCGGCCCTCGTCGTCCTCGCATGCTTGATTCTGACGCTCGACATCGTAGGAGCAGATGGTCACGAGGTCTTGCATACCGGTGGAAACAATAGGTGCATCCACGCCCGGGGTCAAGCCCTGCAACAAAACATCAGCAGCGGAAAGCAAAATTTCCGGACGCATGGAGCCCTCGTTGTCGGCATGGGTGTCGAGCATGAGCACCAAATGGTCCGGGCGCTCCCCCGCCGTGAGCTCATAGCCCACGAGCGTGTGATCCAAATCCAAGCGCTTGCTCTTTTTTCCGCGCGCGTAGTCGATGCCATGATCCGCGCGCAGCGTGTCGATCGCACGACGCACCTCGTCGGCGCTTACGGGCGCCTCGGGATCCAGGTGTAAGTCGATGCGATACGACAGGCGCGTGAGCTGCGCCGTCAATGCCGGCGTGCGCACGTCGATGTACGCCGCCTCGATGGGCGCCAGATCGGACGGAGACGCCGCAGCCAGGCGCTCAAACGCCTCGTCGAGCGCCACGAACTCGGTCATAAACAGGTCATACCACTCGCAGGTCGACGACGTACCAACCGGTAGCGCCGAAGAGAAGCCCACGCGCATGTGCGGAGAGAAGCCCTGCGTGACGGCATAGGGAAGTCCCGCACGGCGCACGATGCGCTCAATGGTATGGATCACTTCGAGATGGCCCAGGTACTTAAGGCGATCGCGCTTGCCATAGCGAACACGAAGTCTAAAGAGCGTGGGGTTGTCGGTCAGGCGCTCACTCATGCGCGATCACCCATCAATACATTCTTGGCGTGGAGCGTGGGGCAGATCCCGCAGCCGGTGCACGACGTACGGGTGCAGTCGGGAGTCGTGACGCCCTCGAGCGAGCGACGGTACTCGCGCTCGAGGAAACCGCGCGTGCAGCCGGGGCTCACATGCTCCCACGGCAGGCGCCAGTCCAACTCGTAGGGCAGGTGCACGAGCTCATTGAGGTCGATGCCGTTTTTGGCAGCAGCCTCCTTCCAGTTATCGAGCGAGAAATGCTCTACCCAGGCGTCAAAGCGAGAGCCCGAGCGCCAAGCATCGATGATGACGGGCGTCATGTCGCGACCGGCGCGGGACAGCGCGGCCTCGATGAGCGAAGTCTCGGCATCGTGGTAATGCACGCGGACGGCACGGTTGCGAACGCTCGTGATAAGCAACTTCTGGCGACGCTTGACTTCGTCGTAGTCGAGCTGCGGGCACCACTGGAACGGCGTGGCAGCCTTGGGGATAAAGACCGAAACCGAGATGGACACCGAGATCGAGCCGCGACGAGCCTTGGGCACCACGGAACGACCGAGCTCCAGCACGTGATCGGCCAGATTGGCGATGGCCACGATGTCCTCATCGCGCTCGCCGGGAAGGCCCATCATAAAGTAGAGCTTCATGCGGTTCCAGCCGGCCTCGAAGGCCGCCTTGGCCGCACGGTCCAGGTCCTCCTCGGTCACGTTCTTGTTAATGATGTCGCGCATGCGCTGGCTGCCGGCCTCGGGCGCGAACGTCAGTCCGCCCTTCTTTTCGCCGGCGACCGACTCGGCCATATCCACGCCAAACGAATCCAGGCGCTGCGACGGAATAGACACGCGAATACCCGTATCCTCCAGGCGACGGTTGAGCCTGCCGAGCACGTCGCGAATGCAGGAGTGGTCGGTCGTGGAGAGCGAGGTCAGCGACACCTCGTCATAGCCAGTCTTTTCCAGGCCCTGAATCACCGACGAGACGATCTGGTCGGCCGAGCGCTCGCGCACCGGGCGATACGTCATGCCGGCCTGACAAAAACGACAGCCGCGGGCGCAGCCGCGCAGGATCTCGATAGACAGGCGGTCGTGAACCAGCTGCGCATAGGGCACGCACGACTGCGACAGCGGATTTGTGGCGCCGAAATCCTCAACGACGCGCTTGTAGACCACGGTCGGCGCATCCTTGCCCTCACGCGGCACGGTGTAGCCATGCGGCGAGCAGGGCTCGTCGTGACGAACCTCATAGAGCGACGGCACGTAGTTGCCGGCAATGGATGCAAGCTGCTCAACAATCTGCGAGCGCGGGACTCCTTCGTCACGCAGACGGCGATGCAGCTGGCAGGTCTCGAGCAGCGATTCCTCGCCCTCGCCGATGAGGATGGCATCGAAGAAGGCCGCGTACGGCTCGGGGTTGTACACCGAAGGGCCGCCGGCGATGATGATGGGGTCGTCTTCGCCTCGGTCGGCCGCTAACAGCGGAATGCCAGCGAGATCGAGAGCCTCGAGAAAGTTCGTCACCGCCATCTCGTGCGGCACATGCAGGCCGACGATATCAAACGAAGCGACGGGGGCAGCACCTTCGAGCGACAGCAGCGGAATACCCGCCTCGCGCATGGCGTCACCCATATCGGGCCACGGCACATAGCCACGCTCGCAGGAGATGCCCTCGGCCTGGTTAAGGATGTTGTAGAGGATGGCGATGCCCTGGTTGGGCAGACCAACCTCGTACACATCCGGGTAGATCAGGCAGCAACGGTAGTCGGCATCGGCCTTGGAAAGCGTGCCCCACTCGTGATCGATATAGCGACTCGGCTTCTCGACCTTGGCGAGCAACGGCTCAATTAAATGAAAACAGTCTTGGTATGCAACGCGCAACGGAAAACCCCTAAGCAGCGAGATCGGATGCGTCCTGATAGGACGCCATAGGACGGGTAGCGCCCGCGACCGTGGTCACCAGATCGCGAACGCGGGAGAACGTGGCAGTGGCCACCTCGTTGGCACGGCTGTAGTCGACATCGCGCTCGTAGAGCGAAACGAGCGCACGGCCCATGCCGTAGGTGCCCGCGGCAGCAGTGAGCGCCTTGACGACAAACCCAATATGCGGCGTCTGCTTGACGAGTGCGCGGGTGACCGCGCGGATCACAAGACCGCCGGCAAGCACGCCCGCGACCTCGTAGCCGCGCTCGGGCTTAATGCCGCGTCCAAAGACGGCAGCGAGCTCAAAGAGCATGCCCACCTGCGCCAGCGCCATAACGGGATAATCGGCGCCCGGCAAAAACACCAGCGCACCGGTCGCCATATTGGTGAGCGCGCACGAGGTGATGATACGATTGGCGGCCGCGATGCGCATGAAGGCAAAGTTCGCCGCAAAAGCCGTTTCCTTGTCGGTGCGATCGAGAATCCAGCGGGCAAGCGTCTCGAGCAGATACGTCTTATCGGTTGCCGCTACCACGCCGAGCATGGGCGTGGACTCCTCGATAAACGGCACCTCCACAGCAGACTCGGCAAGCACGCACACGGGTGCGCCGGCGATCACGAGCTCCTGCACGGCACTCTCCAAGCGGTCGGAGCCACACGAGAGCACTAGCACCACATCGGTATCGGTCTTTGGAGCAATTCGCTCCTCCCCCAGACGCTCGACGCGCACAATGCCCGAGGTCGTCTGCGGCACAAAGGCGTCACGCACCGTCTCGGCCAGAAAGCACGAGGCGGACGAATCCAGATAGACCGAAACGCGCACCGGCGTATCGGAATCCTTCTTAACGGACGCGCCCATCTTAAAAGCGCGGGTCAGCTTATCTACGGGAATTTTCATAGCAAACCCCTCCAGCGGTTACGCGGCGCCCGAACGATGCCGCCATATGGATTGTACGATACCCACCGTCAGCAGCTGAATCATCATCGAAGACGAACCGAAGCTAATAAACGGTAGCGGAATACCGGTAATCGGCATCATGCCGATGCACATGCCGATGTTTTCGAAGGTCTGGAACGCCCACATGCCGACGATACCTACGCATGATAAGCGTAGGAACAGAGACTCGCACTTAAAGGCAACGCGGATCGTCGAGAAGATGAGCAGTACGTACAAGCACAGCAGCAAAAAAGAGCCGCAGAAGCCAAAGGTCTCGGACAAAAAGGCAAAGACAAAGTCGGTATGGAACTCGGGTAGGAAGCCGCCGGCCGACTGCGTCGCATGCCCCAGGCCCTTACCAAAGAAACCGCCCGAGCCGACCGCGATCAACGACTGCTGCAGATTGTACGCATCGTCCGAATCGGCATTATCGGGGTCGATAAAGACCGTCAGACGGTTCATCTGATACTGCTTGATGAGCACATCGTGGCCGAGCAACGAATCAAAGACCGAATCGAGCGCCAGGACGAGGGCCACCAGGCCCACAAGCAGGGCCAGGGTCGACAGTACCCATTCGCGGCGCGCACCGCTCATACAAATGACGATGGCGCCCGAAACAAGCACGACCAGGCCCGAGCCCAGGTCGCCCATGGCGACGACGGCCAAAAACGGAATGGACAGCATGCCGCAGAGCTTGACGTAGTCGCGAACGGTATCGATGCGACCGTTATACTGCGAGCCAAGCGTAGCAATAAAGAAGATGGTGATGAGCTTGGCAAGCTCAACCGGCTGGAATGTCAAGCCGATACCGGGAATCTTGATCCAGCCCGTCATGCCCAGACCGCCCGTATAGGACAGACCCGGAATCTTGGGCGAGAAGATCACGATCAGGTCGATGACGAGCAACGCCGTCGAGAAATTGGAAATACCGCGCAGGTCGGTACGCCAGACCAGCACCGCCAGCACCGCCCCGATGCCAATTCCCAGAAGATGGCGTGAAAACGATGCATCGGCCTTAAACTGCGAAGCCGACCAGATAATGATGGCACCGTAGGCGACGAGCGCCACAGTAGCCACGAGCACACCGATATGCACCTTTTGGCGAAACGTGCCGCGCGAGGCCGAAAGTTGCTTGTTGACGCGGTCCAGGCTGCTGCGAGAGCCGGTCTTGGTTGAACGGAACAGATCCGCCGGAGAAAAATCCATCGCAACCTCCTATCGAACCGAAGAATCGCCCGAGGCCGAAGAGGTATCGGGCTCGTCATAAATCACGCCGAGCACGTCGCGCACGACATGCATCGCGGTATCTGAGCCGCCGCCGCCCTGCTCCAGGACAGTAGCGATGACATACTTGGGATCATCGGCCGGTGCATAGGCGCAGAACCAAGCGTATTCGTCCTCGCCGCTTTTCTCGCCCGTGCCCGACTTGCCGTATACCTGCGGCGTCAGGGTGCCAAAGTGCGCCGCCAGGGACGTCGATGCCGTGTAAATCACGTCGTGCATACCGTTGCGAACAAGAGCCAAATCCGAATCACTGTTGATCTTGGCCTCCAGGCGCTTCTTCTTGCCCTTGCCGTTGTACTTATAGGCATCACCGTCGCCATCGCGCGACACGGCGGACAAAAACACGTGAGGCACGTACTGTTTGCCGCCGTTGGCAAGACCCATATAGGCGCACGCCATCTGCAGGGGCGTCACCAGGATGTCGCCCTGGCCGATAGCAATGTTAGTCATATCGCCGGCATTCCACTTGCGGTCCTCGGCAGAGGCGTCGGTGAAGTACGACTCTTTCCACTCGGCATCGGGAATACGGCCCGCGCCCTCACTCGGCAGATCGATACCGCAGGTCTTGCCTAGGCCCCAGCGACGAAAGACCTCCTGCAGGCCCTCGGAATGTTGCTCGTCATAAAAGAACGCCTTGCCCATGTCATAGAAGACGGGGTCGCACGAGTTGGCGATACCCGACTGCAGCGTCATGGTGCCGTGGCCAGACGTCAGCCAGCAGCGCTTGCCCCAAGCCTTGCCCAGGCCCGTCCAATAGCCCGTGCAGTTGGTTGTCTGCGTTGAAGTGTAGGTTCCAAACTCAAGACCGGCCAGTGCCGAGAGCGGCTTGATGGTCGAGGCCGACATGTACTGTCCGCTAATGGCGCGGTTGAGCAGCGGGTGCGAACCCTTGTCATCATTGAGCTCGGTCCACACGTCATTTGAGACACCACCGATAAAGACAGACGGATCGAACTTGGGCTGGCTCGCCATGCCCAGGATCTCGCCATTGTTGGGATCGAGGCACACCACGGCGCCGTTGCCGGCATTACTGTAACCAGTGGTCTTGGCAAGCTCGATAGCGCTCGCCAGTGCCGTCTCGCAGGCCTGTTGGATCTTAAGGTCGAGCGTGAGCTTAATGTCGGAGCCGGCCTTCGCGGGCACGGCACCGGCCTGACCGGTCACATTGCCCGAGGCATCGACCTTGACGGTCTGCTCGCCACGAATACCCTGCAGCAGGTTTTCGTAGTAGCTCTCAACGCCCGCCTGGCCCACGATATCGCCCGACTGGTACGTAATCTTGCCAGCAGAAGCATCATCATCGCCAGAGGTTTTCTTGTTCTGAGCCTCGAGCTGCTCGGAGGTAATGGTGCCGGTATAGCCCAAGATATGGCATGCCGTCTCGCCATATGGATACTGGCGCTCGGTACGCTCGGCAATCTTGACGCCCGGGAACTCGCCGGCATGTTCCTGAATATAGGCAACCGTAGAGCGACGGACGTCCGTCGCGATGGTATGCAGGCTCTGAGCGCCCTCTGTATTGTCCTGAATATTGCGAAGGACCGCCACGTAAGGCATTCCAAGCACGTTGGCAAGATGGCGAACCAGAACCTCATCCTCGGCAAGATCGCGGTAGGCCACGACAGCAAGTGAGGGACGGTTCTGGACAAGCGCCACGCCATTGCGGTCGAGGATGCGGCCGCGCACAGCGGGTGTGGTAACGGTGCGAGTCTGATTACTATTGGCCTGCTTCTCGTAATAGTCCGACGAGACCATCTGCATGCCCCACAGCTTGACGGCGAGCGCCGCAAACATCGCACCCACACCCGTGGTGAGGATGGAAAAGCGGCCCTTAAAGGCGGTCGCCGCGGTATTGCCCTCGCCCTCGGTGGCGCGCGGGGCCGTTCCATGCTGCGTATCGTAGGTAAAACGGGAATCGCCACGACGCATGATGACCAGCGCGACCACGATGGCCACAACCAGCACGATACCGGCGATAATAACCGTCAACTGGGAAGACATCTACGAGCCTCCCCTATTTGAGCTTGCGGGTCTTGGGCTTAAAGCGCATACCCGTCTGGCGTCCGCCACGTGCGGAGAATCCATAGCCGGACTGCGGCACGACGCCGGACATCAAAAACGGAATGGCAACCAAACCCGTCAAGATCGAGGACGGCAGCGCATGGCCGAAGATCGCCACAACAAAGCTCGTCTCCAAACCCATAAACAGCAAGATGATGCTGTAGATCACATTAATGACGAGCGCGAAGGCGCCCACAGTGACGCCGCGCGCACTCGGGGTACCGCCCGTCTGACCGACGGCGCTGTGCACCAGGGCAAAAGAACCCACGGTCAGCAGGAGCGACATAACGCCCACCGGCACGGCAGCGGACAGGTCATAAAACAAGCCGCTGCAAAAACCGCACACGACGGCACGGGTCGGGTCGCCCGAGAACACGCTTAGGCACACCAAGATAATCATGAAGTTGACGCGACCGCCCGCAATGGAGATCTGCGGTGCCAGGCCTGCCTGCAGCAGCACGCACACGATGGCGGCGATTACAAACGTGCGGGAGCTCATCCCCTGCTCGTGTAGATCCATGGACATGCCCCCTATTCGCTCAAGCCGGAATCGGTCGTCTCGGACGCGTCGGAACTGTCATCCGAGCTCTCGTCCTTCGTCTTGGTTGCAGCATCGCGCGACGTTCCCTGCGGCGTGCTGTTGGCCGTGCTCACGTCCTCATCCGAGGCCGACTGTTCATCGGTCAGCGAGGTAATGACCAGCACTTCCTCGTTGTTCTCGGCCGTTGTCTGAGCGCGCACCACAATGGTGTAGTACACGTCGTTTGCCGATTTCTCAACCGACGAGACGGTGCCAAGCGGAAGGCCCTTGGGGAACACACCACCGATGCCCGAGGTCACGATGATGTCGCCAACCTTAACGTCGGAGTCGACGCTCACGTACTCAAGACGCAGCGTGCCGTCAGCCTGACCCTGCAGCATGCCCTGAGCGCGCGTGTCCTGCACCATAGCGGACACGCCCGAGTTCTCGTCGCCAATCAGGCGCACGGTCGACGTTTTGGCCGATACCTCGATAATCTGGCCGATAACACCGGCAGAACTCGTCACGGGCATGTTGATGGTAAGGCCGTCGGCAGAGCCCTTGTCGATGGTAACGGTCGAGGTCCAGGCATCGCCGGAGGCACCGACAATACGAGCTGCGGTCGATTTAAGGTTGTAGGTCGACTGCAGGCCGACCAGCCCCTCCAGACGCTCAGCGGTCTTTTGAGCCTCGGAGAGCTCAGCAACCTTAGAGGTCAGTTCCTCGTTTTGCTTCTTGAGTTCGTCGAGCGTGTCCTGCGACGCCGTAAGGTTAGAGAACACGTTGCCGATGGCATTGAAAGGAGCCGCCACAGCCGAGCCCACAAAACGCACCGGCGAGGTAATCGTCGTTACGCCCGAACGCACGGCATGAATCGGCCCTGCCTCGCCCTCGCGGATGTAAAACGTGAGCAGCAACACCGAAATCAGGCTGAAAACAATCAACGGGCGCATACCCGTTGATTGTCGCTTGGTATTCAGATTTGTGGAGAAACCCGAAGATCGTGCCAAATGGAATCCACCTTTTGGAAATTAAGCATTGGTCTGGACGAAGCCGCCATCAAACGCATTGGCCTCGAGCACGCGGGCACAGCCGTTAACGACGTTATCGAGCGCCGTGGGGCTGACGTTGACCGAAACGCCGGTCTCATCGCGCAGACGCACGTCGAGACCGCGTAGCAGAGCGCCACCACCGGTCAGCAAAATGCCGTAGTACATAAGGTCAGAGGCAAGATCGGGCGGCGTGGCATCGAGGGCGTCCTTGACGGCCTTGGCCATCTCGTCGAGCGGCTTGTTGAGCGCGCGACGAATCTCCTCGCTCTCGATGCGCACGGTCTTGGGCAGACCGGTGATCACGTCGCGGCCGTTGACCTCGACGTCGAGCTCGTCCTTGAGCGGCACGGCGGAGCCAACCTTGATCTTAATGTCCTCTGCCGTGCGCTCGCCGATGGCCAGGTTATAGGCATCGCGAACGTGCGTAAGGATAGCCTGGTCGAACTCGTCGCCGGCAATACGGATGGACTGCGAAACGACGATGCCGCCCATAGCGATAACGGCAACCTCGGTGGTACCGCCACCGATGTCGATGACCATGGAGCCGGTGGGCTCCTCGACGGGCAGGTCGGCGCCGATAGCGGCAGCCATGGGCTCCTCGATCAGATAGGCCTGGCGAGCGCCAGCCTGGATCGTGGCCTCAAAGACAGCACGCTTCTCGACCGACGTGACGCCGGAGGGAACGCAGACGACAACGCGCGGACGCGGGGTCCACGGATAGCGCTTCTCGGACGCCTTATCGATAAAGTAGCGAAGCATGGCCTCGGTAACATCGAAGTCGGCGATGACGCCGTCCTTCAGGGGACGAACGGCCACGATGTTGCCGGGCGTACGGCCGAGCATGCGCTTTGCCTCGATACCGACCGCCAGGATGCGCTCGTCGTTCTTGTCGATGGCGACAACAGAGGGCTCGCGAATGACGATGCCCTTGCCGCGCACGGAGACAAGCGTATTTGCGGTGCCGAGGTCGATGGCAAGATCGCCCGCATAGCTACCGAAGAACATATCCATCAAAGAAAACAACGCAACTCCTGATGTGTTGGATGATTGCTGGAAAACTACTAGCTCATCATACTAGCGCAAGCCCGGCACCTCACTTGCGGTGAAGCGCCGGGCAAAGCTAAATCCCATAAGGTCACTACTGGTTGTCAGCAGCCGAGAAATCCATATCGAGCGAGGAAACGGCCCAGCCGATATGGTTGTCAGAGCGCACGAATTTGACGGTGTACTCCTGCTCGCCGCCCTTGGACAGCGATGCCTTCACCTTGGCGGTCGCCTCGGTCATGGACTGATCCATGCCCTCGACGGACACGGTGGCACCCTGCGGAATCGAGGAGATGATCATCGACTTAGCGTCCTCGGACAGGCTCGAGGCCAGGCAAGACTCGGCCTTTGCAGTGTCACCGTCGCCGGCAGCTTGGAACAGATCGGTAACGACAGACTCCTGAGACGGGAAGCCAAAGCCGCGCGTGTAGGCAAAGCCCAGACCGCCCGCAGCGATCAAAATGAGCAGAAGCAGCACGATGAAGACTTTGAGACCCGTGTGGCGATGGCGACGACGGACCTTGGCCTGCTTACGATCCTGACGGTCCTGCTGGACCATCTCGGACTCGGACAGCGTAAAGAAGCCGGTGTCCGAGGGATCGGGCATAAACTGACCGGTCGCGCCCGTGGGATCGAGCGGGTCGACAGCGGGAGCGTCCATCGCGGGAGCCGGAGCCGTGGCCATAGCCGTCTGGGCAGACAGCGCGGCAAGCGAATCGTGCACGCGGGCAAGCTCATCGGCCTGCTCGGAGGTGAGCTGGCAGATGCCATCGGCAGTAGCGGCGTTAAAGGCGTCGAGTGCGTCGGAGGGACGGCCGGCGGCAGAAAGCGCCTGACCCATGCCGGCGTTGAGCGCACGCGTGTCGTCGCGGGGGCCGGCAAAGTCGATAGCCGTGCGGTAGGTCTCCACGGCATCCGCCGGACGGCCGAGCTTAATGAAGCAACGACCAAGCTCGCCGAGCGCGGCGGCAGGAGCCGGATTGGCGCCGTCGATGGCAGCCTGACGGAAGGCAGTACCCGCGTTGGCATAGTCGCCCGACCGGAACAGCGCGTTACCCAGGCCCAGATAGGCCTTGAACGGCGTGGCATAGGAAGCATCCTGCGTAGCGGCAGAGAACGCCTGGGCGGCCGTCGTGTAGTCGCCCACGGCGGCGAGCGCCTTGCCGCGGTTGGTGAGCAGCGCGCCGCGCTTGCCGTAGGTGCCGTCGTTGAGGGCGGCGGCATAAGCCTCGGCGGCCTCGGCATACATGCCCAGGTGCATCAAGGCGTTGCCACGAAGGTGATCGGCCTCGCCCATAATCTCATCGGGAGTCTTTGCCGCCCCAAGCATCTGGGCTGCAGCGGAAAAATCACCCGCGCGGTAAGCGGCGCGGCCCTGTTGGATCAGCTGGCTATTCAAGGAAGTCCCCTTTACTCGTGAACGATCTCGACATGGACGATCTCGTCGCCGGCACGCAGCTGCGAAATCACATCGAGACCCTCGACCGTGGTACCAAAGACGGTGTAACCGGAATCGAGGTTATGCTGGGCGCCCAGGCAGAAGTAGAACTGCGAACCCGCGGAATCGGGGTCCATGGAGCGTGCCATGGCAAGGGCACCATCGACATGGCTGTTGCGCGGATTGGTGGCAAACTCGCCCTTGATGCAGTAGCCGGGGCCACCGGTACCGGGCATGCCGTCGGGGCCCTCAAGACCGGCGGCGACGTCGGCGCCGGACATATCGCGGGTATTGGGGTCGCCGCCCTGGATGACAAAACCGGGCACATAGCGATGAAACTTAAGGCCATCATAGAAGCCCATCGTGGAAAGCTCGCAGAAGTTCGCGACATGAATGGGAGCGCCCTCGCCGTCAAACTTGACCTTGATGGTACCCTTCGACGTCTCGATAACGGCGCACTCGTCGCCGGCAAGCTGATACTCGGGCGTGTAGAGCTCTTTCTTAAAACCAAACATGTGGTTCCTTCCTCGTGCGTTTAAAGCATATTTGTACGAATTGTAGCAATAAGCATGCGCTTACATCAATTGCGCACGTAGGTTATGCCGACTATGGCGAACTAATTTTAGGAACGCTGCTGCGGCTTCCAGGAGCCCACGTTGGCGTCGTACTGATTAAGCGCGCTGTTGCCACCCTGAGCGATGGGCGCCAGGATCTCGCTTTGGTGAGAACTCATCGACTCGCCATCGGGAATGGCCAGCGAGATGTCCCAACTCTGGCAGATCACGTCGACGCGCTCATACATCCACTCGGCAAGCTGCTTTAAGTGGGCAATGTCGTCCGCATAGACCGTATCGTCCTGGTACTTAAGGTTGCTGAGCTCATCTTGCGTCTTTTTAATCTGGTCGCGCAGGGCGTAAGCACTCTGCGACAGCTCCTGACGGGTGGACAGCGGCGTTCGGAGATAGCCGTTGTTAAAGGAATCGATGACCTCGCCGATCTGGTCCTCGTCACCGTAGGACACGATGGTCTGATACAGACCGTCGAGCCTGGTATAGAGCTGATCATCGGTCAGCACGGTTTCTTCCTGGACCACCTCGGCAGAATCGTCTTGCTTGGTATCGTCCTCAGTCGCCTCGCCCTTTTGGCGCGTGGGGAAGGTGGTTTGTGCAGCTTGGCCAAACTGGTCGTAGAAGCCAGGCATGACACCCATGGGATCGGTCGTCACGAACCAATAGGCACCGCCGCAAACGACGGCAAGTACCGCGATGACGATGAGCGGCTTGGGGATATGACGCTTGTGCTTGTGATAGGCGTCCTCGTCGGGATGCACTTTGCGCTTGGGTTTTTGAGCATCGTCGTGCAGGGAAACGGGCGTGGGAATATCGACCTTGGGGATACCGAAATCCTTATCGAAAGCCGGCAGCACGCAGGTCTCGTTAGGATCGGCGGCGTCCGAAAGAACCGCGGCAGCCGAGGCGGGCGCATGAGGCACCTCGGTATCGATCTGCTCTTGCGTTAGGCGCGGAAAGCCCGCCGTGCGGCCCGCTGCCAGGTCGGATGCGGCCGCGTCCTCGGAGAGGATACCCGGAGCGGGGCGTCCGCATTTGGGACACGTACGATCGTGCGGAGAAAGACGGGCACCGCAGCCCTCGCAGAACACGAACTCGGTGTGCTCGGGGCCATCGCCCGGACCCACATAGGCGTTGCAGTAGGGGCAGAACGAGGCGCCGTCCTCGATAGTCTTAAGGCAATGCGGGCAGATCACGGCATCCTCTTTTCGAAGCAATTCAAACAATCGAGGTTAGAGCATAACATCGCCACGGCCCCACAGGAGCAAGGCACCAATTCAACATCGCCAGGGCGCGTAGTTACTTCTTCTTTTTGCTTGGCATCGAGACTTTGATGCCTTGAGCGGACTTGGTCACGCGAGAGCGCTTGGCTCCGGTACTCCTCTTTTTCTTGGGCTGGGCCTGGGCCACACCCTCGAGTGCACGGGCCTCGGCCTCGCGGACAGTGCGGTCCTCGCGGCGCTGCGCCATATCGGCGGCAACGCGCTTGGCAAAACGCTCGGCGGTCGATCCCGTCGAACTCACCTTGCCGCCGCCGCGACCCAGGCGAACGCGCACGCCACGGCCAAAGCCGGTAGCCGCATGACGGCGACGGGGCTTAAGCGAGTCCATCATCGTGGCAAGCTTAAAGAACACCGCGCAGGTAAAGACGACGATAACCGCCAAGATGATCATCTGACCCATCGACAGGTTGGCGATGGACAGCAGCCCCGGGAACCCGATAACGCCCGTCAAAATACCGGCGACGACAAACACGAAAAGCACCACGCGCAAGGGCGTGAGCGGCTGCGAGATACGCCAGATCAGGCTGACACTCGCCGCGCACGACGTGAGCAAGCACATGGTCGAAAGCGTAAGCTGGCTAAAGCCAAACACGCGCGCCACAAAGATATCGAGCGCCGCGGCCAAAATGACCGCAATCGACGCCGGCAGCGCACGCTTAAGCACGTTGGTCAAGAACGACCCCTTCACGCGGGCGTTGTTGGGCTCCAGGCCCAGCACAAAGCCCGGCGCGCCGATGCAGAAGAAGTTGATGAGCGTCATCTGAATGGGCTCGAAGGGATACGGCGGCAGCGCGATGCACAGCGCCGCCAGGCCCATCGAGAACAGCGTCTTGGTCAGAAAGAGCGCGGCAGAGCGCTGCAGGTTATTGATAGAACGACGGCCCTCGGCCACCACGGCGGGCATCGAGGCAAAGTCGTTATCGACGAGCACGATCTCGGCCACATTGCGCGCGGCATCGGAGCCGGCGGCCATCGCCACGGAGCAGTCGGCCTCCTTGAGCGCCAGTACGTCGTTGACGCCGTCGCCCGTCATGGCCACGGTGTGTCCGCGGCGTTTGAGCGCCTGAACGAGCTCGCGCTTCTGCTGCGGCGTCACACGCCCAAAGACGTGATAGCGATCCACCGCCGCGTCGAGCTTGGACGGCGTATCGAGTGTAGTGGCGTCCACGTAAGCGTCGGCGCCCGGCACGCCCACCACACGCGCGATCGACGACACCGTACGCGGGTCGTCGCCGCTAATCACGTTGAGGGTCACGCCCTGCTCGTTAAAGTAGCCGATAGTCTCGGCCGCCGAGGTGCGAATCTCATCGCGAATGGTCACAAAGCCCACGGGCTCGGCCTCGCCCACCATATCGCCATCGGGCGTAAAGCCGTCCACGCGCGCCACCACGAGCACGCGGCAGGTATCGGCGAGCTCGGCGACACGGTTCTCGACCTGCGAAAACACACGGTCCGAAAGCACAAACTGCGCGGCGCCCATCACATAGGAGCCCTGCGCAAACGACGCGCCGCTCCACTTTTTGGACGACGAGAAGGGAATAACCGACAGCGGCTCGGAGACCTCGACCGGACGATCGGCGTAGTAATTGAGCAGCGCCTGGCAGGTCTCGTTGGCATCTGCCGAGGTCGCACGCGCCACGTTGGCAAGCGCAAAGTCGAGCACCGTGGTCTCGACGGGGACAGCCGCCTCGTCCGAGTCCGCGCCAAAGCCAACACCCTCAACAGGCAACGGATAGGTGCCCTCGACCTCCATACGGCCCGAGGTAATGGTGCCCGTCTTATCCAGGCACAGCACGTCGACGCGCGCGAGCGTCTCGATGCAGTAGAGCTGCTGTGCCAGCACCTTGCGACGTGCCAGGCGCACCGTGGCAATCGCAAGTACCGACGAGGTCAGCAGCACCAGGCCCTGCGGAATCATGCCCAGCAGGGCACCCACCGTGGACAGCAGCGCCGAAGAAGGCACACGACCGGCCAGCAGCTCGGAGAAGCACCAGGAAAGCGCGCTATCGCCCGGGGTTCCCGCGGCATCCCACAGCTCGCTCACACTCGAGGTAAAGAGCGCCAGACCAAGCGGGATCATGATAATGCTCGCGAACCGCACGATGGCATTCAACGCGTTCATGATCTCGGAATTGACCTTTTTGACGTACTTGGCCTCGTTGTTGATCTTTGCCACGTAGTTATCGGCGCCGACATGGATCACGCGGGCGCGCAGCAGGCCCGAGTCGATAAAGCTGCCGCTCATGAGCTCGGAGCCGGGCTGCTTTTTGATAAGATCGCTCTCGCCCGTTAGCAGGCTCTCGTTGACGAGCGCCTCGCCCGACACCACCACGGCGTCGGCGGGAATCTGGTCACCGCGCCCCAGGCGAATGATATCGTCGAGCACGATCTGGTCCAGGTCAAGCTCCACCTCGGCGCCGTCGCGCACCGCGATGGCCTTCTTAGAGGTGAGCAGCGTAAGCTTGTCGACCATCCGCTTAGAACGCATGGACTGAATGACGCCAATTGCCGTGTTCAAGAACACCACGAACAGGAACGTCAGGTTCTTAAACGAACCGGTCAAAATGACCAGGAACGCCAAGATCACGTTGATCAAATTGAACAGCGTGCAGAGGTTCTCGATGATGAGCTCTTTGACCGACTTGGTCTTGAGCTCCATGTTGCGGTTGATCTTACCGGCGGCGATGCGCTCCTCGACCTCGGCGGTTGAGAGTCCGCGCTCGATATCCGTTGCTGCCATACCACGTCCCATCACGTCGCTTCGGTATAAGAAAAACCGCCCGGACCATGCGAGGTTCGGACGGTCTTACGTTCGATGGTGCCCCATGTTGGATTCGAACCAACGGCCTTCTGCTCCGGAGGCAGACGCTCTAATCCCCTGAGCTAATAGGGCCAACGTTTGGCATTATACCCAAGTGCACCACGGGCTATCAAAATAAAAGAAAAAGCTTTGCAATTACGTGGGAGACGCGGCGCAACGGCCCACTTTAGAAGGCAAAAGCGAGTCAGATAGTATAAACTCTCATGCACCATATATACACGGCTCGCGATGCGGGCCGTTTTTGCAAAAGTTATCCATCGAGGTGAGAGGCACACCATGATTGCAATTTTAAAGCAGAGCGCCAGCGACGAGGCCGTCAGCCATATCGTCAGCTGGATTGAGAAAAAGGGTCTGAAGACCGATGTCTCGCGCGGCGAGAATGAGACGATCATCGGCCTGGTGGGCGATACGACCAAGATCGACCCGTTCCTGCTCGAGTCCATGGATGTCGTCGAGCGCGTGCAGCGCGTCTCCGAGCCGTTCAAGCGCGCCAACCGTAAATTCCACCCCGAGGACTCCGTCATCGACTGCGGCCACGGCGTCAAGATCGGCGGCGACCAGTTCCAGGTCATCGCCGGCCCGTGCTCCGTCGAGGGCGAGAACCTCATCCGCATCGCCCGCCGCGTGAAGGCCGCCGGTGCCACGATGCTGCGCGGCGGTGCCTACAAGCCCCGCACCTCCCCCTACGCCTACCAGGGCATGGGCCCCGCCGGCCTCGACCTGCTGTGCGAGGCGTCTGCCGAGCTCGACATGCCGATCGTCACCGAGATCATGGATCCACGCGACGTGCAGGTCTTCTTGGACAAGAAGATTGACGTCATGCAGATCGGCGCCCGCAACGCCCAGAACTTCCCCCTGCTCAAGGAGGTCGGCAAGACCCAGACCCCGATTCTGCTCAAGCGCGGTATGTCCGGCACGATCGACGAGCTGCTTATGGCAGCCGAGTACATCATGAGCGAGGGCAACGACAACGTCATCCTGTGCGAGCGCGGCATCCGCACCTTCGAGACCCGCACCCGTAACACCTTCGACCTTAACGCCGTGCCGGTGCTGCACCACCTGTCGCACCTGCCCGTCGTTGCCGACCCCAGCCACGCCACCGGCTACACCCGCTACGTCGAACCCATGGCGCTCGCCGCGACCGCCTGCGGTGCCAACGGCCTGGAGATCGAGGTCCACGACGAGCCGAGCCGCGCCTGGTCCGACGGCGCCCAGGCCCTCACCCCCGATCAGTTCGACGACACCATGCGCCGTATCCGAGCCATCCGCGAGGTTGTCTGCCAAGAGACCATGGAGTAGCCCATGGGTACGGTGAGAAACGCGCGCGTTAACCAGGGCGGCCCTAAGTGCGCCGGCATCGTCGGCCTTGGCCTCATCGGCGGCAGTTTTGCCCGCGGCTATGCGCAGGCGGGCGTCCGCGTGCTGGCCTGGGACCCCGATGACGATGTCATGACGGCCGCCAGCATGGGCACTGTCGCCGGAGAGCTCAACGACAAGACACTCGGCGAATGCGACATCATCGTCCTTGCCTGCTATCCCGAGGCATGCATCGAGTGGCTCGAGGCGCACGCCCAGGCGCTCGCCGACGCCACCGACACCGAGGCCATCATGGGCCCCGTGGTGATCGACACGGTGGGCGTCAAGGGCATTGTGTGCGAGCGTGCCTTTGAGCTCGCACGAGAGCACAGCTTTTACTTTGTGGGCGCACACCCCATGGCGGGCACCCAGTTCTCGGGCTACGCGCACTCCCGCGCCGACTTGTTCCAGGGCGCACCGCTCGTGCTCGTTCCGCCTGCGGTAGACGATGCCCTTAAGCTGGAGCTCTTGGGCCAGGTGCGCGAGATGGTGCGTCCCTTGGGGTTTGGCAAGTTCAGCGTGACCACCGCCGCCGAGCACGACCGCGTGATCGCATTTACGAGCCAGCTCGCACACGTGGTGTCCAACGCCTACGTAAAGAGCCCGACCGCCCAGGTCCACCACGGCTTTTCAGCCGGTAGCTACCGCGACCTCACGCGCGTGGCACACCTCAACCCGCAGATGTGGTCCGAGCTCATGATTGACGACGCCGACGCTCTCGCCTTCGAGATCGACCACCTGATCGATGCGCTCGGCGCCTACAGCCGCGCGCTCAAAGACCGCGACCAGCGCTATCTGGAGAATCTCCTTGCCGAGGGTGATCGCATCAAGCGCGCACTCGACGACGAGAGCGCCCACTAGACCACCCATCACGCCAGGTCGAAAGGACCATAGCTTATGGCGATTACCATCGATATCGACACCGCACGCCCCTACCAGGTACACGTGGGCACGTTTTTGCTGGAGCAGGCAGGGCCACTCGTTCGCGCCACCGCCGAAGGCACCCGCGCCGTCATCGTGACGGACACCAACGTGGGTCCGCTCTACCAGATGCCCGTTAAGCAGAGCCTGGAGGCGTCAGGCTATGAGGTAAGCATTTGCACCTTCGAGGCCGGCGAGGTACACAAGCGCGCCGAGACCTACGTTGCCATTCTTGAGTTTGTGGCCGAGCACGAGCTTTCGCGTTCCGACGTGATCGTGGCGCTCGGCGGCGGCGTCGTGGGCGACGTGGCCGGCTTTGTGGCAGCCACCTACATGCGCGGCTGCAAGTTTGTGCAGATCCCCACGAGCCTGCTCGCCATGGTGGACTCGTCGGTGGGCGGCAAGACGGCCATCGACCTGGCCGCCGGCAAAAATCTCGCCGGAGCCTTTTGGCAGCCGAGCGTGGTTATCGCTGACGTGGGGTGCCTTGCCACCCTCACGCCCGAGCAGTTCGCCGACGGCTGCGGCGAAGTCGTCAAGCACGCCGTGATCGCCGACCCCGAGCTCTTCGCCGAGCTGGAGAAGACCCCGCTCACGCTTGAGCTGCTGAACCGCGACGTGGCCCGCGTGGCGCTCATAATCGCCCGCAATATCGACATTAAGCGCGCCGTGGTCGTTGCCGACGAGCGCGAAACCAACCAGCGCAAGCTCCTCAACTTTGGCCACAGCGCCGGGCACGCCGTCGAAGCCTGCGAGCACTTTGAGCTCGGCCACGGCAACTGCGTGTCAATCGGCATGGGCATCATCACGCGTGCCGCGGCCCTGCACGGCATTTGCGACGCCGAACTGCCCAGCCGCATCGAAGAGCTCTGCGCCCGTCATGGCCTCAAGACCCGCTGCGAGCTTTCGGCCGACGCCATCTTTGCCGAGGCGCTGCACGACAAAAAACGCGCCGGCGAAACCATCGACCTGGTGATTCCGCACGGCATTGGCCGCTGCAGCATCGACCGCACGCCGCTTTCCACTTTCCACGAACTCATTGCCGAAGGCCTCGGCCAGAAGGGAGACGCATCCGCATGCTAGCCCGCATCATCCCGTCCCCGCTCAAGGGCACCGTTCCCGCCATCGCGTCCAAGTCGATGGCGCATCGCCTGATCATCTGCGCCGCGCTTGCCAACGGCGAGACGCACGTCACCTGTAACACCACCTGCGCAGACATCGAGGCTACGGTGCGTTGTCTCACGGCCCTGGGCGCTCGCATCGAGACCGTCGAGGACGGCTTCCAGGTCCACCCCACCATGAAGAGTGTTGAGTTTGGCCTGCTCAAGGCCCTTGCCGGTGGCACGCTTGACTGCGGCGAAAGTGGCTCCACGCTCCGCTTTATGCTGCCTGTCGCCTGTGCGCTGGGTGCGGAGGCTACCTTTGTGGGCCAGGGCCGCCTGGGCGCCCGCCCGCTCTCGCCGCTCTCGGACGAGATCATCGCCGCCGGCTGCGACCTACAGGGTCTGGGCGGTTTTCCGCTCAAGACGAGCGGACGCATGCGCCCGGGCACCTTTGTGCTGCCGGGCAACGTGAGCTCGCAGTACATCTCGGGCCTGCTGCTGGCAGCCCCGTTGCTCGCCCAGCCCTCCTGCGTGCAGGTGACCGGCCTCATTGAGAGCCGCCCCTACATCAACCTGACCATCCAGGCCATGAAGGCCTTTGGCGTCGAGGTCAACGTCGAGCGTATTCCCACCCGGGACGGCCAGCCCGAGATCACGAACTTCCGCGTGAACAGCGGCTCGTACCGCACGCCCGGCAACGTGGCCGTCGAGGGCGACTGGTCCAACGCTGCCTTTTGGCTGTGTGCCGGCGCCATCGGCACCGACCCCATCACCGTCGAGGGCGTGTCGCTGAGCTCCGCGCAGGGCGACCGCAACGTGCTTGCCGCGCTTTCGCGCTTTGGCGCCCGCATCGTGCGCTCCACCAACGCCGCCACCGTGCAGTCCGACAAGCTCGCCGGCTTCGAGATGAGCGCCCACGACATTCCCGACCTGGTGCCCGTCATCTCTGCCGTGGCGTCGCTGGCGCAGGGACGCACGTTCATCCGCGACTGCGCCCGTCTGCGTATCAAGGAATCCGACCGCCTGGTCACCACCACCCGCGAGCTCACCGAGCTGGGCGCGCAGGTGCGTATTGCCGGCGACGACCTCATCATCAAGGGCGTCGATGCCTTCACCGGCGGTGAGGTCGATTCGCACAACGACCACCGCATCGCCATGATGGCCGCCATCGCCGCGAGCCGCGCCACCGGCGAGGTCGTGATCCACGGCGCCGAGGCCGTCAACAAGTCCTATCCCGATTTCTTCGACCACTACCGCCTGCTGGGCGGCAAGGTCACACTCGAGGAGGAATAGCATGTCCTCGACCTTTGGCAACGTCTTGCACTTAAGCATCTTCGGCCAATCGCACTCCCCCGCTATCGGCTGCTCGCTCGATGGCATCCCGGCGGGCATCGCCGTGGACCAGGAGGAGCTGCAGGCCTTCCTCGACCGTCGCGCCCCCGGTCGCGACGAGACCGCGACCAAACGCCGCGAGGCCGACGCCGCTCACATCATCGCCGGTGTTGTCGATGGACATACCACCGGCGCGCCCATCGCCGCGATTATCGAGAACACCAACACGCGCTCCAAGGATTACTCCGAGCTGCGCCGCAAGCCCCGTCCCGGACACGCGGACTTCCCTGCGCGCGTGAAGTATCACAACATGCACGATGTCGCTGGCGGCGGGCATTTCTCCGGCCGCCTAACGGCACCCTTATGCATCGCCGGCGGCATTGCGCTGCAGGCACTCGAGGCCAGCGGCATTAAAGTGATGGCGCATGTGGCGCAGATCGGCGGCATCTCCGACCTGCCGATGGACGATATGGTCTATCGCGAGGCCGACCGCAAGGCGATCCTTACGAACGATCTGCCGTGCATTGACGCCGCCGCAGCCGGCCGCATGCGCGAGGAGATTCTGGCCGCGCGCGACGAGCTCGACAGCATCGGCGGCATCGTGGAGTGCGGCATTTACGGGCTTCCCGCGGGCATAGGCGACCCCATGTTCGACGGCATCGAGAACCGCATCGCGCAAATCGCGTTTGGCATTCCCGCCGTAAAGGGCGTGGAGTTTGGCATGGGCTTTGCCGTGGCCGCTATGCGCGGCAGCGAGAACAACGATCCGTATCGCGTTGATGCCGAGACCGGCGAGATCGAGGTCGAGTCCAATAACGCCGGCGGCATCCTGGGCGGCATCTCCACCGGCGCGCCCGTCATGTGGCGCATGGCCGTAAAGCCGACGCCCTCCATTGGCCGCGAGCAGCAGACGGTGGACATGGACGCCATGGAAAATGCCGAGCTCTCGGTCCACGGCCGTCACGATCCCTGTATCGTCCCCCGAGCCGTCCCCGTAGCCGAAGCAGCCGCGGCGCTCGCCATCTGGGACGCCCTCCTCGAGGACGCAGGCCAGCTTTAGTCCACCCGTCCCAAATTAACTACCCCAGGCAACCATTCACGAAAGGGGTCCCTATGGACCTTGCCGATATTCGCCAGACCATTGATGGCATCGACACCACGCTCCTCAACAGCTTTGTCGAGCGTATGGACATTGCCACCGAGGTCGCCAAATCAAAGATCGAGATGGGCAAGGCCGTCTTTGACCCCGCCCGCGAGCGCTCCAAACTCAACAACCTCGCCAGCCGCGCGCCCGAGCGCTACGAGGCGCAGACCATCACCCTGTTCCGCCTCCTCATGAGCATGAGCAAGGCCGAGCAGCAGCGCTACATCAACGAGCTCAAGGGCATCACGGTGTCGCAAAAAGCCCGCGCCACGGCCGCAGCCTTTGACACGCCCTTCCCTCAAACTGCCACCG
Source organism: Collinsella sp. CAG:166 (assembly GCA_000434535.1). Taxonomy (GTDB): domain Bacteria; phylum Actinomycetota; class Coriobacteriia; order Coriobacteriales; family Coriobacteriaceae; genus Collinsella. Next base: position 105,412 of record FR878696.1, read on the forward strand.
TCGCTTGCCAGGGCGTTGAGGGCGCTTACAGTCAAATCGCCGCGTGCAAGCTCTTCGACGTGCCCGACATCGCGTTTTTCGAGACCTTCGAAGGCGTTATGCGCGCCGTGCGCGACGGCTTCTGCGAGTTTGGCGTGCTGCCCATCGAGAACTCCACCGCCGGCTCGGTCAACGCCGTCTACGACCTGCTCGCCCAGTTCGACTTCCACATCGTGCGCTCGCTTCGCCTCAAGATCGACCACAACTTGCTCGTCAAGCCCGACACCAAACTCGCCGACGTGCGCGAGGTCTACAGCCACGGCCAAGCCATTGCCCAGTGCGCCGGCTTTATCGAGGGCCACGGCCTGCATGCCACCAAATACCCCAACACCGCCATGTCGGCCGAGATGGTCGCCAACTCCGAGCGCACCGACGTCGCCGCTATCGCCTCGCGCAGCTGTGCGGCGCTCTACGGCTTGGAGGTACTGGAGCCCAACATCCAGGACTCCGACAACAACTACACGCGCTTTGTCGTCATCAGCCGCGAGCCCCGCGTCTACCCCGGCGCCAACCGTACCTCGCTCATGATCACCACGGCCAACGAACCGGGCGCCCTTTATCGCGTACTCGAGCGCTTCTATGCGCTCAACATCAACCTCATCAAGCTGGAGAGCCGCCCCATCCCCGGTCGCGACTTTGAGTTTATGTTCTACTTTGACCTGGACTGCCCCTTTGGCAGCAAGGCGCTCGACGACCTGCTCGACTCGATTGACGACGTGTGCGAGAGCTTCACCTACTTTGGCAGCTACACGGAGGTGCTCTAGATGACCGATACCGCCGCAACCCGCCCCTACGGCGTCCTGGGCCGTGTGCTGGGCCACAGCTACACCCCGACCATCTACAAGGAGCTCGCGGGGCTCGAGTACGTGCGTTTTGAGCGAGAGCCCGAGGATCTTGAGGCCTTTATGACCGGCGACGAATGGGAGGGCACCAACGTGACCATCCCCTACAAGCGCACCGTCATGGAATACCTGGACGAGCTGAGTCCGTTGGCCGAGCGCATGGGCAACGTCAACACCATCACGCGCCTGCCCGACGGGCGCCTGCGCGGTGACAACACTGACTATTTCGGTTTTCAGTGCCTAGTCGAGGAGTTGGGCGTAGAGGTTGCCGGCAAGAAGGTCCTCGTGCTCGGTGCCACCGGTGGTGCCGGCACCACGGCAAGCATGGTGCTCGGCGACCTTGGCGCCACCGTGGTGCCCGTGGGCCGCACGAGCGAGGTCAACTACGGCAACATCGCCCAGCAGTCCGATGCGACGCTGCTCGTCAACTGCACGCCCGCTGGCATGTTCCCCCGCTGCCCCGACGCACCCTGTACGCTCGAGGGCCTCGATGCGCTCGAGGGCGTCATCGACATTGTCTACAACCCCGCCCGCACGGGAATCATGCTCGAGGCCGAGTGCCGCGGTATCCCCTGCATCGGCGGTCTGCTGATGCTCGTTGCCCAGGCAGCGCAGGCAGTTGAGCGCTATACCGGCCAGGTCACCCCGCGCGAGCGCATTCTGGACGTGACGGAGCGCCTGTCCCGCCATGAGCAGAACATCGCGCTGATCGGCATGCCGGGCTCGGGCAAGACCCGCGTGGGTGAGCAGGTGGCACAGCTCACGGGCCGCGAGTATATCGACCTTGACCGTGCTCTCGAGGAGCGACTGGGCATGCCCTGCGCCGACTTTATCGTCGAGCGCGGCGAGCCGGCCTTCCGCGAGCAGGAGACGGCTGCCTTGGCCGACATTTCCAAGCGAAGCGGTCTGGTGCTCTCCACGGGCGGTGGCGTCGTTACCCGCGACAAGAACTATCCGCTGCTGCACCAAAACAGCCAGATTGTGATGCTCAACCGCAAGCTCGACGAGCTCGCCCACAAGGGCCGCCCTATCACCGCCCGCGACGGCATCGACAAGCTAGCCGAACAGCGCATGCCGCGCTACCGCGCCTGGGCCGACTACATCATCGACTCACGCAACTGCGCCGCCAACACCGCCCAAGCCCTCCTCGACACCCTCTAACCAAAAACCACCACAAAGGGGACAGGCACCTTTGTGGTGGTTTTCCCTCGTGGTGGTTCTAAGTGTAAAGCCTTCTACGACCGGCAGCCGCTAGACAAACAGCACATGCGCGAGCAGTGCGCACACGCACACCGCTCCAAATACCAGTGCCACGATCGAGATTACGCGGTCGGCCATGTCCATGTTGGCGCGATTCGTAAAGAACCGATCTTCGGCGGCGTCGACGCGCGCCTCACGCACCATTTCGACCACCGCCTCGCGGCCATCGAGCGCCTTTGTATCCATGTTTGCCTCCCCAGCCTCAATCTTGTCCATCGAAAACCAACTCCACGCAGCCTGTCGGCGCCTACGGCCGCTCGTTGGGAGCCAGGCGCTGCATCTTATTCACAGCCTTGAACTTGGTGAACAGCGGCACGTACTCAAAGCTCACGTTGGAGTTCTCCAGGCCGTACCAACGCGCGGGCGTGCCGGCGGCGCGGCGAATGATGTACTTGAGCGTGATGGCCGTACGCTCGCTGGGCTCCACATCGCTTTCGGGCGCCAGAAGCTTACGGATCAGGACAAACTTGAACGTGCCGATGTTACCCGGATCCTTGTAGACCGAGTAGTCATGCGTCTGCGGCGGCAGCTCGCCGGTGGCAGCCAAGTCCTGAACAACCTGACGCAGGTAGGCATTCACGCGCTGGTTGATCTTGTAGCCCAGGTACAGATGCACGCGGAACACGTAGTCGGTGCCGAACGTCTCGACCGAATAGGCAAAGGTGTGCGGTTCGTCCATGGTCTCGACATTCACAAACCACCAGGCGCGGGCGCGCTTGGGATGCTTGTCCAAGATCGAATAGACGATATCGCGGTCGATGTAGTCGGTATGGGTGTCCTTGGTCAGGTACACGACGTTGTCGCTCATGCGCTCGTAACGGTCGTCGTCGCGCAGGCGCTTGAGCTGCGGCAGGTAGCTGCGCAGCGGCAGCAGCGTAAACTGGCGCTGCTCGACCGCCGTGCCGTTGTACCAGCACACCATAATGCCCATGATGAGTGCAGCCATGAGGATGGTGAAGTAGCCGCCGTGGAAGAACTTGGTGAGCGAGCTCACGAAGAAGAAGCCTTCGAGCAAAAGGAAGAAGGCCGCGAAAATCCACGGAGCAACCTTGAGCTTGCGCTCCTCGTGCAGGTAGAAGAAGAGCAGCAGCGTGGTGCACATCATAGTCAGCGTAATGGCAAGGCCGTAGGCGGCTTCCATATGCGCCGAGTTCTGGAACAGCAGCACCACGATGACGCAGCCGACAAGCATGACGTTATTGACCATGGGAATATAGAGCTGGCCCTTGGTCTCGGCAGGGTAGAAGACCTGCATGTGCGGCATGAGGTCCAGGCGGCTGGCCTCGGACACCAGCGAGAATGCGCCGGTAATGAGCGCCTGCGAGGCAATGATGGCCGCGACGGTGGAAAGGCCGACGGCAAAGGGACGCAGGCCCGGGGTGAGCATCTGGTAGAAGGGGTTAAGGTCGGCGATACCCATGAGCTCGGGGTTGGCGGCGTTGTTGATAAGCCACGCGCCCTGGCCCATATAGGAAAGCAGCAGACAGCACTTAACGAACGGCCAGGTGGCGTAGATGTTGCCGCGGCCCACGTGGCCCATGTCGGAATAGAGCGCCTCGGCACCGGTGGTGGCAAGGAAGCAGCTGCCCAGAATCATGATGCCCGCGTGGTTGTTGGGGCTCAACAAAAAGCCGATGCCACGCAGCGGGTTGAGGCACAGCAGCACCGCGGGGTGCTGGAAGACAAAGAACAGACCCGTGCCGCCCAAGAACAGGAACCACAGCGTCATGATGGGGCCAAAGGCGTGACCGATCTTGGCCGTACCGATACGTTGTACCATTCAACTCCGCCCGACCGCAAAGGAAGCAACCATGAAAGCACTCGTCATCAACGGCCCCAACCTCAACATGCTCGGCATTCGCGAGCCGGGCATCTACGGCAGCGACAACTACGACCGCTTAGTGCAGATCTGCCAGGAAGCAGGGGCCGCGCAGGGGTTTGACGAGGTCGAGGTCTTCCAGTCCAACCACGAGGGCAGCATCGTCGACAAGATCCAGGAGGCCTACGGCAAGGTCGACGGCATCGTCATCAACCCGGCAGCCTACACACATACGAGCGTGGCGATCCTCGACGCCCTCAAGGCCGTCGCCATCCCCGCCGTCGAGGTCCACATCAGCGCCGTCGAGACCCGCGAGGACTTCCGCCAAGTGAGCTACGCACGCCTAGCCTGCTTCGCCACCATCACCGGCGAAGGCCTCCAAGGCTACGCCCACGCGCTGGAGCTGCTGAAAGAGCATCTGGAAAAGTAAAATGCCAACCCCAACAAACAGCAGCGGCTTGTTCGCGCTCGGCTTCAGCAGCATACAAGATGAAAAAAGCCCAGACCACCAAGCGGTCCGGGCTTAATAAACGATGGTGCTCCATGGCGGATTCGAACCGTCGACCTTGGGATTAGAAGTCCCCTGCTCTATCCAACTGAGCTAATGGAGCAAATAACCGCACGCCCAAGCAAGCGCAAGCCTGTCAGGCGCAAGTAATTATAACCTAGTTGAACTGCTCGCGGTACGCCTTGCAGACCTCATCGACCGGGCCGTCCATGCGAAGGTCACCCTTCTCAATCCAAACGGCACGCTGGCAGATGCGCTCAACCTGCTCCATAGAGTGCGAAACGAACAGAACCGTCACGTCGCCGCTCTGGATAAAGTGCTGGATACGGTCCTCGCACTTCTGCTGGAAGAACACATCACCGACGGACAACGTCTCGTCAACGATCAGAATATCGGGCTCGGTAATCGTCGCGATTGCAAAGGCGATACGCGCCACCATGCCCGAGGAGAAGTTCTTAAGCGGCATATCGACAAAGTTCTGCAGCTCAGCGAATTCGATAATGCCGTCAAAGTTGGCATCGATGAACTCCTTGGTATAGCCGAGCAGGGCGCCGTTCAGATAGATGTTCTCGCGGGCGGTCAGCTCGGGGTCAAAGCCAGCACCAAGCTCAATCAGCGGCGCGATGTTACCGTGCACCTTAACGCTGCCCTCGCTTGGCTCAAGCACGCCAGCGATAATCTTGAGCATCGTAGACTTGCCGGAGCCATTAGTGCCGACCAGACCCACGACCTCGCCACGATGAATATCAAACGAGATATGCTTAAGCGCCCTAAACTCCTCAAAGAACAACTCATGCTTGGCAAGCTTAATGAAGTACTCCTTGAGGTTGGTCAGCGACTCGGACGCCATGTTAAAGATCATGGTGACGTCGTCGACCTCGACAGCCAGAGGCTGCTCGCTGTAATCAACAACAGATTCAGTCATCACAGCACTCCTTAGATGTAGAGGATGAACTTGCGCTCGGACTTATGGAACACGGTATAGCCAATAATAAGCGCAAGAACCGCCCAGGCAACGCACATACCAAACGTCATAAGCGAGGGCGTAGTCTGGAACAGGAAGATATCGCGCATAAACTGCAGGTAGTTGAACATGGGGTTCGCATACATCAAGATACGCACGAGATGCGGCATTTGCGCAATATAGTCAGTCGTCCAGAAGATGGGCGTAATGTAAGTCCACGCCGTAATGACGACGCTCCACAGATGCATAACGTCGCGGAAGAAGACCGTAAGGGCAGAGAGCATCATGCCCAGGCCCATGCAGAAGCACATAAGCAGCAGCAGGCAAACCGGCAACAGAATCAGGTGCCAAGAAGGCATAACGCGGAACCACAGCATGACGATGGCGACGGCGACCAGCGAGAAGGCAAAGTTGACCAGCGAGAAGAGCACCTTCTGCACCGGGAAGACCCAGCGGTGCACCTTAACCTTCTTGAGCAGAGGGGCAGCGCCCACGATCGACGTCAGGGCCTGGTTAGTAGACTCAGACATGACGGCAAAGGTAATGTTACCCACGATCAAGTACAGCGGGTACATCTCGGGCGTCATTGAGCCATTGCGGCCCTGGCCAAAAATCGTCGAGAACACGATGGCCATGACGATCATCATCAGCAGCGGGTTGAGCACCGACCATGCGACGCCCAGAACGCTACGGCGATACTTGATCTTAAAATCCTTGGTAACCAGCTGACGAAGGATAAACGCGTCCTTCTCAAATTCGTTCTTAGCAAACGTCGCAGGCAGACTGCGAGTTTCTTGTTGCTTTGTCTGATCCGACACGGATGCAACTCCTTTACTCGTAATCGTTGACAAATGAACAGTATAGACCCGACGGCCATGCAAACGATTCGCGCAACAAAACTGGAGAACTAACCCACATCTTAGGATGCCAGGCCCAAACGGCTATACTTTCTAGGATTGAATGTATAAGGAGCATTAAGTGAATTCTGAATCCATCGCCGTCATCATCCCTTGCTACAACGAAGCGCTCACGATCGGCAAAGTCATCGACGACTTTCACCGCGAGCTTCCGCAAGCGACGGTCTATGTCTATGACAACAACTCGTCGGACGATACCTCACGCATCGCCACCGAGCACGGCGCCACGGTCCGCTTTGAGCCCCGTCAGGGAAAGGGCAACGTATGCCGCCAGATGTTTCGCGATATCGACGCCGATTGCTACCTGATGGTCGACGGAGACGACACCTACCCCGCCGAGGCGGCCAAGGCCCTCTGCGAGCCCATCCTTAACGGCACGGCCGACATGACCGTAGGCGATCGCCTTTCCAACGGCACCTACGCCGAGGAGAACAAGCGTGCCTTCCACGGCTTTGGCAATAATCTGGTCCGCGCCATGATCAAGTGGATCTATGGCTACAGCTTCGATGACGTCATGACAGGCTACCGCGCCATGAGCCGCCCGTTCGTCAAAACCTTCCCTGTGCTTTCCGAGGGCTTCCAGATCGAAACCGAGCTCTCGATCCACGCCGTCGACCACCGCTGGCGCATCAAAGACGTGCCCATCGAGTACCGCGACCGTCCGGAAGGCTCCGAGTCCAAGCTCAATACCGTGAGCGACGGCATTAAAGTCGTTGCGATGATCGGCACGCTGTTCAAGGACTACCGCCCGCTGAAGTTCTTCAGCCTCGTCGCGCTTCTATTCGCGATTATCGGCCTGGTTTTGGGCATTCCTATCTTTGTTGAGTACTTTCAGACCGGCCTGGTCCCGCGTTTCCCCACTGCCATGCTTGCTGCATCGTTTATGTTCCTCTGTGGTCTGAGCCTTGCAACCGGATTCATCCTGGATTCTGTGGCAAAGGTCGAAAAAAAGCAGTGGGAGGTCAACGTGTACAGCAAATACGCCTACGATGACCAGCCCGGCAAGTCCGCCACCGAGACAAGCGAGAGGTAGATCTTCCGCAGAATACTATTGGCACCACTGCGCAGATAGCCACCAACAAGAAAAGCCACCGTTAACAAGCGGCGGCTTTTGCTCTCGAAAAGTTAATAGCGGCTAGAGCGTCTTGAGGTACTCCCCCAGCTCTTCCTCCCAGTCGGGCATGTGGAAGCCGACCGACTCGAGCCTGGAAAGGTCGAGCGCGGAGTGGACCGGGCGCGGGGCGACGGGGCCGGCGGCGCCGGCGTAGTAGTCGGCGGTCGATACCGGCAAGACTTTCTCCCCGTTGCCGTTGGCCGCCTCGAAGACGGCGCGGGCGATGTCGGCCCAGGACTTGACGGCGCCGGAGCCCGTGCAGTCGTAGGTGCCGTAGGGGGCGTGCGTCCCCAGCACGTGGAAGATGGCCTCGGCCATGTCGCGCGTGAAGGTCAGGCGGCCCAGCTGGTCGTCGACGACCGTGACCTGCGTGAGCTTGTCCTCCGGGTCGGCGACGCGGTCGGAGAGCCCCTTCATGGTCTTGACGAAGTTGTGGCCCTCGCCGATGACCCAGCTGGAGCGCATGATGTAGTGGCGCGGGCACCCGGCCACGGCGATGTCGCCGGCGGCCTTGGTCTGGCCGTAGACGGACAGCGGGCTGAGGGGCTCCTCCTCGTCGTGCACCTCGGCGGTGCCGTCGAAGACGTAGTCGCTGGACACGTGGACGAGCGTGATCCCGTGCTCGGCGCAGGTGCGCGCGAGCAGGGCGGGGCCGGTCGCGTTGGCCTTCCAGGCGGTGGCACGGCCCTCGGGGGTCTCCGCCCTGTCCACGGCGGTGTAGGCGCCGCAGTTGATGACCGTGCCGTAGAGCGACCAGTCGTACTGTGTGTAGGCGTCCGGGTCGGACATGTCGAAGGTGTCGATGTCGCAGAAATCGAAGTCCTTGGCGACGCCGCGCTCCTCCGCCAGCCTGCGCACCGCGCGGCCCAGCTGGCCGTTGCAGCCGGTGACGAGCGTCCTCTTGGGCGCCATGGGGACGACGTCCCTCAGCATCGGGTGGTTGAGGTCGGCCTCGGAGACGGTGGCCTGGTCCAGCGGGATGGGCCACTCGATGGCGAGCTCGGGGTCGGCGAGGTTCACGAAGGTGTAGGTCCTCTTGAGCTCCAGCGACCAGTGGGCGTCCACCAGGTAGGTGTAGGCGGTGCCGTCCTCCAGGGCCTGGAAGGAGTTGCCCACGCCGCGCGGGACGTAGATGGCCTTGGACGGGTCGAGCGTGCAGGTGAACACCTTGCCGAAGGTCTCGCTGCCCTCGCGCAGGTCGACCCAGGCGCCGAAGACCGAGCCGCGGGCCACGGAGATGAACTTGTCCCAGGGCTCGGCGTGGATGCCGCGGGTGACGCCGCGGCTGTCGTTGTAGGAGATGTTGTTCTGGACGACCCTGAGGTCCGGGATGCCCAGGGCGGTCATCTTGGCGCGCTGCCAGTTCTCCTTGAACCAGCCGCGCGAGTCGCCGTGGACGGCGAGGTCGACGACCTTCAGGCCCCCGATGCCGGTCTCGGCGACGGCGAGGTCCTTCTCGAATGCGATGTCTGCCATAGGTCTATCCCTTCCTACTGGCCTTGTGCGCGGTAGCGGGCTTCGGTGGCCTCCTTGGCCGGGCGCCACCAGGACTCGTTGGCGACGTACCAGTCGATGGTGGCCTTCAGGCCCTCGGCGAAGTCGGTGTGTGCCGGCCTCCAGCCCAGCTCGCGCTGGAGCTTGGTGGAGTCGATGGCGTAGCGGCGGTCGTGGCCGGGGCGGTCGGCGACCCAGTCGAAGTCCTCGGGGTCGCGCCCCATCGCCTCGAGGATCATGCGCAGCACGGTGATGTTGTTCTTCTCGCCGTCGGCCCCGATGAGGTAGGTCTCCCCCATGCGGCCCTTCGTGAGGATGTCCCAGACGGCAGAGGAGTGGTCCTCGGTGTGGATCCAGTCGCGGACGTTCTCGCCCTTCCCGTAGAGCTTGGGGCGGACGCCGTCGACGATGTTCGTTATCTGCCTGGGGATGAACTTCTCCACGTGCTGGTAGGGGCCGTAGTTGTTGGAGCAGTTGGAGATCGTGGTGCGAAGCCCGTAGGTGCGCGTCCAGGCGCGCACGAGCATGTCGGAGGACGCCTTGGTCGAGCTGTACGGCGAGCTCGGGCGGTAGGGCGTCTCCTCGGTGAACTTGGCGGGGTCGTCGAGCGCCAGGTCGCCGTAGACCTCGTCGGTGGAGACGTGGTGGTAGCGGACGCCGTACTTGCGGACGGCCTCCAGCAGGCGGAAAGTGCCCTCCACGTTGGTGCGCAGGAACGGCTCGGGGTCGGCGATGGAGTTGTCGTTGTGGCTCTCTGCGGCGTAGTGGACGATCGCGTCGTGGCCGGGGACCAATTCATCGAGCAGCCCAGCGTCGCAGATGTCGCCAACGACGAGCTCCACGCGGTCCGTCGGCAGCCCCGCGATGTTCTCGGGGTTGCCGGCGTAGGTCAGCTTGTCCAGGACGGTCACGTGCACCCCGGGGTGGTTGTTGACCACGTAGTGCACGAAGTTGCTGCCGATGAAGCCGCAGCCGCCCGTGACGATGATGTTCTTAGGTTCAAAAATCTCAGACATGAAAATCCAATCTGAAGCATGTACAGCTTCTTTAGTATGCCGCAGGAAGTGATGCCGCGACACTATTCAACAAAACTATCGGACATTTCGGCACGCGATAAGAGCCATAACCTTCGCAGAATTACTTCCCCTACAAAACGCCTCCGGAATGCAGTCTTTGTCGTACCGGAAGACCGAATTCCCAGTTTTATCGCGTAAGTACTTATAGAAGAAGTCCTCCCAGCTTTTAAACTTCTCACTGTCTGCAAACGCTTCCGGCTCTTGCAGAACTGCTTTGGCATCTAGCCCTGAAATTACGCCGGAGCTCAGCAGAAGCCATTCGAACGACTCGGGAAGACAAACCGTAACAGTATCGCGGTGAATGTCTTGCAGCTTAAGGACGCGGTCCGCATAGCACCCAAATGCCGCCCCGTCCGCGACAACAAACACGCGATCGTCGAGATGCTGATCCAACCAGCCCAAAATCGCGCTGTTCGTCATGGCCGAAGTACAGGTAAGCTCACTGTCAGCAAAATGCCGTTTAAAGAACTGGAAACCAGACTTACTGTCCTCGCATAGAAGGATAGAAAAGTCCTGTTTTGGCGCCGACCGGGAAATAGCATAACGATGATTCCCGCGATCTTGATAAACAGGGACGAAAGAATGGTATTTTCCGCTCGTCTTAATCTTGTAAATCTCATCCACGCTATACGGAAGATTGGGGAAATCAGCCCTTGAGATCAGCACGAAATAATTCGAGGAATACAGCACATGATGGGCAAACTCATCAGAATGGATCTCTTTTAAGCCCTCATCGACAAATACAATCGAGTCATGAACGGACGAAAGCTGGTTTCGCCAATCATAATCGGTCAGGGCGACACAGGGACAATCGCATTGCAAGGAAACACCCGACTGCTCGCCCGTTCGCATGTAGTCTGCGACCATGTCAAACAGTGTCGTCTTACCCGTGCCACTATCCCCACGCACAATAGTAATGTTCCGTTTAATGGTAAATGTGTACTTGGTTCCCCTGCGGCGGGAAATCTTAACGAGATGCGAACCGTTCATAAGCAGCACCTACAGATACGGAATCGACTCGTGAATCAAATCGGCCATGTTATGAACGATTCGGCCGCTGTTCACGACTTTGATTTTAAAATCCTCGCGACCAAAGTCCATCACATGATAGAGATTCACAACGAGCTTGCGGTCTTTCGCCATGTCGAGAATCCACTTGGCACAGTTGTCACCACAGGTAGAAGCGTTAAAAATATGCTTACGATCAAATCTCATAAGCAGCAGCGTTTTCACGCCACCAGAAAGCTGGAGTGGGGAGATGGATCCAAGCACAGGGCTTTCGATGACGTTTTCGGAGACAACAACCGATCGATCGACATCTTTAATTATCGAGACAGCATAGGGATCCGTAATCCAAGAAGACCGGTAAGAGTTTTTGAAATATGTCGCTGTGTTGTAAATCGCTTCTGGCATATCGCCAAAGTAGACGCTTAACACATCCACTCCCAATCATATTGTCTTTATGGTCAACGTAATCATAACGAAAGGGGCCACCAGATAAACGGTGACCCCTAAAAGAAAACAAGCTGGCGCTAGTACTCGCGCGGGCTGTTGACGATCTCGCCGGCGGCGACCTTCTTGAGGTGCTGCCCGTAGACCGACTTGCCGTAGGCCTCGGCGGCCTCCTTGAGCCCATCGGTGGTGATCCACCCGTTCTCCCAGGCGATCTCCTCGGGGACGGACACGGGAAGGTCCTGGGAGTGCTCCACGGCGCGGACGAACTCCGCGGCCTCGTGCAGGCTCTCCATGGTGCCGGTGTCGAGCCACGCGTAGCCTCGGCCCAGGGTGACGACCGACAGCGTCCCCTCCTCCAGGTACATCTGGTTGAGCGTGGTGATCTCCAGCTCGCCGCGCGCGGACGGCTCCACCCTATGTGCCTTGGCGGCGACATCGCCCGGGTAGAAGTACAGGCCGGTAACGGCGTAGGAGCTCTTGGGCTGGGCGGGCTTCTCCTCGATGGAGACGGCCCTCCCCTCGCCGTCGAACTCCACGACGCCGAAGCGCTCGGGGTCGTCCACGTGGTAGCCGAAGACCGTGGCCCTGCCCGACTCGGCGTTCTGGACGGCGCGCGTCAGGTGGCGCGACAGGCCGTTGCCGTAGAAGATGTTGTCGCCGAGCACCAGTGCGCACGGCTCGCCGGCGATGAAGTCCTCGCCGATCGTGAAGGCCTGGGCCAGGCCGTCCGGCGAGGGCTGCTCGGCGTAGGAAAGGTTCACGCCGTAGCGTGAGCCGTCCCCGAGCAGGCGCTCGAAGTTGGGCAGGTCGGTCGGCGTGGAGATGACCAGGATGTCGCGGATGCCCGCCAGCATGAGGGTGGACAGCGGGTAGTAGATCATGGGCTTGTCGTAGACCGGCAGCAGCTGCTTGGAGGTCACGAGCGTGAGCGGGTACAGGCGGGTGCCGGACCCGCCGGCGAGGATGATGCCTTTCATAAAAATCCTCTCGATTGACAATCGTTGAGCAAAAGCCGCTGATTACAGATGCATAGTTAATTAAATTATACGCACCGGCAGCAACCTCCCCGTCTTCTTATTTAAATCGGACAGCAGAAACACGCAACTCTTTCTGCATTTCTAGCGAGGCAACAAATGAAAAAGTACAATGGGCAGTGTCCAACAAACGAAAGGCAGACAATGCGAGTCGAAACAACCGGAGTATGCAGAGGAAACTGGAAAATCTACCAGCAGCTTAAGATTGAAGGCATCCATAAAGGCTCCAGTGTAACAGCCCAAGCGGCTACAAACGACAACCGCTGCTTACCTTTATCCCTCCTAAAATTCCGGGACAATGGTTGTGACTCGAACTCATACGTCCTTGTACTCCCCGATCCCGATGCCCGCACCATCAAAATTGAGTTTTGCGAAATCGGCCAAGACGGTCGTACCCTGAGCAGCGACTCCCTTTCACTCAATTGCAAGAACATCAAATGGGAGTCTCGCCTTAACTACAAAATTAAACCTGACATGTGCAGTAAACTCCGAAACTATGATGACGTTTCAGAGTTTGACATGGCAACGATTGATTTCTGGCAGTGCATCGAAGATTCAAGCGACTACATCCTTAGGTGCACGGTAAGAACGCCGTATCGTAGCGACTCCCAAATCAAACTTCGCTGCCTCGATCGAACCCTCAATGAAGTTGATTTGAGCATCGTCAATTTCGGTTCGAATGTAACAAGCGTTGGATTTACGTCTGAGAAAAAGCAACTTGAAACGCAGCTCTCGGTTCGTATGCCAAAGACGTTCGATCGTTATTATTTTGTTATTGACGATCAAAATCACCCATCATTCAGTGCATTCGACTGCTTAACGCCCGATAAATTAGGCATGCTTCTTGAGGAGACCAACTTCCTCTTTACCCATGCGCAGTTCGACCCTGAATACCCCGAATGGTTCACGGAACATAAGGCGACTATCGGCGCTCTGGAGAAGCAGAGAAAAATCGTCTTCAACAGCGCTCCGAAGTTCAGCATCATTGTCCCTCTTTACAACACACCCATTTCGTTCTTTAACGATATGGCCGAATCCGTAAAAAACCAGTCTTATGCAAACTGGGAGCTCATCCTAGTTAATGCAAGTCCTGACAATCAGGAACTAAAGGCACGTGTTGAGCAGGAGACGGCCCACGACAACAGAATTAAATCAATTAACCTTACCGAGAATAAGGGCATTTCCGAAAATACAAACGCCGGCGTTGCCATCGCTTCCGGTGATTTCGTTAGCTTCTTTGACCATGACGATATTCTTGAACCGGACTTGTTGTTCTCATATGCCGAGGCAATTGAAAACGATGATGACGTCGATCTTCTTTATTGCGACGAAGATAAACTCATGCCCGATGGGAAACTAGCGCAGCCGTTCTTTAAGCCGGATTTCAATATCGATCTGCTCAGAAACAATAACTATATCTGCCATATGCTTACCATCCGTAAGTCGCTGCTTGATGTTCTAGAACCGAACACGAAAGAGTTCGATGGAGCACAGGATCATAATCTGACTCTCCGCGCCGTGGAAAAGGCAAGGAAAGTTCATCATGTTGCAAAGGTTCTATATCACTGGCGCCTAAGCGGGACCTCCACCGCAGCAAATGCCGATAGCAAGCCGTATGCCACCATCGCAGGTATCAAAGCGGTCCAGAGTCATTTGGATAGGCTTGGGCTCAATGCGAAAGTCGAACAAGCGCGTCGTCCCTTTACATATAAAGTAACCTACGCTGTGCCAGATTCCCATCCACTAGTGTCAGTTATCATCCCGACTAAAGACCACGCCGACATTCTGGACAACTGCATTAAGTCAATTGCTGAAAAATCAACGTACGACAATTACGAGCTTGTCATAATCGAAAACAACAGCACAGAAAAGGCGACGTTCGATTATTACGATAAGTTGCAAGCAAAATATCCTGATATCGTTCGTCTTGTAACTTGGGAACACGAATTCAATTTCTCCAAGCTCATGAACTTTGGCGTGGCTCACGCCAAAGGAAACTATCTCTTACTGTTGAATAATGATACTGAGGTAATTACCCCCAATTGGATTGAGACCATGCTTGGCATCTGCGCACGAGAGGATGTTGGCGCAGTTGGTGCAAAACTCTACTATCCCGACAACACCATTCAGCACGCGGGCTTATGCGTCACTGGTGGCGTGGCAGGACATCTTTGTCAAAGCATGCCAAAGGATAACTGGGGTTACTTTGCGCTCAACGATGCACAACAAAACTTCAGCGCCGTCACCGCAGCTTGCATAATGACCAAGCGTAGCGAATATGAGAAAGTCGGAGGTTTCAGTGAAGAGCTTCAAGTTGCATTTAATGATGTTGACTTTTGCTTAAAGCTACGCGAGATCAACGACCTGATCGTATACACACCTGAAGTCGAGCTCTATCACTACGAGTCGATTTCTAGAGGCGTTGAAAACAATACGGAGAAGCAGATCCGCTTCCACAAAGAGGTCGCGTACATGAATTATCGATGGGCTAAGTATTACGTCGAAGGCGATCCTTATATGAATCCAAACTTCACCGTCGGGGAACCCGCGAATCGTTATTATCATTTATAAGAAGTTTGCATTTCTTT
>FR878697.1:0-215 GCA_000434535.1 Collinsella sp. CAG:166
GCTCCGATAGCGCACGTTTGAGCTGACGATCGTGGGAATACTGCTCTTCGATGCTGTGAAGCGCCACCAGGACACGCGGTGCACGACGTCCAAAGATACGCGGAGGCGTAACGGAACCTGCGCGAACCAAGACGGGAATAAAGGACCCGTCGCTCAGCTTGAGCATCAGCTTGCTCTCGGAGCCATCGGTCTCAAACGGTAGACGATGTTCGGTC
>FR878697.1:285-968 GCA_000434535.1 Collinsella sp. CAG:166
CACCGCTGATGACGTCAGCGCGTTCCTCGCACATCAGGTCGAGCAAACGATTATTCACATGCAGAATGGTTCCGTCGAGCTCACAGATGATGACAGCATCGCTCGTGATCTCGACCAGTTGGGCAACGTCTGCCCACTCGTTGCGCTCAAGCGTTTCCATCGTGGACCTCACCGTCTATCGGTAACAAAAAAGCCTCCGAAGAGGCTTCTCAAATGCGATGGTGTCGGAGGCGGGACTTGAACCCGCATGACCAAAAAGCGGTCACTAGCACCTCAAGCTAGCGCGTCTGCCAATTCCGCCACTCCGACATGCTATGTTGTTGATTCGCAGTTCGTTCTGTTGGACCCGCGCGTTCAACGAGGAAGATAATAACCTATGATTCGAGAACTGTGCAAGCACTTTTTAGAAAAAAGTTTACGAATTTGTAAATGCGCAGGTAGATCTATATGTCCGGCCCCGTATCGGTGTTGCCTCCCGGCGCGTCCTCGGGCATGAGCGATATTTTGCTACGCACTTCGTGCTGCGAAATATCGCTCCCCCTGCGGAATGCGCCGGGAGGCAACACCGATACGGGGCCTGCAAATACGTACTTCAGGCACAGTTCTCAAACATGTTCTGAGGGCTGATGCAAATTTGGTGGCTCGGCTTTGCCGAGCCCTTATATGGGGAGGCCGGAGCTAAA
>FR878698.1:0-6360 GCA_000434535.1 Collinsella sp. CAG:166
GCAGGCAGCGCGCCTTCTATTATTTGGACGGAACCCGTATCCCGACATTCCTTGCTACTTGCCGTCGTCGTCCTCGGCTTCTTCTCTTGCATAGAGCTCCAGCATGCGGCGGCGGTATTCGCGCACGGCGAGCTTGGCGCGCTCCAGGCGGCGACGCTCATGCGGAGTCAGCTCGGACGTGTCGATCTCATCACCATAAGTCTTATCGGCAAGCAGGTGCGCCGCGTCCACGATGCGGGCATCGATGTGGCCGCTCGCCGCCTCGGCGGAAAGACGCTCGGCAATCGTATCGAGCGTAGGCAGGCCCTCGAATACGCGACCATGGCCATGCGAAGTCAGCAGCTCGTGCTCTCGTGCGAGCAGACTCGCCAAATCGTGATGAGCGCGCAGGATGTCGAGCGCATCGGATGGATGCTCGGCAACTTCTGCCACGGCGGCGACCGGCGCAGCATCCACCACGCGGTAGAAGAGCTGCGCGAGCAATGGCATCAAGAACACCGTGATGGCGCCGGCGGCAACCATAACCGACGCGATGTCTTGCGACAGCGCGCCCGCGTTGACGGCAACGCTCGTCACGGCAACGATGATCGGCAGCGCCGTGGTGCAGTACAGGGCCACGGTAATGCGGCCATACGCCGACACATCGCGCGTCGCAGGACAAATGCTCATAGAGACAAGGATCGGCACGGCACGAATAATCAGCAACGCCACGATAAAGCCCACGAGCAAGCCCGGGCGCGAAGCCACGGCCGTCAGGTCGATCTTTGCGCCCGATACGGTAAAGAACACCGGAATCAAAAAGCCGTAGGCCAGACCGTCGAGCTTGGTCTCGAGCGTATGGTTGCCCTCGGGGATGATATAGCGCAGGACAAAGCCGGCGGCAAAAGAACCCAACACGATGTCGAGATCAAAGACGGCCGAGAACGCCACGAGTGTGACCAGGATGAGCACCGTCAGGCGCACGAAGGTCTGCGACGTGGTATCGGCGCGCTCCTCGACAAACGCAAAGAAACGGCTGCCGACGCGCTTGGAGCGGCTCGGGACCACGGCAAGCAACACGCAAACCACCGCAAACAAGCCAAGGATTACGAGCGTTTGGATGCCAGTGCGGGCAGACAGCAGCACCGACATGGCGAGCACGGGACCGAGCTCTCCCCACGTGCCATAGGCAAGGATGGAGTCGCCCACACGCGTGCCAGTGAGCGAGCGCTCACGCATGATGGGTACGAGCGTGCCGAGCGCCGTGGAAGTGAGGGCAAGCGTCACGGCGATACCGTCGAAATGACTGACCGAGAACCACGGGGTAAAGCGCACAGCAAGCCAGGCGATACCAAACGTGACGACCCACGTCGCCAAGCCGTAGCGGCCCTCGACGCCCGTGATGCTCTTGGGATCGATCTCAAAGCCGGCAAGCAGGAACAAAAAGGCCAGACCGAGCTCGGACACCAGCGAGACCTCGGCATCTACATGGATGACGCCGAGCATATGGGGTCCCAGCACCGCGCCGAGCACGAGCAAAAAGACCGTCTCGGGAACGGGTTTTCCGGGAATCGCCGAGGCGATAAAAGGACTCGCAAAGGCCACGAGTGCGATGATGGCGAGAGAAACGAATGCCATGTGATGCCTTTCTCTTGTTTGCGCTTCACTGTAGCACCCTCGCCGTCCTCACCGCGCCGCGAGCTGTCGTATCATAGTGAGGTTTACAAACATGTGGCTCAAGGCGACCGCAGGGCAGACCCCGCAAACCGACCGCTGCCGCATACCGTACCGTACGCCCAACCGATCAGGAAGGCAGGAACCAATGGTCTCTCGTATCTACGTGGAGAAGAAACCCGGGTTCGACGTCGAGGCTCAGCAGCTCAAGGGCGAGCTGACCGAAATTCTCGGCATCAAGGGCATCGAGGCCCTGAGGATCATCAACCGCTACGACGTCGAGGGCATCGACGAGGAGCTTTTCCGCTCCTGCGTGCCGACCGTCTTTAGCGAGCCCCAGGTCGATGTGACCTACGACGAGCTCCCCGCAAGCGATGGCGCCGTCTTTGCCGTCGAATTCCTGCCTGGCCAGTTTGACCAGCGCGCCGACTCCGCCAGCGAGTGCGTGCAGCTCATCAGCCAGGGCGAGCGCCCCGCCGTGCGCTCCGCCAAGGTCTATATGATCTCGGGCGCTCTGGACGAGGCCGCCATCGATGCCATCAAGCACTACGTGGTGAACCCCGTCGAGGCGCGCATCGCCTCGCTCGACCTGCCCGAGACGCTGTACATGGAGACCCCCGAGCCCCAGCCCGTCGAGGTACTCGACGGTTTCCGCGAGCTCGACGAAGCCGGCCTTGCCGCCTTTATTTCCGAGCGCGGCCTTGCCATGGACGAGGCGGACATCGCCTTCTGCCAGCAGTACTTCCGCGATGAGGACCGCGACCCCACCATCACCGAGATCCGTGTGATCGACACCTACTGGTCCGACCACTGCCGCCACACCACCTTCGGCACCGTCCTGGACGACGTGACGATCGACGACGCCGTGGTGCAGCAGGCCTTCGACCGCTACATGGAGATGCGCCACGAACTCGGTCGCGACGCCAAGCCCGTCTGCCTCATGGACATGGGCACCATCGGCGCCAAGTACCTCAAGAAGACCGGCGTCATGACCGATGTCGACGAGTCCGAGGAGATCAACGCCTGCACCGTCAAGGTGAAGGTCGATGTCGATGGCGAGGACCAGGACTGGCTGTTCCTCTTTAAGAACGAGACCCACAACCACCCGACCGAGATCGAGCCCTTCGGCGGTGCCGCCACCTGCGTGGGCGGCGCCATCCGCGACCCGCTCTCGGGCCGCAGCTATGTGTACCAGGCCATGCGCGTCACCGGCGCCGGCGACCCCACCGTCCCGGTTTCCGAGACGCTCGAGGGCAAGCTGCCGCAGCGCAAGCTCGTGACCACTGCCGCCGCCGGCTACTCCAGCTACGGCAACCAGATCGGCCTTGCCACCGGTCAGGTCAACGAACTCTATCACCCCGGTTACGTGGCCAAGCGCATGGAGGTTGGCGCCGTCGTGGGCGCTACCCCGGCAAACCACGTTCGTCGCGAGTGCCCCGCCCCCACCGACAAGATCATCCTGCTGGGCGGCCGCACCGGCCGCGATGGCATCGGTGGCGCCACTGGCTCCTCCAAGACCCAGAACACCGAGTCCATCGAGACCTCGGGTGCCGAGGTCCAGAAGGGCAACGCCCCTGTCGAGCGCAAGCTGCAGCGCCTGTTCCGCCGCGGCGACGCCTGCCGTCTGATCAAGCGCTGCAACGACTTTGGCGCCGGCGGCGTCTCGGTCGCCGTGGGCGAGCTTGCCGACGGCCTGTATGTCGACCTTGATACCGTGACCAAGAAGTACGACGGCCTGGACGGCACCGAGCTCGCTATCTCTGAGTCCCAGGAGCGCATGGCCTGTGCCGTCGCCGACGGTGACGTCGAGGAGTTCATGGGCTACGCCGCTGAGGAGAACCTCGAGGCGACCGTTATCGCCGAGGTTACCGCCGAGCCGCGCATGCGCATGGCCTGGAACGGCGTCGCCATCGTCGACCTGTCCCGCGAGTTCCTCAACTCCAACGGCGCACCCAAGCACCAGGTCGCCCACGTGTGCGCCCGTAGCGTGTGGCAGCCCAGCTGGGCCGGCACCACGCTCGCCGAGCGCATGACCTCGCTTGTCACCGACCTCAACGTCGCTTCCAACAAGGGCCTTTCCGAGCGCTTCGACTCCACCATCGGCGCCGCGACCGTGCTCATGCCCTTTGGCGGCAAGACGCAGCTCACCCCCAGCTCGGCCATGGTCGCCAAGTTCCCCGTGGACGGCGAGACCACCACGGCGAGTGCTATGGCATGGGGCTTCAACCCCTATCTGATGGAAGCCGACCAGTTTGCGGGCGCCTACCTGTCCGTGGTCGAGTCCATCGCCAAGCTCGTTGCCGCCGGCTTTGAGCACAAGCGCGCCTACCTCTCCTTCCAGGAGTACTTCGAGCGCCTGCGCACCGAGGCAGAGCGCTGGGGCAAGCCCATGGCCGCCGTCCTGGGTGCCCTTATGGCCCAGGTCGACCTGGGTGCCGGCGCCATCGGCGGCAAGGACTCCATGAGCGGTTCGTTTGAGGACGAGGCCGGCGAGCTCAACGTTCCGCCGACCCTGATCAGCTTCGCCGTCGCCGTGGGCAAGGCCGCCCGCGCCGTCTCGCCCGAGTTCAAGGGCCTCACGCACCGCGTCGTCCGCATCGCCCCCGCCACCTATGGCGAGGACTACCGCCCCGATGCTCAGCAGCTGCTCGCCGCGTTTGACGCCGTCGAGGCGCTCACTGCTACCGGCAACGCCCTGGCCATCTCCACGCCCGGCTACGGCTGCGGCGCCGAGAGCCTCTTTAAGATGTGCGTCGGTAACCAGATCGGTATCGAGCTTGCCGAGGATGTAGACGTGGAGAGCCTCTTCACCCCGCTCTACGGCAGCTTTATCGTCGAGCTCGCCGAGGATGCCGAGCTGCCCGAGGTCGCCGACGGCGTTGTCGTCGAGCCCCTGGGCACCACCGTCGAGGGCTATGTCATCGACACCGGCTCCGAAGTCATCGAGCTCTCCGAGCTCCAGGAGGCCTGGGAGAGCGGCATCGAGGGCGTCTTTGCCTACCGCAGCGCCGGCGAGACCCCCGAGGTCGAGACCATCGACTTCCGCGCCAAGGACATCCACGTGTACGGCGGCGCCAAGATCGCCCGCCCGCGCGTGGTTATCCCCGTGTTCCCCGGCAACAACTGCGAGTACGATAGCGCCCGTGCCTTCCGCGCCGCCGGCGCCGAAGCCGACACCTTCGTGATCAACAACCTCACGCCCGAGGCCGTCGCCGAGAGCACCCACGAGCTTGCCCGCCGCATCCGCGCAAGCCAGATCGTCATGATCCCCGGCGGCTTCTCGGGCGGCGACGAGCCCGACGGCTCCGCCAAGTTCATCACGGCGTTCTTCCGCGCTCCCGAGGTCACCGAGGCAGTCCGCGACCTGCTCAAGGCCCGCGATGGCCTGATGCTGGGCATCTGCAACGGCTTCCAGGCCCTGATCAAGCTCGGCCTGGTGCCCTACGGCGACATCGTCGACGCCACGCCCGATGCGCCCACGCTGACGTTCAACACCATCGGTCGCCACCAGAGCCGTCTGGTGCGCACCCGCATCTCGTCCAACTTGTCCCCGTGGCTGTCGCAGTGCAGCCTGGACGACCCCTACACCGTCGCCATCAGCCACGGCGAGGGCCGCTTTGTCGCCAACGACGAGGTACTCGCCCAGCTTATCGCCAACGGCCAGGTCGCCACGCAGTACGTGGGCGAGGACGGCAAGCCCAGCATGGATCTTTCCGTCAACCCCAACGGCGCCGCACTCGCCATCGAGGGCATCACGAGCCCCGACGGCCGCGTCCTGGGCAAGATGGGCCATGCCGAGCGTCGCGGCGACAACCTGTACCGCAACGTGCCCGAGCATGTCCCCGGCGATAAGTTCATGCCAATCTTTGAGAGCGGCGTGGCCTACTTCGCTTAAACCTTTCCCATCGGGTACAATCCCTTCGGGTAACAACACCCGCCACCGACACATCCGGTGGCGGGTTCTTTTTTGCTTCGCGCATGTAGGAAGGACATCATGGAAAGCCGCAAGCCGCATCTCGCCACCCTGCCCGGACTCATCCTGGGCTGTCTTGTTTGCTGTGCACTCTGGGGATCGGCCTTTCCCTGCATCAAGATCGGCTACGCACTCTTTGGTATCCCGGCGCACGACAGCGCTTCGCAGCTGCTCTTTGCAGGTTTACGCTTTACGCTTGCCGGCGCCCTGGTTATCGTTGGGATGAGCGCGGCCCAACGCCGCCCTCTCATACCGCAAGCGCGCGACATCAAGCCCATCTTTGTCTTGTCGCTCTTCCAGACTATCGGGCAGTACTTCTTTTTCTATCTGGGCCTCTCGCGCGCCAGCGCCATGTCGAGCTCCATCATCGAGGCCAGCGCCAACTTCCTCGCAATCCTCTTTGCCGCCCTGGCATTTCACACCGAGAAGCTCAATACGGCCAAGGTGCTTGGCTGTGCGCTGGGCTTTGCCGGCGTCGCGCTCGTCAACCTTTCGGGCGCAGATGGCACCTTTGGCTTCAGGCTCGATGGCGAGGGCTTTATCCTAGCCTCCACTGTCGCGGGTGCTCTTTCGACCTGCCTGATCGGTATCTTCTCGCACAAGCACGACGGTGTTTTGCTTGCCGGCTGGCAATTTTTAGTCGGCGGCCTGGTCCTCACCGCCATCGGCTTTTTGATGGGCGGTGCGCTCTCCCCTACTGCGATCGTCCCTGCCATCGCGCTCATCATCTACAT
>FR878698.1:6385-6747 GCA_000434535.1 Collinsella sp. CAG:166
ACATGGCGCTTATCTCCGCGGTCGCCTACTCGCTGTGGTCGCGCCTGCTTGCTGTCAACCCCGTCAGCCGCGTCTCGGTCTTTGGGTTTATGAATCCCGTCTTTGGTGTGCTGCTGAGCGCACTGCTGCTCGGCGAAGGCGCGGGCACGAGCCCCGTTACCGTCATCGTTGCCCTGCTGTTGGTCTGCGGCGGCATCATCATCGTCAACAGACCCAAAAAAGCCTAGCGAGCTCACCTTTTTAGGGGGGGGCATTCGCATACTTTAGCTTAATGGAGCACACTGGTTCTCGTTGATTTCGTACCGAGTCGCGGCGGCAGACGCCCGTCTTGCCGCACCGCGCCTGGGCATTATGGCCGGTGG
>FR878698.1:6774-7112 GCA_000434535.1 Collinsella sp. CAG:166
GGCCCCCACAAACGCAAAAGGGACGCACGACCATCGCAACGGTCGTGCGCCCCTTTTTTCTAGCGTATCTGAACGCCGGCTTTCTTCTTCTCGCGCTTTACGCGGTAGAGCTCCGCATCGGCAGCGCGAAGTAAGTCTTGCCAGGTATCGACACTATCGCCGACCCGCGCGTAACCGATGGACATCCGCAACGCATACGGCACCTCGGCACGAGCGAGCTCGTCGTCAATCGCCGAACACAGGTCTATGATGTCCTGTTCCGCCGCTGCCTTTTGAAGCACCACGAACTCATCGCCACCATAGCGTGCGATAAAGCCACCAGACGCCGAGCAGACTTC
>FR878698.1:7142-7405 GCA_000434535.1 Collinsella sp. CAG:166
CTTTGAGCGCAGCGGATATGACCTGAAGAGCGTGGTCGCCCTCCACATGCCCATAGCGATCATTAATCTGCTTAAAGCCGTCGGCGTCCATCATGAGCAGATATACATCTTCGGCCTGATCCACATTTGAAAAGAGCGACAGCATATAGGTCTCAAAACGGTTGCGATTGTTGAGGCCAGTCAACGGGTCAGTAGAGATCAGTTGCTCCTGATAGACGATATAGAGCAACAGGATGCTCAGCGTTATACCGACGCAAAGGCCC
>FR878698.1:7450-7639 GCA_000434535.1 Collinsella sp. CAG:166
AAAACCTGGAAGGTACCGCCCACCAGAGCGGGAACCGCAAAAAAGGCGAGGGTGCGATAAATGGCCTTCTTTTGCAGGCTTTCGACTTTTTGAGCCTGAATAAAGGCATGCAAGGACGTATATATGACGTAGCAGTAGCTAACGATAGGCTGAATCATATAAAGCGCTCCGCGACGATATACGCCCTGT
>FR878699.1:0-5758 GCA_000434535.1 Collinsella sp. CAG:166
AGGGCGCGACCAGAAGGTCAGCGCCCTTTCATTTCACGTCACCTTGCTCGCTTAGGGGCGTTTTCGCTGTCCGTCCTCAACCTGCGGTGTTGCTATGGTGGTCATTGGGGCGGCACTTGGGGACGTTCCTTTTCTGCCGGCAGTTGGGGACGCTTCTTTGGTGCAGGGGGCAGCTAAAAGAGTCCCGTCCCACATTAGCTACCTGTGGGAGGGATGAGCGGTTACTCGCCCAGAATCAGCGCCGCGAGCTCTGCCTGGCTGTCCACCACGTAGTCGGCGCCGGCGGCCTCCAGCTCTGTGCGGCCGCGGAAGCCCCAGCTGACGCCTGCGCTCTTAAGGCCGGCGTTGTGGCCGGTCAGGATATCGACATTGGAATCGCCCACATAGAGCGTGGTTGCCGGATTGGCGCCCAGCTCCTCCATCACATGTAGCGTGACGGGTGCTTCGGGCTTGGGCGGAAACGCATCGACACGGCCCTGTACCAGCGCAAAGCGCTCGGAACCAAAATACTTCTCGATAAGCGGAGCCGCCGAGATGTGGTCCTTGTTGGTGAGCACGGCAAGCTGCACGCCCGCGGCACGCAGGCGGTCGAGCATCTCGATTGTGCCGGCATAGGGGGCGGTGTGGTCCCCCTTGTGCTCGCCGTAGTAAGCCCTAAACTCGGCAAGCGTTTGCTCAAACATACGGCCGTCGCCCGCATACTCGGCAGGCATAAAGCGCTCAACCAGCTTGAGCATGCCGTTTCCCACCTTGTAGCGGTACTCGTCAACGGCAAACGTGGGCCAGCCGTGCGCCTCGCAGGTATGGTTGCCGGCGGCCGCCAGGTCCTCGAGCGTGTTGAGGATGGTGCCGTCCAGGTCAAAGATCACATGGGAAAAAGCTGCTGCCATGAAAGCTCCCGTCATTGGGTTTAAAACGCACCTCATAATACTGGGCGTTCGCGTCTGGCGTGGTTGGAATCTGAACATCTCCAGGGATATCAGGTGACATCGCGCCAATCATGCGATTCCGTCCTAGCAAATTCTCGGCAGCTGCTCTCCCACGAGCATGTCGAGGATGCGGGTCGAGCCCCAGCCGGTGCGCACGCGCACGGCGGGACGGGAGCCCTCGGCAAGTGGCAGCACGCGACCGATGATGGCGGCATTCTCGCCGTAGCGGGCGGCGCGCATGGCGGCCAGCGCGGCATCGGCCTGCTCGGCCGGCACCACGGCGACCATCTTGCCCTCGTTTGCTACCTGCAGCACATCGTAGCCGAGCATCTCGCAAGCCGCCTGCACATCAGGACGCACGGGCACGGCATCCTCGTCGACCTCCATGGCAACGCCGCTGGCCTGGGCAAACTCGTTGAGTGTGGACGCTAGGCCACCGCGCGTGGGGTCGCGAAAGCAACGCGTGCCGGGCGCTGCGGCCAGAACGTCGGCAATCAGGTGGTTGAGCGGCGCGGCATCGCTTTCGATCGTGCTCGAAAACGCCAGGCCCTCGCGTTGGCTCATGATGGCGATACCGTGGTCGCCCAGTGTGCCCGACACCAGAATGACGTCGCCGGGGCGGCAGTTGGCGCCGCTGAGCGCCACGCCCGTGGGAACCTCGCCCACGCCGGCGGTATTGATGTAGACGCCGTCGGCCCCGCCGCGCTCGACCACCTTGGTGTCGCCCGTGATTATGGACACGCCCGCCTCATGCGCCGTTTCGGCCATCGTCTGCACAATCTGGCGGAGCTTATCCATGGGATAGCCCTCTTCGAGGATAAAGCCGCACGATAGGTAGCGCACGTTGGCGCCAGAGGTCGCGACATCGTTAACGGTTCCGCACACGGCTAGGCGGCCGATGTTGCCACCGGGGAAGAACTGAGGCGTCACCACAAAGCTGTCGGTCGACATGGCGATGCGCCCGCTCGCGGGCAGTGCGGCGACGCCGGCGTCGTTGCCCTCGAGCAGCTCGGGCGACCCAAAGGCATCCAAAAAGACCTCGTCGATGATGCGTTTCATCATCTGGCCGCCAGAGCCGTGGCCCAGCAAGACAGCGCTATCGGAGATACTATGGGACATATCGAAAACTCCAATCATGGGAGGTGTCAGCGCGCGGGGGCGTTCGGGCTAGACTCGGTAACGGTAGTATGCTGCGCAGCTGCCCTCGGAGCTCACCATGCAGGGGCCGACGGGATGCTCGGGCGTACAAGCGTGGCCAAAGAGCGGGCAGCTGCTCGGCGTAATGGCCCCGCGCAGCACGTCGCCGCAGCGGCACCCACGCGGCTCGACCGTCGCCTCAACGGGCACGTCAAAGCGAGTGCGGGCATCAAAGCGCGAGAACTCGGGGCGGATGGAAAGGCCCGAGTTGGCAATCGGCCCCAGTCCGCGCCACGTGGTGTCGCATGGCTCAAACACCTGCTCGACCAGCTGGCGCGCCACGGGGTTGCCGTCTGCGTTAACGCCACGGCGGTAGGCGTTGTCGATCGCGGGCCTGTCCTCGACAACCATCTGGACCAGCATGCAGATGCCTTGCAGGATATCGACCGGTTCAAATCCCGTGACCACGCCCGGGGTATCGAACTCGTCGACCAAAAAGCTAAAAGGCGCCAAGCCCGTGATGGTGGCGACGTGCCCCGGCAGGATAAAACCGTCGATGGCGGTCTCGGGATCGTTGGCGATGGCGCGCAACGCCGGCGGCGTGGTCTTGTGGGCGCAATAGACCGAGAAGTTCTGGAGCCCGCGTGCATCGGCCTCCAAAATGGCGGCGGCGATGGTGGGCGTCGTAGTCTCAAAGCCCACGCCCATAAAAATGACCGGGCGATCGGGGTTTTGCTCGGCAATGTCGAGCGCGTCGAGCGGGGAGTACACAATGCGAATATCGCGCCCCGCCGCCTTTTGCGCAGAAAGTGAGGTGGACGATCCGGGCACGCGCATCATGTCGCCAAAGGTGGTGATGATGGCGCCGTCTATGTTGGCGAGCGCGATTGCGTGGTCGATGTCGCGGTTGGCGGTGACGCAGACGGGGCAGCCCGGTCCGCTCAGCAGCTTGAGCCCGGCCGGCATAATGGAGCGAAAGCCATAGCGGCCGATGCTCACGGTGTGCGTGCCGCAGACTTCCATAAGGTTGATGGCGCGGTCGCCGACAAGCTCATGAATGCGCTCGATGAGCTCGCGAGCCAGCTTGGAATCGCGAAATGCCGAAAAGTCGATACCGGAGCGCGCCGGCTGTCCGGCCGCCACTAGTATGCCTCGGCCGGGTTGCTGGCCAGTTGGTCTTCTTCGGCCAGTTCGGTCATGGCATTAACGAGCTCGAGCGTTTCTTGCGCTTCCTGCTCGTCGACGATCTGGATGCCAAAGCCGGCGTGTACGAGAATATAGTCGCCTACCTGCGCCGTCGGCACGAGTCTTAGCGACACGGGGCGCTCGATGCCCATCATGTCGACGGTGGCCTTGAGGTCGTCGTCGCGTTTGACTACTTTGCCGGGAACGGCAAGGCACATATTGTTCCCCTTTTATACGTTTTGCGCTGGATGGGCGCTTAATAATCCATCAGTTGATGGTAGCGCTCGCGGGGTTCGCGGGCAAACGCGTTACGCCTGTGAGACGGCTGGGCGCGGCGGCGTGCGAGGGCGAGCTACTGTGATGCAATCTGCGCGAGGCGAGCGCGTGCGACTGCCGCCTGACCGTAGGCGATGCAGCCGTCATTGATGGGTACGGTGTGGGGGACAAGGACAGTAGGGCCTGCGCTTTTGAGCTCGCGGGTGAGGAGCTGAAGGAGAAGTCGGTTCATGAACACGCCGCCCGAGAGCGCGACGGTGTCGATGCCCTCGGGCACGCAGATATCGCTGGCGATGCGCGCCGAGGAGCGCGCGACGGCGACATGGAAGTCGAGTGCGAGCCTGTCGGCGGGCGCTCCGGCTTCAATTCCTCCCAAAAGTGCCTCAAAGAGTGCTTTCTGGTCCAGAACATAGGGGCCGTCCAGCCACGATGGGCCAGATGCGAAATAGCCGGCGTTGTCGTCGGGAAAATGGGCGATTTCGTTGTCGAGCGCGCGCCAGGCGGCGGCTTCGAGTTCTATGGCGGGTTCGCCCTCGTAGGTTGCCTTGTCGCAGATGCCCAGAATTGCTGCCGCGGCATCAAAGAGACGCCCCATGCTGCTGGTACGCGGGCTGTTGATGCCGCGCTCAATCATGGTGGCTGTCACGCTGCGCGTTTGCTCGTCGAGGCTGTCCAAAAGCCGAGCGGCACCTGGGTGCTCGAGCAGGCCGAGCTCGCTGAGCAGGGCAAAGGCGTTGCGGCGGGCGTCGCGCACGGAGGCCGCCCCGCCGGGGAGCGCCCAGGTGCGCAAATGCGCGGCGCGCTCAAAGCCGCCAAGGCCGGCGACAAGAAACTCGCCGCCCCAAATGGTCCCATCGGTGCCGGCGCCGGTGCCGTCAAAGGCGATGCCAAGGACGCGCGCGTCGGTTGTAAGCTGGCCCGCGGCGATGGCCTCGGCCATTACGCTCGCGATATGCGCATGATGGTGCTGGACTTCGATAAGCGGCAGATCGTGCTCGCGCGCCTGCTCGCGCGCCCATTGGCTCGACAGATAGCTGGGATGCATGTCGCATGCCAAGGCGGCAGGCGCCAGGTCAAAGAGGTTTTCCAGACGCGAGCGCGCGGCGCTCCAAGCATCGAAAGTCGCGCCGTTTTCGACATCGCCGATATGCTGCGACACAAAACAGGTCGTATGACCGTCCGAGTCCGTGCGAGTGAGTGCAATCGTGGCTTTTTGCTGCGGCCCGCAGGCGAGTACGCAGGGCGTGGTGCCGTCGAGCGCCGGCAACGACAGCGGTTGCGGCGCATATCCGCGTGCACGACGTACGGGCATGACGTCGCCGTCGACCACGCGTACCACGGAGTCGTCGTAGCGCGAGAGGATCGCACGGTCGTTACCGAGCAACGCGTCGGCGATGCCGGCGGCAACGAGGTGTTCCCAGGCAAGATCGTCATCGGTCTCGATGGGTTCTTCGCTCAGGTTTCCGCTGGTCATGACGAGCGCGTGCATACCGTGCGACGCGGCAGCTGCAAGCAGAAGATGCTGAAGCGGGGTGTAGGGGAGCATGGCGCCGAGCTCGGGAAGGTCGTGCGCGACGGACGGCGCGAGCGCGAGGGCGTCGGGGGAGCCGCCGTTCTCGCAAACAGCATGTCGGCGCAGCAGCACAATGGGGCGAATGCTGCCGGACAGCAAGCCGCGCTCAACGTCGTTGACATGGCACAGGCGCTCAACGTCGGCAAGGTCGCGCACCATAACGGCAAGCGGCTTGTTGCTGCGGCGTTTGCGGCGGCGAAGCTCGGCTACCGCCTGCTCGTTGGAGGCGTCGCATGCCAAGTGGAATCCGCCCAGGCCCTTGATGGCGACGATGCCACCGCTGGCCAGCAGCTCAACGCAGCGCTCGATAATGGCGTCGCTGGCCTCGCGTGTGGTGCCGACGGCCGGTGTCGCGGACGAATTCCCGCACGCATCGCCGTTCACAGCCTCGCGCCACGTAATATGCGGCCCGCAATCAAAGCAGGCATCGGGCTGTGCGTGAAAGCGACGGTCGAGTGGATCGGCATACTCTGCGGCGCAGGCGGGGCACATGGGGAAACGGTCCATCGAGGTAGCCGCTCGGTCATAAGGCAGCGACCGGATGATGGTAAAGCGTGGGCCGCAGTTAGTGCAGTTGATAAAGGGGTAGTGATAGCGTCGGTCGGCGGGATCGAACAACTCGCGCAGGCAATCGTCACAGGTAGCGATGTCGGGCGAG
>FR878699.1:5883-7088 GCA_000434535.1 Collinsella sp. CAG:166
GACATACTCTATGCGGGCTGCTGCAGGTGCATGCTCAGAAAGCGCAGCGACAAATCCGTCAACCGCCTCGGCACAAGCGTGTGCCTCGATATGCACGCCGTCGCCCGCATTGAGCACCCATCCGCAAATGCCATGCGCCATGGCCTCGCGATACACAAACGGCCGCATGCCAACGCCCTGCACAATGCCCGTCACATGAATATGCACATGCCGCATGCGACACCCCTCATCAAAACCGACCAAAAAGGGACAGGTTTATTTTGGTAGGTAAAACTTCTAAACCTGCCAAAACAAACCTGTCCCTATTTGGCAGGTGCGCTGCGGGAAATCCCGCTACAGCCCCAGGCTCTGCTTGGTGGCGGCGCACGTGAGCTCGCCGTGCTTAACGCCGCGCAGGCCCAGCAGGCGGTCGGCTAGTTCGTAGACGCGCTCGCCGCGACCCTTGAGCGCCAGAATCTCCAAGCAGTTGTGGTGATCCAGATGCACGTGCATGGTCGATACGATCTCGTCGGTGTAGTCGTGCTGCACCTCGTCCAGACGGCGCGTCAGATCGCCGGTGTGATGGTCGTAGATCATGGTGAGCGACCCGATAACGTGCTCATCGGGCGTGCGCATCTGCTCTTTGGCGATCGAGGCGCGAATCAGGTCGCGCACGGCCTCGGAGCGGTTGGCTACGTCGCCGCGGCGCGCGATCTGTTCGTCAAAACGGCGCAGCAGGTCGTCCGGTGCGGTAACCGAAAAGCGGACCAGCTCGGAGCCGGAACCACTACAGTGGCAGCCCGCGTCACCGTCCGCCCCGTGCGGATGCTCGTGCTCGTACCCGCAGCTGTGCTCGTGTTCGGCCACCTTACACCAGCTTCACGGAGCCGACGGAGTTGTGGTCGGCCTCGATGGCTTCCTCGTAGCCCTCGAGCGCGTCATGCGCCTCGTGCAGCGCGGCCATGGCGGCCTCGAGCTTGGCGCCGATGCGCTCCATGTCAAAATTCTCGGTCGCATGCAGCAACTGATGGCTCCATTCGTGAGCGAGCTCGATGGTGTCGTCGACCTGCTTGACGCTCATGGCAAGCTGGCTCATGTTCATTCCAACATCATGCATGGGAAATCTCCTTTTGTATGGGGCAGTTCAGTGGTTCAGATTTTACTACGCCCGCTCTGCGCGCAGCTGCATAAGACGATATGAGAAAGCCATTGGGGCCGCCTCCCCC
>FR878700.1 GCA_000434535.1 Collinsella sp. CAG:166
GATCCGTTTTCCTCCGTCCCCAAGGGATCATTTTGCATGATTTGGAATGGGGTTCTTTTCAAACGGGTAATACCTTTCATGGGCTTGCATGTTTGGCACTTTCGCATATTGGCTACTGCCCGCCGTTAAATCGTTCAGCGAAAGGAGCCAAGATGTCCCGTCAGCCACGTCAAAAGTCATCCACCGGGCTATATCATGTAACCGCTAGAGGCAATGCTCATCAGCTCATTTTTGAAGATGACGACGATCGCATGGCATTGCTTCTTCGTCTCAAAAATTGTTTTCGCCAGTCGGATATCTCGATTTTGTCATGGTGTTTTATGTCCAATCACTTCCATCTTGTATTGGAAGATCCAACGGATGCCATGTCTCCCTCAATGAAGCGGGCTCTATCCTCCTATGTGCTTAATTTCAATACAAGGCACCAGCGTGTCGGCCATTTGTTTCAGGACCGCTTTTACAGCACTCCCGTCTTAGATGACAGTCATTTTCTTACTGCAATCGATTATGTACATCTAAACCCCGCCAGGGCGTATGGTGGTTCCATTCTTGGATATCGATGGTCGAGCCTGAATGCGTTTGTATTGGGGCATGATGAATTTGCGTTCTGCGATATGTGCCGAGTTCAAGAACTGTCTTCGCTGTGTGTTGATCAGCGCGCATACCTAAGGCATCTTTACGATGTCCTGAAGTTAGATTCAATAACTTATGGAATGTGTGAAAAGCTTTCAGACGAAGATGCGATGAGGCTTATTCGACATCTCGCGGCCCCGTTTGATGCCTGCGATATTAAGGCACTCGATAAAAATCAACGTAGTGCAATCATGATACGCGCACGAAAGGCTGGCGTGACAGTCGGTCAGCTTGTGCGTTGTTGCGGACTCGGTGAGGCAACGGTTAAAAGGGCAACTGCTGGCTGGCGCGACGCCTCAAATGATCCGCTTTCCTCCGTCCCTAACGGATTATCACAGCTATCCGCGTAAAAGATGATCCGTTTTCCTCCGTCCCCAAGGGATCA
>FR878701.1:0-221 GCA_000434535.1 Collinsella sp. CAG:166
AAAGGGGACAGGCACCTTTGTGGTGGTTTATGCTTTTCCGGGCGGAAGGGAGCGAGCAATGGCGTCTGAGGGCTTTTTTGAACGGGTGTACGAGGTGGTCGAGCAGATCCCCGAGGGGATGGTCGCCACGTATGGTCAGGTGGCGCTGCTTGCCGGTCGTCCACGAAGTGCGCGGTACGTGGGGTATGCCCTGCATAGTAATCCGCGCCCCGGCCAGATTC
>FR878701.1:268-509 GCA_000434535.1 Collinsella sp. CAG:166
GTGTTTGCCGACGGTCGCACTTGCGAAGGCTTTGCCTTTGGCGGCCCTGATGCTCAACGTGAGCTTTTGCTAGGGGAGGGTGTGGCGTTTAAGGACGACATGCACGTCGACTTGGCCGCCTGTCGCTGGCCTGCCGGACTCTAGCGGCTCTGCCTTGGCGTAAACCACCACAAAGGTGCCTGTCCCCTTTGTGGTGGTTTAGTTTACTTGGGCTAACTTATGGAGAAGCTATGGCGGCGCA
>FR878701.1:548-703 GCA_000434535.1 Collinsella sp. CAG:166
TCAAAAAGTAAACCACGGTGAACTATATTGTATTCAGCAACGGAGCAGGCAATAGGCGATGAAAAAGCCTGCCCTGTTGAGTTTGATTCGCATTCCTCCCCTCTGTGCGATTCAACGGTGTACTTCGGGAACAGGCCCGCTGGCAACTAACTGCC
>FR878701.1:737-61135 GCA_000434535.1 Collinsella sp. CAG:166
CGGGCCTGTTCCTGTTTGTCGGGGGAGTGCGATGGGCGGAGCCGAACAGGTCGGGCATCAAAAAAGGCGGACGCCGTAGCGCCCGCCCTAAAGCAATCGAAAGCTCAAGCCAGCAGATCGGTCTAGTACACCATGCCCATGGCGTCCTGAACCTCTGCCAGGGTCTGATCGGCGATCTCGTTGGCGCGACGGTTGCCCTCGTGCAGGACGTCCTTTACATAGTCCAGATCGTTCTCGTAGCGCTGACGGCGCTCGCGGATCGGCGCGAAGTACTCGTTGACGGCCTCGGTCACGTACTTCTTGAGCTGGCCGGAGCCGCCCATGCCGATCTCCTCGGCAATCTCGACCTCGGAGCGACCGGTGCAGATGGCGGCGGTCGAAAGCAGGCCGGACACGCCGGGGCGGTTCTCGGGATCGAACGTGATCATGCGCTCGGAGTCGGTCTGGCTCTTCTTGATGCGTTTGGCCGTCTCCTCGGCGGTCATCGAAATATTGATGGCGTTGCCGTAGCTCTTGCTCATCTTGCGGCCGTCCAGGCCGGGCAGCAGCGGGGTCTCGGACAGCAGCGCCTCGACCTCGGGGAACACCTTGCCGTAGCGGTTGTTAAAGCGGCGGGCGATGGTGCGGGTGAGCTCGATGTGCGGCAGCTGGTCGCGACCGACCGGCACCACGTTGCCCTTGCAGAACAGGATGTCGCAGGCCTGGTGCACCGGGTAGGTGAGCAGGAGGCCGGTAAGCTCGTGGCCCGAGGCCTCCATCTCGGCCTTGACGGTGGGGTTGCGCGCCAGCTCGGCCTCGGACACCAGCGACAGGAACGGCAGCATGAGCTGGTTGGCGGCGGGCACGGCGGAGTGCGCGTAGATCATGGTCTTGTCGGGGTCGATGCCGCAGGCAAGGTAGTCCATGACCATGTTGTACACGTTGTCCTGGATGTGCTCGGTGGTGTCGCGGTCAGTGATGACCTGGTAGTCGGCGATGAGCACGTTGGTCTTGGCGCCCATGTCCTGCAGCTCAACACGGCCCTTGAGGGTACCGAAGTAGTGGCCCAGGTGCAGACGGCCGGTGGGGCGATCACCGGTGAGCATGGTGAACTTCTCGGGCGTATTGGCCAGGCCCTCGCGAATGGCGTTGCTCTTTTGCAGCGCGACTTCGTAGCTGTTCTCGTTTGGCATGATTGCTCCTAACGTATGTTCATGGGTCAAGATGATAACGCGTTTATTGGAGGGGCGGGACGTAAGTAGGCGAGGGGCGGGAGAGGGGTGGCTTGTGCGGTGGGTGCGGCGCGGCTGCGCTTGGCCAACGGTGCCTTGGCACATCCTTGGCAGCTTGCCCTAGAGCTTGTGGTGGCGCTCTTCTTTGCGCTCCTCGGCTGCCTGCTCCTCCTGCTTAAAGGCGGGGTCGTCGGGGGTGACGAGCTCGTCCTCGTGCGTGCGCTTGTTGTAATGGTGGCGCAGCACGGGCTCAAACAGATGCAGATGCTTGGCAAAGGCCGCCGAGCCAATGGCGAGCACGGTAAAGATGAGCACACGCATGGGCACCTCGACCTGGTTAATCGCGGCGGCGCCGGCCGAAAGCATGATGCACCAGGCATAGATGAGCAGCACGGCCTGTTTTTGGTTGTAGCCTTCTTGGATCAGGCGGTGGTGGATGTGGCCCTTGTCGGCCTGCCCGATGCTAATGTGGGCGCGCTTGCGGCGCACAATGGCGCTAAACGTGTCGATGATGGGCACGCCGGCAACGATGAGCGGGATGATAAGCGAGGTGAGTGCGGCGGTGCGGCTCACGTTGAGCAGCGAGATGGAGCCCAGTGCAAAGCCCAGAAGCAGCGACCCCGAGTCGCCCAAGAAGATGCTTGCGGGGTTGAAGTTGTAGCGCAAAAAGGCCAGACAGGCGCCAAAGAGCGCAATGGAGAGCGCGGCGGCGTCGATGCGGCCCGAGAGAACGGCCATCGAAAACATGGTGAACGACGCGATGCCGCAGATACCCGTGGCCAAGCCGTCGAGGCCGTCGATGAGGTTAATGATGTTGGTGAATGCCACCAGATAGATCACGGTGATGGGGTAGGCGAGCCATCCGAGCATGATCTCACCGGGGGCAAACGGGTTGACGATGACGCCGATCCGCAGGCCGCCCATGCAGGCGATAAGCGCGGCGAGGACCTGTCCGGCCAGCTTTTGCTTGGGCGTGAGCTGGAAGACGTCGTCGATAGCGCCAGTCGCAAAGATAACGGTAAAAGAAAGCGCAAGTATGGGGTAGCTGATGTGCAGACGGGGGTGGGGCACCAAAACGGGCGGCCAACCCAGGTACCAGGTGCCTAGGATTTGCACAGTGCAGGCGACGACCAGGCCCAAAAACACCGCCGTTCCGCCCAAACGCGGGATGGGCTTGGTGTTGATGCGGCGCTTAGAAGGATAGTCGACGGCGTCGAGCTTGATTGCCAGGCGCTTGACCAGGGGTACCGTGAGGAAGGTCGTGATAAAGGCCGCCGCTGCCACGCATAGGTACGGTATGTAGCTCGGGGATGAAGCCATGAATCTAAAAACCGCCAAGCGTCGAAGGAAAAGGTCAGAAGAACGCCATGCGCAAAGGGCATAGCCGAACCATAATACTCGACCAAGGGGGGTGCATGGAATTGCACGCAGCGATAATCACGCGCTTACCAGATATTGGAATGTTGTCGATGGCTTGTCGGGATGCCGGCGGGGATCCATATGGACTGTATGGTGATTTTCGGCAAAAGAAAACCACCCCCCACGTTACGAAAATGAACCCACCTAAAACAGGTGGGTGCCCTCATCGACTGTTCCAGCGTCCTTAACAACGAAGGATACCTGTACTAGGTACGACTGTGTGGGCTCCCTAAATAAACGCGACGGTTCACCCAGTTGCTCCGCGGGGGGCGGAATACCTACATCATAAAGCGGCACTTTATCGATTCCAGTCTTGACATTACAAAAATCGTGTCGGACGATTACGGCGCCTTGGGCTCGAGCCGTCTGTGGGGTTGATCCCTTTACGTTTGAGCTGCTGAATCGTTGTTTTGGAGCATGGTTTTATGCCGACGTCGTTGACCGAACTTTTTTCGCCCGCCTGCCATTTGTGTCCGCGCCGTTGCGGTGCGGCGCGCGATGAGGGCGCGCACGGCGTCTGCGGTGCTAACGACACGCTCAAGGTGGCCCGCGCCGCGCTTCATATGTGGGAGGAACCGCCTATCTCGGGCGAGGCCGGTTCGGGCACGATCTTCTTTAGCGGCTGCTCGCTCAAATGTATCTACTGCCAGAACCACGAGATCTCGACCGGCAATTTTGGCCTTGAGATTTCGCCTGAGCGCCTGGTCGAGATTATGCTGGAATTGCAGGACCAGGGTGCTAATAACATCAATTTGGTGACGGCGACGCACTATGCACACCTGTTGCCTGCCGCGATTGCCGCGGCACGGATGCGCGGGCTGGTCATCCCGATCGTCTACAACACGAGTGGTTACGAGCGTGCGAGTGCCGTGGCGGCGCTGGGCGACCTGGTCGATGTGTGGCTTACCGACTTTAAATATGCCGATGCCGGGCTTGCGCAGTCGCTTTCTCATATTAAGGACTACCCGCGCGTGGCCGTGTCGGGTCTGGCCCAGATGGCGCGCGAGATCGATCGCCGCGGGGGAGAGTTGGTGGACGAGGACGGGCTTATGAAGCGCGGTATGATCGTGCGCCACCTGGTGCTTCCGGGGCATGCG
The DNA here is from genome assembly GCA_000434535.1 of Collinsella sp. CAG:166. GTDB lineage: Bacteria > Actinomycetota > Coriobacteriia > Coriobacteriales > Coriobacteriaceae > Collinsella. The sequence goes on from FR878701.1 coordinate 4,465, forward strand.
GACGATTCGTGTCGCGTACTGGACCTGGTGTGGCAGACGGTGGGCGATGTGCCGATCTCGGTCATGAACCAGTACACGCCCAATGCGCTTATGCGCGAGCAGGGCGGCGACCTGGCACGCGCCGTGACGCGCGAGGAGTACGAGCAGGTGCTCGACCATGCCGACGACCTGGGCTTTACGACAATGTTCTGGCAAGAAGGCGGCGCTGTAGACGAGAGCTTCACCCCAGCCTTCGACACCACCGGCGTCCTCACCAGCGCAAAGTAGTGCGCACACGGATGATTTTTCTGGGACGGGGATTAAAAATCATCGAGAGAATCGCTTGCTCGAAAGGTTGTCAAAATAGCCGCGCTCCAAAAAGACTGGTTATTGGGCGTTGACAGTTGGCGAGCCGTAGGTAAAATATCGACTTGTCCTGGGGACGTAGCTCAGTTGGGAGAGCGCTGCCGTCGCATGGCAGAGGCCGAGGGTTCGACTCCCTTCGTCTCCACCCTTGGATTTGATAAGCCGCTGACATTGTGTCGGCGGCTTTTTTTAAAAGAAAGGGCTATACCATGGCCGAGCTTGAGTCCCAACCATTGTCCGACGAGGAGCGCGCCGAGTTGGAAGAGCTCCGCGCTGAGAAGGCCCGCCGCGAGGCTCGGGAAGAGGCCCGTCGCGAGCGTGAGGAGCTGGCTGTCCTGCGTGCCGAGCGTGCGAAGGCCGAGGAGGTCGCTGCGAAGGTTGCATCCAAGCCCGCCGCCGCGAAGCCCGCGCCCGCCGCACCCAAACCTCAGCCCAAAAAAGCCGCTCACCCCAAGCCCGCCGAGCCCAAACCGAGCCGTGACGAGATGACCTTTGCCCAGCGCATGGTCACCTCCAAGGAGCCTACGGGCGAGAATGAGATCCCCGGCATGGCTCCGGCTCAAAAAATCATCATCGTGCTCGCCCTCATCGCGTTTATCGTCTTTATGGTTTACACGATCACGGGCAGCATGGGCCTGCACTAACCTGTTCGTGCCAGGCTCCATGCCCGCACGCCCGCCTCGCCAACCCTCAACCTCTGTACCACACATCCGAAAGGTCGCCCCATGGCTTTGACCGACATCTCGCATCCCACCGACATTGCAATGCTCACCGATCTGTACGAGCTCACTATGGCCCAGGGCCTGTGGGAGAGCGGCAAGGCCAATGAGCAGGGTTGTTTTACCGCGTTTTACCGCGACCATCCCTTTGGCAGCGCCTATGCCGTCATGTGCGGCACCGCCGAACTGCCCGAGCTGGTCGAGAATCTGCGCTTTACGCCCGAGGACATCGACTACCTCGCATCGCTTGAGGCCCCGGCCGGCGGCGCGATGTTCAAGCCTGGATTCCTCGACTACCTGCGCGATTTTCATGCGCATGTAAACATCGACGCCGTGCCCGAGGGCGAGCTCGTTTTTCCGCGCGAGCCCATGGTGCGCGTCACCGGCCCCGCGCTGGAGTGTCAGCTGCTCGAGACGGCGCTGCTCAACATCGTCGGGTTCCAGACGCTTGTCGCCACCAAGACGGCGCGCGTGGTGCTCGCCGCAGACGGTCGCCCTGTGGCGGAGTTTGGCCTGCGCCGAGCCCAGGGTCCCGATGGCGGCCTGGCCGTTGCGCGCGCGAGCTACGTTGCCGGCTGCTCCTCTACATCCAATGTGCTCGCCGGCCGCCGCTACGGTATTCCCGTCTTTGGCACGCATGCGCACAGCTGGGTGATGAGCTTCGATTCCGAGCTCGAGGCCTTCCGCGCCTTTGCCAAGTCGAGCCCCAAGAACTGTACGCTGCTCATCGACACCTATGACGTGCGCGAGGGCTGCGAGCATGCCATTACGGTTGCCAAGGAGATGGAGGCGGTGGGCGAGCGCCTGTCGGCCATTCGCATCGACTCGGGCGACCTGGCTAAGTTGTCCAAGTATGTCCGCGGCCGTTTTGACGCCGAGGGCCTGCCTTATGTGGGGATCTCGGTTTCTAACGATCTGGATGAGTACACGATTCAGTCGCTACTCGACCAGGGCGCGCCCATCGACAGTTTTGGCGTGGGTACCAAGCTCGCGACCTGCTATGACCAGCCGGCGCTGGGTGGCGTGTACAAGCTTTCCGCCCGCCGTGCGAGCGAGACAGATCCATGGACGCCGGTGGTCAAGCTCTCCGAGCAGCCCTACAAGCGCACGATCCCGGGTGTGCAACGCGTGCGCCGTTATTACGACGGCTTTGGCGGCCCGGTCTGCGACATGATCTATGACGAGGATCATCTGGCGGGGGAGGGCGCCGCGCGCGGCAATACCCTCGTGGCCGTGAATGATGCCGCCCTGGTGACCGATGTGTCGGAGCTTGAGTATCGCGAGCTGCTGGTGCCGATCGTGCGTGATGGCAGCGCTGCTGCCCCGCGCGAGAGCATTGAGGACGCACGCGAGCGCTGTTCTTGGGCGCTCGATCATCTGGACGCGGCTTTCAAGCGCTTCCTGTACCCGCAGACCTATGTGGTGGGCATGGAGCAGGGCTTGGCTCAGGTGCGCGACGAGCTCGTGCGCAAGAACATGGCCGCGGCCTCGGCTTTCCCCTGGGCTCACTAATTCTTTGGGCGGTAGGGGCGAGTCACGCTCCCTTGGCCGCCAGCTCGGCCGTTCGCTGAACAGTTGATTGGTTTGACGTATGACGACTTCTTATAAAACGATGGTGGTAAAGATCGGTTCGTCCACGGTGGTGGGCGCCGATGGCAAGGTCAACCGCTCCTTTATCGGCGGGCTTGCCGATCAGGCCGCAGCCCTGCGCAAGCTCGGCTGGCGTCTGGTCGTGGTGAGCTCGGGCGCTATCGCCTGCGGTTATCCCGTGCTGGGCTTCGACCGCAAGCCGGTCGGCGACCTGCCGAGCCTGCAGGCTTGCGCCTCGGCTGGTCAGTGCATCATCTCGTCGGCCTACGACGAGGAGTTCCATGCGCGCGACCTGCTCACCTCGCTCGTGCTGCTCACGCGCCACGATACGGCCCGCCGCACGTCCTACCTGCACGCGCGCGACGCCCTGCTGCGCCTGGTGGAGCTGGGCGTGGTGCCGGTCGTCAACGAGAACGATACCGTCACCGTCGATGAGATTAAGTTTGGCGACAACGACACACTGGCGGCGCTCGTGAGCTGCCTGGTTTCTGCCGATCTGTGCGTGACGCTCTCGGACATCGATGGCCTCTATACTGCCAATCCGCATGAGGACCCCATGGCCGAGTTTGTTCCGGTCGTGCATAAGATCGATGCCAAGATTATTGCCTCGGCGGGCGATTCTTCCACATCGGTGGGCACGGGCGGCATGATTACCAAGATTCGCGCGAGCCGCATCCTGATGACCGCGGGCATTCAGAGCGTGATTTGCTCGGGCGAGGAGCCTGATGCGCTCGTGCGCCTCGCCCGCGGCGAGAGCGTGGGCACGCTGTTCGATCCGCCGGCGGAGCGTCTGGACATCGCACCCCGCAAGCTGTGGATCGCACTGGGCGACAAGGCGCATGGCTCGGTGACGGTCGATGATGGTGCTGCGAAGGCGCTTGTCAGCCGTGGCTCTTCCCTGCTTGCGGTGGGTATTCGCGAGGTCGATGGCCAGTTTGCCGAGGGCGATGTGCTCGACGTGTGCGACCCGAGCGGTATGGTTGTCGCCCGCGGTATCGCCGAGGCCGATTCGGACGTGCTGGAACTTGCTGCCGGTCGCCGCCAAGACCAGATTGCCAGCAACCGCCTGCTGGCAGACCTGGCCGAGAAGCCGGCGATACACAGGGATAATTTAATCGTCTTCGCATAACCAATTGACGCTGCAAACGCCCCTAAGCGGCAATCTGACGTTCAATCGTCGGGCATGACCAAAAGGTCAATGCCCTCCTCTTTCACGTCACCTTGCTCGCTTAGGGGCGTTTTCGCTTTCCGTTCTCTACCTGCGGCATTGTCGTTGCCGGCACTTGTTCGGCACTTGGGGACGTTCTATTTGTGCCGGCAGGTGGGGACACTCCTTTGTTAGTAGATTCGGCGCAGGTCTCCGCGGTTGAGGGCTTCGTCGAAGAGGTGCTTGAACACCACGCTGCCGTGCAGGCCATCGTGCTCAAACTCGTTGGTTACCCAGGCATGCGAGTTGCCCACGCGGCTGAGCGTGTCGAGCTGCAGGTCCGAATCCACGTACATGTCGTCGAAATACACCGCGGCCTGGAGCGGCACTTCGTTGCAGGCCAGGCGCTGCGGGTCGTAGATCTTGTCCCAGCTGGTGTCTTCCATCAGCAGGTCCATGGCGGGCTTGAAGGGCTTGAGCTCGGGCATCTGCTCGAACATCCACGGGAACATGGCCTCGCCGGTAAACATGAGCGGGCGCGCGAGGGTGTCGAACTCGGTGCGGTGAGCCTTCTCTTCAGCCGCGGCCCAGCCAATGGGCATAGTGTCACCGTCGGCGTATATGAACTCCTGCAGCGTCCAGTACAGCGGATTCGTGCGCGTGTTGGTGCGCTCGAAGGCGCGCATCAAAAAGCTGTCAGATACCGAGGCGTCGCAGGTCAGCGTGCCGTCGCCATCAACAAAAGCGTGATCGATAATCCAATGCATGCGTTCAAAGCTCGGCTTCATGCCAAAGTCGCTGCCCATGAGCTGTAGGCGCTCGACCGTCATCGGCGAGCCGTCGGGCAGCACGGGCTTCTGTGCCTCGAGCGCATCGGCCAGGGCTGCCACGCGCTCGACGTCGGCGGGGTAGCGGTCGTAATACTGCTGCGTCTTGGCGGCCATGCGCGGGAAGGTGTGCGCGTAGACCTCGCTGGCGCTCGCCGGCACGTGGGGGATGCCGCCGCAGGTAAAGCTCGCCGCCACGCCCTCGGGGAAGAGCGACAGATAGCTCAGCGTCAAAAAGCCGCCGTAGCTCTGGCCGAGCGTGACCCACGGCTTGCCGCCAAAGCCCACCAGTCGCAGGTATTCAAAATCGCGCACGATGGAGCTGGCGAGGTGGCGCTTGAGGAAGTCCGCCTGCGAGCGTGCTGTATCGGCGCCGGCCGCCGTCGCGCGCTCGCCCAGTGCCTTGATCGTGCGTCCGTCCACACAGCTACTGCGTCCGGTGCCGCGCTGGTCGGGAAGGACCACGCGGAAGTGCTTGACGGCCTCCTCGATCCAGCCGTCGCTTGTGGGCGACAGCGGACGCGGGCTCTCGCCGCCGGGGCCGCCCTGCAAAAACAGGAGCAGCGGCAGATCGTCGTTGATGCGGTCGGGTGCGCAAACCACGCGGTAGAAGAGCTTGATGCTCTCGGGCGCGCCGGCGATTGGTGCCGGCATAGCGCCGCGGCGCATGGTGCTGCCGACGGCCAGGAGCATCGGCTCCAGGCCGCGCCAGTCAAGGGGGACGTCGATGCTGTGGTCCTCGACGTAAAGGCCGGGGACGTGGTACGAAGTGATGAGGGCCATGTGAGTCTTCCGTTCGTTGCGGTGTTTCGGGTTGACCAATTCTACCGCCGCGGGCGAGGCCATGCGCAAATCGGCTACCATGGTTGCAAACTTCTAGGAGAAAGGGCCGCCCATGTCGGTCGATATAGCCACGTATGTCCACGATCTTGCCGTTGCCGCCAAGGCAGCGTCGGCCTCGCTTGCTACGGCGAGCGATGAGCAGCGCCAGGAGGCCGTGCGCGCCATGACCGCAGCACTGCGCAACGGTGTCGACTCCATCGTCGCCGCCAACGAGCTCGATATGTCCGCTGCGCGCGATGCGGGTACCTCGGCCGGACTGCTCGATCGCCTGCTGCTGACGCCCGAGCGCGTCGAGGGCATGGCCGCCGGCCTGGAAAAGCTCGCCGAGCTGCCCGATCCCGTCGGCCGCGTGCTCGACCACCGCGTGCTTGCAAGCGGCGTGGACCTGACCCGTGTGAGTGTGCCGCTGGGCCTGGTCGCTATGGTCTACGAGGCGCGCCCCAACGTGACGGCCGACGCCGCAGGCATCTGCATCCGTACCGGCAACGCCTGCATTCTGCGCGGCGGCTCGCTGGCCTATCACTCGTGTGCCATGATCGCCGAGCTGCTGGCCGATGCGCTCGAGGCCAAGGGTTTCCCGCGCGAGGCCGTGTCGATGATCGAGTCCACCGACCGCGAGGCCACTGGCGAGCTCATGAAGCTCCGCGGCGTTGTCGACGTACTCATTCCGCGCGGCGGTGCAGGCCTGATCCAGCGCTGCGTGCGCGAGTCGCTTGTGCCGGTGATCGAGACGGGCACGGGCAACTGCCACATCTACGTGCATGAATCCGCCGACTTTGATAAGGCGCTCAACATTATCGTTAATGCCAAGACCCAGCGTGTAGGCGTGTGCAATGCCGCCGAGTCGCTGCTGGTCGACCGTGCTGTGGCCGATGCGTTTTTGCCTGCGGTCGTTGCCGTGCTGCACGACCACGGCGTGCTCATTCACGGCGACGAGGCCACGTGCGCCGCGTGCGCCGACGCCAGCTTTGTGGAAGGCGATGACTACGTCGCCGCGACTGAGGAGGACTGGGGTCGCGAGTACCTGGCGCTCGAGATGAGCGTGAAGGCCGTGGCAAACGAGGACGAGGCCATCGCACACATCAACCGCTACGGCACGATGCACTCCGAGGCCATCGTTGCCGAGGACACGGATGCTTGCGAGCGCTTCCTGGATGCGGTCGATGCCTCGGCCGTGTACGCTAACGCCAGCACACGCTTCACTGACGGCGGCGAGTTTGGCCTGGGCGCCGAGATCGGTATCTCGACCCAAAAGCTCCATGCCCGCGGCCCCTTCGCCGCCGAGGCCCTCACCACTTACAAATACAAGCTCCGAGGCACCGGTCAGGTCCGCCCCTAAACCTACCAAAAAGGGACAGGTTTATTTTGGCAGGTTTTATCTGCGGTTTTGCCGGGTGACACGTTCGCCCGGCTTTTTTCTCCGCATACCTTTTCTGTCTTTCGGCTTGAGCCGTGGCGATATACGATAGTGACACCGTGTCCTAGCACCGACTCACCTGGAGGTATTGCCATGTCCCAGACGCTTTCCGCCGGAATCACCCGCGACCGCGCGTTTGAACTGCTTAACGAGCACAACAAAGACCCGTTCCACATCACCCACGGCGAGACGGTCGAGGGCACCATGCGCTACTTTGCGCGCGAGTTCGACCCCGAGAACGAGGAGTTTTGGGGCATCGTCGGCCTGCTGCACGACCTGGATTGGGAGGAGCATGAGGACGACCCCATGAACCACACCATCTATGCTGCCGAGATTCTTGAGGGCGAGGGCGCATCGCCCGAGCTCATTCGCGCCATCCAGACGCACACGTCCGACTTCAACACCTCGCTGCCCAAGCCCGAGCTGCAGATGGAGAAGATCCTGTTTGCCTGCGACGAGCTCACCGGCCTGATCGGTGCTGCCGTCATCATGCGCCCGAGCAAAAGCGTTGTGGACTTTACGACCAAGTCGCTCAAGAAGAAGTTCAAGGACAAGCGCTTTGCCGCCGGCTGTTCGCGTGACGTGATTTCGCAGGGCGCCGAGATGCTGGGCTGGGAGCTCCCCGAGCTCTTCGACCGTACCATCGCGGCCATGCAATCCTTCGCGCCCGATCGCGATACCTTCCAGGCCTAACCTGCCAAAAAGGGACAGGTTTATTTTGGTGGGTTTTATCTGGGAAAACGCCTCCGTTTTAGCTTTAAGCTGCGGAGGCGTTTGTCGTATCTGCGGATGTCGCGGGCTGACGGCCGCCATTGCCGACCGACGGCTAGGCCGCGTTCTTGATAATCCATGTTCCCAGTCCGGTCAGCAGCTGAACCTGCTTAATCGTTAATCCTTCTTTTCGAAGCGCGAGAATCGCCTCATTGCGTAGCGCCTTAGAAATGGATTTGAGCTCCGTCGGAGCACATCCTGCGACACTCTGCACGATTGCTGTGCCAAATTCGCATAGATCTTCCTCGCGCACCTTAGCTGTTGCGCTGGGGCGATAGGGAAGCGACGGCGCACTTTCCATGAGCTGAAGGTACGAGCGAGGTGTTGGAAATAAAATATCGACAACGCTGCCGGTGACATGCGGCCGTGACCTGGCACTCATTAGGTACTCGCGATGGCTGCTCCATGGATATTCGTGGTATGCCGCCAGTCCTGCCTTTTGGGGATTCAGATGAATGTATCGAATTGCCTCGAGTAAATATTCTTCCGACTTGATGGGCGAATCCCAAAATCGCTCCTGAAACACGTGGCCGATATGACCCGTCCGCGCATTGTACCTGCCCGCATACGATACGGCTATCGCATGCATCGCGTCGCTCTTGCGGTCGTCCGGATCGTCGATGAGCAGATGAATATGGTTTCCCATAAGGCACCAAGCGATAAGCTCAATATTGTGTTTGGGGAGGATCGCATCAAGGATCTGAAGCAAGGCGATTCGGTCCTCGGCATCGTCAAACAGCAATTGCCCTCCGTTTCCACGCAACGTGACGTGGAAATAACCGGTTGGTGACTTTGAACGAGGCTTTCTCGGCATGGTCCCTCCTTTAGCTTGAATGAGCTGAAGATACTGCATTCGGAGACCACGGTTGTCGAGATTCAGTTCACCGACTATAGCTGCTACCTGCCGAAATGTTATTGCGTTTTCAAATTGATGCTTTTAAATGGTAATTGAGCAAGACGGGCGCGCTTGTTGTTGATGTGAGCGTTGGTTGCATCGATTTTGATGGCCCTCGAGTGATGTTATCGCAAATGGACTTCATGTATTTCTGCGGCGATGGAAAAATAGCCGGGCGCTCAAAAACAAAACGGAGCACCCGGCCATTTACTAATTGTTCGTTAACGTTTGGCCAGATAAAACCTACCAAAATAAACCTGTCCCTTTTTGGCAGGTTAGTTGAGGGCGGCTTGGGCTAGGCGGGCTTCGGCGTCCTCCTCGGTGACGCCCAAGGCCACGGCGAACTCCTCGATGGAGCGGCGCTTGGCTTCCTTGAGTACGCGCATGTAGTAGGAGCTGGGCTTTTTATCAGCTTCCTCGGCCTGGCGAATGCGGTGCATCATGGTCTTTGCCACGCGGACCGTCTCGGGCGCACCCAGCTTGAGCTGCTGCTTAAAGTGCGTCTCCTCAAGTGAGCTGTTGCGCTCGGTGAAGGTGTCGCACTCCAGCTCGTCATAGTGGCTCAGCAGGTGCTCGGCATCTTGCTGAGAGATGGCGGCGTGCAAACGATCGGCCTGCGCCACGGGGTACATGAGGATCGTCTGCGCATGTCCCTGCTTGGTCTCGAGCAGCAGCATGGGCTGCGGCGTGTCGTCCCTAAAACCGACGACGGTGCAGACTCCCTGACCCGGATGAATGACGTGTTGACCGATTGAGAACATGCTACCTCCAACTTATACGAATTTACGTATGTCTAGAATAACACGCTGACGTGCGCAAATTCTCACTTTATGCAGGAAAAGCACACAACTCCGATAGGTAAGAGTATTCGATAACAGACGCAGCTCATTCACACCTTTATGCATTTTCAACGCCTGCATAATCTGCAGGCAGACCGGCATCTTTGAGTGACTCCATACAAGCTGTAGTCAATTTTGTGCATATGCAATATCGATTGGCTTTACCCTGCGACAGTGCCCGTCGCTTGTGATAGAGTGCTACAAACTCTGGCTTTTGCCCTACGAGTGACCAAGAGCTCGGGGGCTTTAACACAAGGAGGATCTATGCCCGAGAAGATTGAAGAGCTGGTACGCGCTGCGCTTGCTGCGGCCCAGGAGGCCGGCGACCTTTCCGCATTTGAACTTGACGATTGCGCCATCGAGCGACCGGCTGACACTTCTCATGGCGAGTGGACCTCCACCATGGCCCTGAAGTCCGCCAAGCTGGCCCACTGCGCCCCGCGTAAGATCGCCGAGGCCATCGTTGCCCATATGCCCGAGGACCCCGCGATCGAGAAGGTCGAGATCGCAGGCCCCGGCTTCATCAACTTCTACCTCTCCGTCGCCGTCAAGAATGCCATCTTTGGCGAGGCTCGCGAGAAGGGCATGGACTTCGCTAAGTCCAACGTCGGTGGTGGCCTGAAGACCCAGGTCGAGTTCGTCTCCGCCAACCCCGTCGGCCCCATGCACATCGGCCACGGCCGCTGGGCCGCGCTGGGCGACTCGCTCTGCCGTGTTATGGACCACGCCGGTTACGACATCCAGCGTGAGTTCTACATCAACGACCACGGCTCTCAGATGAACACCTTCGGCAACTCCATCAGCACGCGCTATATGCAGCTTGCCGACATCATCGCCAAGCAGGGCGTGGATATCGACGAGGCTCACAAGCTGCTGATCGCCGACCGCGACGCCTTTGTTGCCGACGAGAACGACGAACACCCTGAGACCCATCCGTATCAGGACAACTTTGCCGAGACCTTGGGCAAGGACTCCTACGGCGGCGACTACATCATCGACGAGGCTGCCGAGTTCTGGCGCACCGACGGCGACAAGTGGGTCAACGCCGATCCGCAGGAGCGCATGGAGAGCTTCCGCGAGCGCGGCTACGTGAAGATGGTCGACAACATGCGCGACCTCTGCCACGCCGTCAATTGTGACTTCGATCGTTGGTACTCCGAGCGTTCGCTGTACGTGAAGGACACCGAGGGCGAGACCGCCGGCACCTCTGCCGTCGACCGCGCTTTTGAGAAGCTCGACAAGATGGGCTACCTCTACACCAAGGACGGCGCCCTGTGGTTCCGCTCCACCGACCTGGGCGATGACAAGGACCGCGTCCTGATCAAGTCCGACGGCGAGTACACCTACTTCGCCTCCGACGTTGCCTATCACTGGGATAAGTTCCAGCGCGTCGACCACGTCATCGACATCTGGGGCGCCGACCACCACGGCTACATCGAGCGCGTCCGCTGCGTCTGCGACGCTCTGGGTTACCCCGGCAAGTTTGAGGTTCTGCTGGGCCAGCTCGTCAACCTGCTGCGCAACGGCAAGCCCGTCCGTATGTCCAAGCGTAAGGGCACCATGGTGACCCTTCAGGAGCTCGTCGACGAGGTCGGCTCCGATGCCGCTCGCTACACGCTCATCTCCAAGAGCTCCAACCAGATGGTCGACTTCGATATTGAGGCCGTTAAGAAGCGCGACAACTCCAACCCGGTCTATTACGTGCAGTATGCTCACGCCCGCGTGTGCTCCATCCTGCGTCGTGCCGCTGACGTTACGCCCGAGCAGGCTGACGAGATGGGCATGAAGGCCGTTGCCGCCAAGGCCATCGGTGAGAACGTCGATTACTCGCTGCTGACCGACCCGACCGAGCTCGCCCTTTCGCGTAAGCTCAACGAGCTCACCGACCTCATCGCCAGCTGCGCTCGCGACCGCGCTCCGTTCCGTCTGACGCACTTTGCCGAGGAGCTCGCCGGCGACTTCCACAGCTTCTATGCTGCCTGCCAGGTGCTGCCGAGCGAGGGCCGTCCCGTCGACCCCGAGCTTTCGCGTGCCCGTCTGGCCGCTTGCGACGCCGTCCGCGTGACGCTCGCCCTGGTGCTCACCCTTGTTGGCGTTTCCGCGCCCGAGCAGATGTAATCTGCGAGTCATTTGACCGTGTAGGTTCGGCTTTGCTGAGCCCTATAAGCCCGATCTCCATGCGGAGGTCGGGCTTTTTGCATAAACGCCGGCGTATTGACGAATTTGGGGCTGCTGGAAATACGAAACTATGCCGGTTTACTACGATGAATTGAGAAATGCCAACCACGCCGGCTTTTCGCTAAAAAGTGCAAGGCATCTACCTGCGGTTTTAGTTCAACAAGTTTCGGAGTGGTCGCGGTTGAGCGATTCATCGTAGTAAACCGCCATAGTTTTGGCGGAAGCAGTCAGATTTGTGGGCGGTAAACCAAAGAGTGTCCCTTTTGACTAGTCGTTTAAGAACGTTCCCAATGACTAAGTTGCAGGTGGCGGCGGTTGTGTTACACTAACGCTGCGTATATGACGCAAATATCTCGATACAGATCAATGATGTCCGTCGGTATTTGACGGAGCTAGACTGTTTAGCCGCCCTGAAGGTTTATGCAGGGAGCATGTGATCACAGGGCTTGAAAAGAAAGTTGAGCAAACACTGTGTCTGATCAACAGCAAGAAAACGAAATAACGACGACGCAAGCCGCTCCCGCTGCACCGGTTGCGTCGGACCAGGTCGCGGCGCCCGCGCAAACCTCGGCTCCTGAGACGCCTAAGGCTGCAACGGCTGAGAAGGCCGTGCCTGCAACTGGTGAGGAGGCTGCTCCGGCAAAGCCCAAGCGCACGCGCCGCGCGGCCAAGCCTGCCGCTGACGGCGAGGAGGTCACCAAGCCCAAGCGCCGTACCGCGCGCACGACGCGCGCCAAGCGCACCGTTGCAGCTGACTCCTCGGCGCCGATTTCCGATGAGGTCGCGCAGGCACGTGCGTTGGCGCAGATTAGCGAGGCTCAGGTGGTGCGCGCCCGCCGTCGTGCTGCCGAGCGCGAGGCCGCGGCTCTGACCGAGCTTGCAGCTCCGTCTGTGCCCGAGACGCCTGCCGCCACCGAGACCCCTGTCGCCGACCAGCCAACCGAGAAGCCGGTACCGCGCACACGCCGTCGCACGGCTGCTAAGGCCGAGCAGGTTGCCGATCAGGTAACCCCCGAGCTCGCTGAGGCTTCGGTCCGTTCCGCGGCAGGGGAGGGCACATCGCCTGTTGAGCCCGCTGCGCCTGCCGAGGCCAGCGAAGTTCCCGTTGTCGATCCGGCTTTGCGCCCGCACCGTCGCGGTCGCAAGCCCAAGGCTTTCGTCGAGGCCGAGAAGGCCGCAGCCGCAGCCGCCGCCGCTCGGGATGCTGCGGCGACCGCCGAGCCTGCAACCGCTGCCGACGCGCCCGTCCAGGATGCTACGACTTCCGAGGCCGTTTCTGCTGATGTCGAGCCCGCCGACGTCCGCCCTGGTCGCAGCCATCGTACTGCTGCTAAGTGCACGTCCAAGGCCAAGGCTGCCAAGAAGGGTGCGTCCGAGGATTCCGCCGAGACGACCGCCGATGCATCGACTGATGCCGCCGAGCCCCAAGACGTCGAACAGTCTGCGTCCGAGAAGCCCAAGCGCGGTCGCAAGAAGTCCGCTAAGGCCAAGGCCGCCGAGCAGCATGCCGAGGCCGAGCCGCAGGGCGATTCCAATGCCGAGGCCAGCGATGATGCTTCGGCTAACGAAGACGCCGCCGCAGCCGATGGCGCCGCGTCCGCTGAGGCCGATGACAACGCTCGCCCCAACCGTCGCCAGCACAAGCGCAACGAGGAGCGCAACGAGCGCAAGGACGAGCGCAACAACGACCGTCGCAGCCGCCAGCGCGATCGCAAACAGCGCAACAAGGAGCGCAACGCCGCCCCCACCGAGCCCACGCTTTCGCGTGAGGAACTCGCGGCCATGAAGGTCGCCGAACTGCGCGAGAAGGCCAAGGAGTTCGAGATCGAGACGACCGGCAAGAAGAAAGCCGAGCTCGTCGAAGAGATCTACGTCACCGCCGCGAAGGCCGAGGGCTTCCGCGACATCAAGGGCATTCTACAGATTCGCCCGGACAGCTCCGGCATCATCCACGCCCATGGCTACATGAAGTCCAACGACGATGCCTTCGTCCCCGCCTACCTCATCCGCTCCGCGCGCCTGCGCACGGGCGACGTCATCGAGGGCTCGCTGCGTCCTTCGCGCGGCGGCGACAAGCGCGCCGGCCTCGCCAAAATCACGACCGTCAACGGTCTGGACCCCGAGCAGATTCGCAACCGTCCCAAGTTTGGTGACCTCACCCCGGTCTATCCCAATGAGCCGCTGCGCATGGAGCACGGCAAGGACTCCATTACCGGTCGCGCCATCGACATCGTGTCGCCGATCGGCAAGGGTCAGCGTGGCCTGATCGTGTCCCCGCCCAAGGCCGGTAAGACCACGATCCTCAAGAAGATCTGCCAGTCTATCTCGATTAACAACCCCGAGGTGCACCTCATCTGCCTGCTCGTCGACGAGCGCCCCGAAGAGGTCACCGATATGCAGCGTTCCATCAAGGGCGAGGTTGTGGCGTCGACCTTCGATATGCCCGCCGACAACCACACTCGTGTGGCAGAGCTCGTCATCGAGCGCGCCAAGCGCATCGTGGAGCTGGGTGGCGACGTCGTGGTGGTGCTCGACTCCATCACGCGTCTTGCCCGCGCCTACAACTTGGCGGCGCCCGCCTCGGGCCGCATCCTTTCGGGCGGCGTCGATTCGGCGGCCCTGTATCCGCCCAAGCGCTTCCTGGGCGCAGCCCGTAATATCGAGAACGGTGGCTCGCTCACCATCCTGGCCTCTGCCCTCATCGACACCGGTTCCAAGATGGACGAAGTCATCTTTGAGGAGTTCAAGGGCACCGGCAACATGGAGCTTAAGCTCGACCGCGATCTTGCCGACCGTCGTATCTTCCCGGCCATTGACCCCGTTGCCTCCGGTACGCGCAACGAGGATCTGCTGGTCGACGAGCAGATGCGCCCGTTTGTCTTTGGCCTGCGTCGCATTCTTGCCGGCATGAACAACACCGAGCGCGCAGCCGCATCGTTTATCAAGGGTCTTAAGGGCACCAACACCAACCAGGAGTTCCTGGTGCGTTCGGCCAAAAAGCACAGCGACTACGAGCAGACGTTCTAGGTTGTCATCCACACGCAGCGATAGCCATCAATGCGATAAAGGGTCGGGGCTTTGAGCCTCGGCCCTTTTCCATATCGCCGCTCCGCGCTTATTTTTAACCATAAGACCGACGAGCAGCAGGTTTCCCGTTTCAATCCGACATCGTCGCTTGCAATCGACGGGGCGGTTTCGCATAATAGCTTTTAAGCTTCGCGACGGAAAACGCAGATGAAACGAACCATATACCGTTGCTTTGGGGCATAGCCCCGCTTCATCTTCTCTCGCGCAGCCAACTGAATGATGCGATTTGGGTGCTGGAAGATGGGGAGAGCTCATGGCTTCTTCTGATGCAACACAACGAGCAGTCCTTGCCGGACTTTCGTGCGGGATCGGCCTTGCCGCTCCCGTGGTTATGTATGCCGCGACGCTGCCGTTTTCGTCTGTGAACGAGACGGTCGTGGCGGGTGCGGTTCCCTTCGCCGTGGGCGCGGTGGCGGGCGTGGGTATCTATGCCGCCTCGCTGGGTATCTCCGAGTATCGTGCGCAGCGTGAAGAGCGTCTGTTCCAGCCCGATGCCATGGGCGGTGCCGCCAATCTCAATCAGCATCAAAGCGAGTTCAAGACCGCCTCGATTCCAGCTCAGCAGCAGGATGCGACTCCTTACGCTGCGGCTTCTGCTTCTCAGGCTCAGGCGGAGCAGTCTACCTCGGCATTCCTTTCCGGCCTGACCGGTGCGTTCCAGCGCCGTCATGCCGATGATGGTGTCCCTACCATCGCTCGAGCCGCAGATGCTATGGACGAGGACGAGGCTTGGTCCATGATCGACAGTATGCTCGACGACGATTCGCCGGTGAGCTGCGACCCTGCACACTCGCGCGACGTCTATCAAGTCGCCATCGACGAGCTCACCAACGGCGGGCAGACCGGCTCCTTCAATCGCGACGACATCGCCGCCGCGGCACGCGCCGTGTCTGGTTCCCAGGCCGCCCCTGCGGGCAGCACGGCGGCTTTCGTGGCACTCGTTGCCAACGCGGCAGCCAATAACGCCTACAACGCTACCTCGGCGGACGCGAACGCTTCTGCCGACAATTCGTACGTTGATGAAGCCATGACTGCGGACGAGGAGGCCGTTGCCGCCCGCCGTGCCGCCGAAAGCTCGCTTTGGGGCGCTCCTGCCCAGCAGCAGGCGGCTGAGGCTGCGCCGTACAATGCAAACCTCGCCAGCATGCCTATCATCTCCGGTGCCGTGGACATCGATCTCGATGACCTCGATGAGCCTGCAGCCATCACCGCATCGATTGATGCCCAAGATCGCATCGACACCGGCGACCTTCCGGACGCCTCGCTCGAGGTTGATGTTCCCATGGCCGATTACTCGGGCCACGAGGACATGTGGGCCGCCGCCACCGCGATTCTGGATGAGATTGACGAGCCTGCTCCTGTTGCAGCCCCCGCTCCCGTCGCTGCCCCTCAGCCTGCTGCCCCCGCCTATGTCGGCCGTCACAGTGCTGTGTTCCCCGAGGATACTGCCCGTATCTCGCGCGAGAGCATCGAGCGGGCCGAGGCTATTGCCGCCGGCATTATGGAAAACCGTCGTCACGAGCGCGTCAATCAGATCCTCGAGGAAGAGATCGAGCGCCTGCAGTCCTCAACTGCCAAGCGTACGGGCCGTGCCTATCTGAGCGTTATCGAGGGCGGTACCGCCAGCTTCGCGCCGCTCCGCGCGGAGGCATAACTTCTGCATGGCTAAGATCAATCGAAAATGGGCGGTTGTAACCTGCCTGATGGCGCTCTTGATCTGGGGCAATTCGCTGGTTCCCGGCTCGGGGTCGGGCTCGCTGAGCCTAACGGTCATGGAAGCTATCCGCGGTTTCCTGCACGGCGTGGGACTTCCATATGAATGGGTGACCAACTTTGTTGTTCGCAAGTGCGCGCATTTTACCGAGTATATGGTGCTCGGCATCTTGGCAACGCACGCCTTTGATTTTGAGGGCCGGCGCACCTTTGACGTGCTGCTGCCCACGGCGGTGTTCCTGCTGCTGATTCCTTCGATCGACGAGACGATTCAGCTCTTTGTGCCGGGACGCGCCGGCATGATCACCGATGTGATGATCGACTGCTGTGGAGCGGCAACGGGCGTTGTGCTCCGATATCTACTACGATCGCTCATATGTGCCAAAAAGGCCGCCTAGGACGTATGCTTGGTGCTAGGCGGCCTTTTTTATTAGAGGGCTTATATAGGGCGTGGTGGCGTCGTTCCGTAGGTTGGATTTGCCGGGCGCGCCACGCCCTGTGGGTGCGTCTGTTACTGAAGCGCCTGCGCGCCCAGGGCCAGGCAGCCCATGATGCCCTGCTTGCCCTCAAGGCTGTTGTTGACAATATAGGTATCGATGTCGTTGACCTCGGGCGTGACGATATAACCGTTGAGCATCTCGGCGCACTTCTTGCGCGCGAGCGGCACGATGGGGGTGTGGTCGGCCACGCCGCCACCGATGATGATCTTTTGCGGCGCGTAGCACAGCGTGTAGGTCATGAGCGCCTGTGCCAGATAGCCTGCGAGCAGGTCCATGGCCTCCGGGTCATCGGCCATGTCTCCGGCGCTCTTGCCATCCCAGCGCTTTTTAACGCCGGGGCCGGCGATGAGACCCTCGAGGCAATTGTCGTGGAAGGGGCAGGCGCTGTGCTCGCCAATGGTGTCGCGCGGGTCGCGCGTGACCAGGATGTGGCCGGCCTCGGGATGCATCATGCCGTGTACGAGTTTACCGCCCGAGAGCACGCCGGCGCCCACGCCGGTGCCGATGGTCAGATACACAACGTCAGTGAGGCCCTGGGCGCAACCAAAGGTGACCTCGCCCAGGCAGGCGACGTTGACGTCGGTGTCGTAGCCGCAGGGGATATTGAGCTCGTTTTGGATAGTGCCCAGCAGGTCAAAGTAGCGCCATGCCGTTTTGGGCGTCTCCAGGATCTTGCCGTATTGGGGCGAGGCAGGGTTGACTGCGGTGGGGCCAAAGGCGCCGATGCCCAGCGCGGCGATGCCCTTGTCGGCAAACCATGCATTGACGGCCTCAACGGTCTCCTGCGGGGTCGTGGTCGCGATCTGCTCACGCTCCAGGACCGTACCGTCTGCATAGCCCGTGGCGCAGACCATCTTGGTGCCGCCGGCCTCGAGCGCTCCGATAAGCTGCTGTTCTGCCATAGTATTCCTCTCTCTGGGACGAGTTGCTCCGTGACTAAAGTATAGGGCTCTAAACCATTTAAGAAAGCGCTATAAAAAGAAGCCTCGCAACGTGGCAGGCGGTGCGGGGCTTCTTTGGTTGCTTTAGTTGCCGGGCCGTCCTTACCCGCGCGGCTTGATTTTATCACGTAGCGACTTGAGGTTCTCCAGTGCCGCGTTAAGCGTCTCGTCCCGCTTGGCAAAGTGGAAACGAATCAGATGGTTGACGGGCTCGCGGAAGAAGCTCGAGCCGGGCACGGCGCCCACGCCCACCTTGGATGCGAGGTCCTCGCAGAATTCG
The DNA here is from genome assembly GCA_000434535.1 of Collinsella sp. CAG:166. Classification (GTDB taxonomy): domain Bacteria; phylum Actinomycetota; class Coriobacteriia; order Coriobacteriales; family Coriobacteriaceae; genus Collinsella. The sequence continues at coordinate 22,557 of FR878701.1, forward strand.
AGGTCGCTGTCATAGCCAAACTCAGAGATGTCCATCATGACGTAGTAGGCGCCCTGCGGCACGTTATGCTCAAGACCGATGCTATCGAGCCCCTGGCAGAACAGGTCGCGTTTGGCGGTGTAGAGGTCGAGGACCTCATCGTAATAGCTGTCGTCGAAGTTGAGGGCGGTGACAACGGCTTCCTGCAGGGGAGCGGCGGCACCCACGGTGAGAAAGTCGTGGACCTTCTTGATGCGCTCGGTGATCTGGGCCGGGGCGATGGTGTAGCCCAGACGCCAGCCGGTGATGGAGTACGTCTTAGACAGCGAGCTGCAGCTGATGGTTCGCTCGAACATGCCGGGCAGCGTGGCCATGTAGACGTGCTCATGGGGCGCGTAGACGATGTGCTCGTAGACTTCGTCGGTGATGCAGTACGCGTCGTACTTTTTGCACAGGTCGGCGATAAAGGTGAGCTCTTCGCGCGTAAAGACCTTGCCGCAGGGGTTGGAAGGGTTGCACAGGACGATGGCCTTGGGGTCGTTGTCGCGGAAGGCAGCCTCGAGCGCCTCGCGGTCAAAGTCGAATGTGGGCGGGTTGAGCGGCACATAGATGGGCTCGGCACCCGAGAGAATGGTGTCAGCGCCGTAGTTCTCGTAGAACGGCGAGAAGATGACGACCTTGTCTCCGGGGTTCGTAACCGTCATCATGGCGGCCATCATGGCCTCGGTGGAGCCGCAGGTGACCACGATATTCTGGTTGGGGTCGATCGGCATGCCCATAAAGTGCTCCTGTTTGGCGGCGAGCGCCTCGCGCATGGCCTGGGAGCCCCAGGTAATGGAGTACTGGTGGTAGAGCGGCTCGGGGTCGGCGGCGATGGTGCTCAGGCTGTTGAGCAGCTGCGCCGGAGGATCGAAGTCGGGGAAGCCCTGCGAGAGATTGACGGCATCGTACTTATTGGAGATGCGTGTCATGCGGCGGATGACCGAATCGGTAAATGTTGCCGTGCGGTTGGAGAGTTCTTTCATGCCGGTCCTTTCGAGGATTTGCAGTGGGGCAAGTTTACTCCTATGGAACCGGTGGGAATTGCTCGAAACGCGCTCGAAAAACTCTTTTCAAAATTCTTGAAAATTGGGGCTTGCATCGCGTGGCGTTCCTTGCAATAATAGTCGAGCGCGAAGCGCACAGGACACGGTGGGTGTAGCTCAGTTGGCTAGAGCGACGGGTTGTGGTCCCGTAGGTCGAGGGTTCGAGTCCCTTTACCCACCCCAGTTCTTGCTTCGTGTTGATATCGGGTCGTTAGCTCAGTTGGTAGAGCAGGGGACTCTTAATCCCAAGGTCCAGGGTTCGACCCCCTGACGGCCCACCACACGATATCTCCTCTAAAGTCCGCCACAACGGACTTTAGCTTTGGGTCGTTAGCTCAGTTGGTAGAGCAGGGGACTCTTAATCCCAAGGTCCAGGGTTCGACCCCCTGACGGCCCACCCAAAGATTGTTAAAGCGACTGGCTCAGGCTGGTCGCTTTTTTGTTGACCTCGTATGGGGTCGAACCCGTAAGGGCGCGGAGCTGAGGAAATACGTAAGCATTTACCAGCGTAGCGCGCAAGGCGCCTTGGCGCCGCAGCGGCTGCCTGCGCAGCAGGCTGACCCCCTGATGGCCCACCAAAGCAAGTTAAGACGGTCAACCTCGGTTGGCCGTCTTTTTTGTTGACCTTGCATGGGGTCGAACCCGTCGGGGCGCGGAGCTGAGGAAACTGCACTGTGATTCCCTTAGGGAAACACGGCTAAAGCCCCATAAACGTGCTCTCCTTATGAGAATTATGCTCATGGGGCTCGATGCATGTTGAGAAGTTGTGATCAAACTCAAAGTGAGAATCGATTTAGTCTGCTCGATAGTGCGATCCGAGACTTTCGGTCCGCTTGCGCATGGCTTTGACCATTTCCTGTGCTAGTTGAATCTGCGATTGCAGGCGGGCGAGGGCTGCGACTTCGCTGTCCTGGGCTTTCTGTGTGCTCAAGGTCGTTGCCTCTGTCTTCAAGCCCTCAAGCTCGTGTAGTGCCTCGGATAGGCCTGTTTCGGTCCTGTTGATCATGCAATAGGTGCTCATCGTGTGCCTAAGGCCGTGTGTCAGGCGTTCGGCATCTGTTGTGGCAATGCCGTAGTGGGGGAGGGCGATATCCGCCTTCAGGGCTGTCTCAGGCTCTTTCTGCGCTGCAAGGGCTGCCGATGCGCCCGCGATACGTCCGAATACGATGCCGTTGGCGCTTGACAAGCCACCAATGCGGTCGGCGCCGTGCATGCCGCCTGTCGCCTCGCCGCAAGCGTAGAGGCCCTCAACGCCCGTGTGCGCGGTCTTATCGATCTTGATGCCGCCGTTAGCGGCGTGGGCATACATCGCAACGCGCATCTCGTCAGTCGGGGCGATGCCGTGCTCGTCTTGCAGCCAGGTGGCAAAGGTCTGCACAAACTCTGGGACATCCTCGCGGGGGAAGTCGTAGTGGAGTGCCAGGCCTTCGGCACCTGCCTGATCGATGACGAGATCGATAGCGCGGGAGGTCAAGCGTGACGTGAAGGGACCATATCCAGAGCGCTGCTCGAGCAGGTCGTCCAGCTTGTCGTCGGCAATATCTACCGGCTGGTCTACATGTACGTAGCGCCAGGTCTTCTCGTTAAAGACAAGGTTGCGCTTGGGCTCGATGAAGCCGGGCATCATCTGCATGAACTCTATATTAGTAAGCGATGCGCCGTGCGCCAGTGCGATGGCCTGTGATGAGCTGAGCACGTCGGCGGAAGTGAGGCTTCGCTCGAACAGGCCACCCGTGCCACCGGCTGCGATGATCGTGGCTTTGGTAGCAAAGGGCACGATTCGATCTTCGGTGAGGTTGTAGAGCACGGTTCCGGTGATTCTGCCTTTCGTGTCCTCAACAAGGTCGATAAGCTCATGGCGGGGGAGCAGGCGAATGCCGAGCGACTCGATCCGGGCTGTCAGAGCGTCCTCAAGGGGCTTGCGGGTGAGGCCGCGCCACATGCGCGTTTTGTGGTCAAAGCAGGGGATAAACTGCTTTTGCTGAGCGCTCTCAGCGTTTTGCGGACGCTTGAGCTCAACGCCGAGGTCTTGCTCGAGCCATTCAATTGCCTGGGGAATGCCGTGGACAAACGTCTGGACAAGCTCGGGGTCGGCGACACCGCCGCCGACGGTCTGGATGGTGTCGATGAGGTCTTGTTCGTCGTCTTCGTTAACGGGTCCGATAAGCCCTAGGCCCCAGGTTCCAGGGAAGAAGCTCGATCCACTCATGGTCTTGCCGGCGCTTGCCACAGCGACGGTTGCGCCAGTGCGTGCCGCTTCGATGGCGGCACAAAGGCCCGCAATGCCAGATCCAATTACCAGTACATCAGTCGATTCCATCGGATTCCTTTCTCGTCCGGCGCATTGTCGCACGGGTGATCGGCAATGAGGCCGCAAAGACTCGGCAAATCGGTAAAGGGCAAATATGGCAGGTGGGCGTCAGGTGGACTCGGCCACTTCGGTCGGCCCATTTGATAAGTTGCGGTGGAATACGGACTGTTTTGGCCTGTATGGATGCAATTCAGTCCGTATTTCACCACAACTGATACATCGGACCCTTTAATAAGAGTAACCAATTTGAGACAGCGCAAACAAAAAGAGCCGCCACCTCGAAAGGTAGCGGCTCCAAAGCTCAAATATATGAGCATCGCGCGGGCGCGATTAGGCCTTGAGGGCCTCCTCGACGGCGACAGCGCAGGCGACGGTGGCACCGACCATGGGGTTGTTGCCCATGCCGATGAGACCCATCATGTCGACGTGCGCAGGCACGGAGGAAGAACCGGCGAACTGGGCGTCGGAGTGCATACGACCCATGGTGTCGGTCATGCCGTAAGAGGCAGGGCCGGCGCCCATGTTGTCCGGGTGCAGGGTACGACCAGTGCCGCCACCAGAAGCGACGGAGAAGTACTTCTTGCCAGCCTCGAGGCGCTCCTTCTTGTAGGTGCCAGCGACGGGGTGCTGGAAGCGCGTGGGGTTGGTGGAGTTACCGGTGATCGAGATGTCGACGTTCTCGTGCCACATGATGGCAACGCCCTCGCGGACATCGTCGGCGCCGTAGCAGTTGACGGCGGCGCGGGGACCATCGGAGTAGGGGATGGTCTCGACGACCTTGAGCTCGCCCGTGAAGTAGTCGAACTGGGTCTTCACGTAGGTGAAGCCGTTGATGCGGGCGATGATCTGAGCAGCGTCCTTGCCCAGACCGTTGAGGATAACGCGCAGCGGCTTCTTGCGAGCCTTGTTGGCGTTCAGAGCCAGGCCGATAGCGCCCTCAGCGGCAGCGAAGGACTCGTGGCCGGCCAGGAAGGCGAAGCACTCGGTGTCGTCGGAGAGCAGCATAGCGCCCAGGTTGCCGTGGCCCAGACCGACCTTGCGGTCCTCGGCGACGGAGCCGGGAACGGTGAAGGCCTGGATGCCCTCGCCGATGATGGCGGCAGCCTCAGAAGCGGTCTTGGCGCCACGCTTGACAGCGAGAGCGCAGCCGAGGGTGTAGGCCCACTCAGCGTTCTGGAAGGCGATGGACTGGGTGTTGTTGACGATCTCACGCGGGTTGAAGCCCTTGTCGGTGCAGATCTGCAGAGCTTCCTCGAGGGAGGCGATGCCGTTGTCGGCGAGGCACTTGTTAATCTTGTCAGCGCGGCGCTCGTAACCTTCGAACGTAACAGTCATAGTTATTTCCCTCCCTTTCTACTCGTGAACCGGGAACACGCTGGCGACGGAGTGAGTCTCCTCGTCGGTGCGCGGGTCGATGTACTTGGCAGCGTTGTCCCACTGACCATAGTGGCCCATAGCGCCAGCGATGGCCTCCTCGGGGGTCTTGCCGGCCTTGACGGCGTCGGTGAACTTGCCGAGGTTCAGGAACTCGAATGCGATGATCTCGTTCTTGTCGTTGAGAGCCATGCGGGTGACGTAGCCCTGAGCGAGCTCAAGGTAACGAGCGCCCTTGGCCTTGGTGCCGAACATGGTGCCGACCTGAGAGCGAAGGCCCTTGCCGAGGTCGTCGAGGGAGGCGCCCACGGGCAGGCCGCCCTCGGAGAACGCGGTCTGGCTGCGGCCGTAAACGATCTGCAGGAAGATCTCGCGCATAGCAACGTTGATGGCGTCGCAGACGAGGTCGGTGTTGAGAGCCTCGAGGATGGTCTTACCGGGAAGGATCTCGGAAGCCATGGCGGCAGAGTGGGTCATGCCCGAGCAGCCGATGGTCTCAACGAGGGCCTCCTCGATGATGCCGTCCTTGACGTTCAGCGTGAGCTTGCAGGCGCCCTGCTGAGGTGCGCACCAACCCACACCGTGCGTAAGACCGGAGATGTCGGAAATCTCCTTAGCCTGGACCCACTTGCCCTCCTCGGGGATGGGTGCGGGGCCGTGGTATGCACCCTTGGCAACGGGGCACATGTTCTCCACTTCCTGTGAGTACTGCATGCCTCTCCTCTCTATCGTGTTGGCGTCCCGTCTGGGGGTCGTGGCTGGCGATTGCCGGGCGACCCTTCGAAAGGGACATGACATGCAGCCCCTATAATACCGCGAAATGCACGGAATATTCGGCGAACGGCTCAGTTTTCGTAGCGAGAAGTCCGGAAGTTTTAATTGAAACGGTTTAACTCTATGTTCTGTGGTCACGAACTTCCGTAGAGGGGGTCCGTCTTTGGCAAGCTATTGGTCAGCTCTTGTAAGCATTGCGGGGGTTGACCTGTTGCAACGGTGCCGTTCGCCGCCTGATTACTGCCTTTGGCCGCGCGAGTGTATTGTTTTGCGTGAATGTTTTGATGGCACGCTTCAATCGTGCTGTATTGGATGGCAAGCAGATCCCGGCGAAGGGAGCGCCATGCAGCGCGTTTGGAGAACGGTTACCGGCTTTTACCATGTCTGTGCCCGCGGTACGGGCAAGCGGCTCATCTTTGAGGGCGATGACGACCGGTGGGAGTTTTTGGAGCTGATGCGCGAGTGCTGCCGCGAGGAGGGTGTGACGGTTATCGCCTGGTGCCTTATGGGCAATCACGTGCATTTGGTGCTTGCAGATTACGAGGACAGGATGAGCGCGGCGATGCACCGGCTGCTTTTGACGTACGCGCGGCGGTTCAATAAGCGCATGGGGCGCACAGGCCATCTGTTCCAGAACCGTTTTGACCGGCGTTCGCTCGATACCGATTGGCAGGTGATGGAGGCTATTCGCTCTGTACACGCTGATCCGCAAGAGGTGGGCGTTAGCCTAATCGAGCGTTATCCCTGGAGCAGCTTTGCGGAGCATCTGCGCGCTTACGACAGTGATGCGGCAGATGCCACGAGGGGATTTTGCGATCCTTCTTGCGTGCTTGAGCTTTTTGGCTCTGCCGAGGGCTTTATTGCCTATTCGCTTTCGATGCCCGCCGGCAGTGAGCCAGCGCTGTGCGATATGAAAGAGACGGAGTGGGAACGCCACGCCTTTGCCGACAAGATGGCGAAGGAGCTCGGGGTTCCGCTTCGTGGGGTTAAAGTCGCACCGCCGGCGCAGCGCGATACCGTTATTGTTGGATTGAACAATGCCGGCTTTACGGTGCGCCAGATTGAGCGGTATACCGGGATTGGCAAAAGTACCGTCTCTCGTATCGTGCGCGCCCGCGCGCGAACGGCGATGCGGGCTGGCGGAAACGTGATGTAAGGTCGCCTGTTCACCGCAGCTGGGGTCGTCCATACGCCGCAACCAGCGTTCAAAAGCTTGGTACGCTAACTGCACTTCTTAATATGCATAGAACAATCGTCATCTTGCATAAAATAACAGCTCAGTCCGGGTTTGCCCGTGCCTACCCCCGTCTGCGCCGTGCAAAAAACGGAGTTTTCAGCATCGTGGTGCTGTCGGCACTGCCGCAATCTTGCAACATACGGGTTCCGAAGCTATTTATGCCTTCCGATGCGCCTCCGAAGCGCATGTATGTGATCCCTGAGACCGCGATGCTTGCTCTAAAACACAATATATATGCGCCTGGAGACGTTGATTAACGCTTTCGATGCGTATACATACAGCTTGGCGTGCTGAATACTCGCAAAAATGCACGCCGCATCCTATGGGACCCTTCTGCTGCAGGCGCGAAGCGAGTCGGAGCTCAGCAGAACGGGACTTGGCGTTTTGGTTGGCGGGTCCGGGGCCCTGCCGCAGGCCTTTGGTGCTGTGGAAAACGCCCGTGTTCGCGTCTGCTGTGTGGTAAATGACAGACGGGGCGCCGGACGCGCTGATTTTGTGTGTTCGTGCTCATTAGGAAAAACAGAGCCGCCCGTATCGGGCGGCTCGGCAATCAAAAACCTTGGATTCGGAGCATACGCTACTGGTTAGCTTGTCCCTCGAGCATGCCGTCGAGGGTGCGCCAGGCGAGCTCGGCGCACTTGACGCGGGCGGGCATGTGCGAGATGTCCTGGAGCTGGGCGGCCTCGTCCAGGTCTTCCAGGTCCTCCTCGGAGAGCTTCTCGCCACGTATCATGGCGAGGAAGAGCTCTGCCAGGCGGTGAGCTTCCTCGACGGTCTCGCCGGTGATGAGGTCGGCCATGATGTCGGCACTGGCCTGACTGATGGCGCAGCCGTGGCCGGTAAAGGAGGCCTCCTCGATCACGCCCTTCTCGACACGCAGCTGCAAGGTGAGCTCGTCGCCACAGCTGGGGTTGATGCCGTCGTGCTCGTGCGTGGGGGCATCCATCTCGTACTTATAGTCGGGGTGCGAGTTGTGCTCCATAAACGTTGTGGAGGTGTATAGATTACCCATTGAACGTGCTCCAAACGTGACGTAGGCCGGCGATGAACTTGTCGATGTCGGCCTTGTCGTTGTAGAAGGCCACGCTGGCGCGGCAGCAGGCAAGGTTCTCGACGCCCAGCCAGGTAAGCAGCGGCTGCGCGCAGTGGTGGCCGGCGCGGATGCAGACGCCGTCCATGTCCATGATGCTTGCGACGTCGTGCGGGTGGATGCCCTTGACGTTAAAGCTCACAACGCCGTGGTGGTTGTCCCAATAGATGGAGCCGATGATCTGGACAAAGTCGAGCTGCATGAGTTCGCCCATCAGGTAGTGGACGAGTGCCTGCTCGCGGGCCTGGATGTTCTCGTAACCCACCGTGTTGACCAGGTAATCAAGGGCGGCACCCGTGGCGAAGATGCCGGCGGCGTCCTGCGTGCCGGCCTCGAACTTCTCGGGGACGGGCGCCCAGACGGCGTCCTGCTCGGTGACCGAATCGATCATCTCGCCACCGGTGAGCATGGGCGGCATGGCGTTGAGCAGGTCCATCTTGCCCCACAGCACGCCGATGCCCATGGGGCCCATGGCCTTGTGCGCGCTAAAGGCAAAGAAGTCGGCGCCCAGGTCGGCCACATCGACCGGCATGTGCGGCAGCGACTGCGCGCCGTCGACGACCAGATAGCCGCCGTACTTGTGCACGAGTTTGCCGAGGTTCTTGACCGGGTTCTCGACGCCCAGCACGTTGGAGACCTGTCCCACGGCCAGGATCTTGGTCTTGGGACCCACCTTGGCAAGAACCTCCTCGGTGGTGAGCTGGCCGGTCTTGGTGGGGTAGAGGTAGACGAGCTTGGCGCCGGTCTCGCGGCAGACCTGCTGCCACGGAATCAGGTTGGAGTGGTGCTCCATGATGGTGATGACGACCTCGTCACCGGGCTCGAGCACTGTGGGCGCAAAGCTCTTGGCGACCAGGTTGAGCGACTCGCTCGTGTTGCGGGTGAAGACTACCTCGTTGGCCTGGCCGGCGCCGATGAGGTCGGCGATCTGCTGGCGGACCTTCGCGATGGCGTCGGTGGCCTCGACGGACAGCGAGTACAGGCCACGCAGAGGGTTGGCGTTCATGCGCTGGTAGAAGTCGCGCTCGGCGTCGAGCACGCAGGCGGGGCGCTGCGCGGTGGCGGCGCTATCGAGGAAGGCGATCTCGGGGTGCTGCTGGAACAGCGGGAACTGCGCCTTATAGGGATTGGTCTCGATGTCGACGGTAGGCCAGCCGCGCGAGGCCTCGTCACTGGCGTCGAGCTCCATAGGCTCCGGTGCGGTACAGGTATCGCATTTAACGTGCTCGGTGTCGATCATGCGAGCTCCTCTTCAAAGTTGTCGATCAGGTTGTTGCCCAGGCGGACGACGGCGGCGCGGGTGCGCTCGTCGGTGGTGGAAAGTGCGGCGTCCTCCAGCTTGGCGCGGATGAACAGGTCCTCGGCGGCGTTTTGGTCAAGGCCGCGGCAGGCGAGGTAGAACAGCTGCTCGTCGCGGACGTGACCGATGGTGGCGCCGTGGTTGCCGGCGACGTCGTCCTCGTCGCAGAGAATGACGGGAACGGTCTTGTTGTCGACGCCCTTGTTGGCCAAAAGCACCGTCTCGCGCTCGGTGCCGGTTGCACCCTTGCAGCCGTGCACGAGGTCGATGGTGCCGCGGTAGACCTTCTTGGACGTGCCGGTCAGCACGCCGTTGGCGTCGATCTCGCACTCGGTCTTGCGGCCGCGGTGGCGCAGCTCGTAGTTAAAGTCGCGCACCTGCTCGCGGGCGCCCAGATAGTCAGTATCGATGGTGACCTTGGCGGTATCGCCCAGCAGGTCGCCGGCAAGGCCGGTGGCGCTGGCGCCGGCACCCAGGACGGTGTGCTGCACGTTGACGCGCGCGCCCTCGTCCAGGAACAGGCCGGTGTCGTCGAGCGCGATCCAGCTATCGTCGAGCGTCTGTGTGCAGGTCACGTTGACGGTGGCGTACTCGTGGGCGCACACGCGTAGCACGGAGCCCACGACGCCTTGGCCGGCAACGGGGGAGTCCAGGGCAATCTGCAGGTCGAGCGTTGCCTGCGGACGGGCGACGACATCGATGGCGGCGATGGCCGCGGCAGTGTCGACGCCACTCACGTGCACGGTAACCGTGGCGTGCTTGTATGCGGGCACATCGATGACGACGCGCTTGGTAGCGTGCTCGGCCAAGTAGGCGTAGGCAGCCTCACCCATGCCGGTCTCGAAGGCTTCAGCAGGGGATAGCTCCTCCTCGAGCTTGATGGCACCGGCCTGGTAGATGGAGGTGGCGGGCACGTCAAGCTCGGTCTCGGGCGTGATGCGGGCGCGGTCGGCTGCATCACCGGGGGCGGAGGCGCGGCGCTCGGGGAAGCGCTCGGCCAGGGCGTCCATGGCGGCTTCGAACGCGTCTGCCACGCCAGTAAACTGCTCGTCCAAGCCCTCGACCTCAACGGCCTCGGTGGGAGCGGCGGCAAGCTCGTCAGAGAGCTCGAGCTTGGTCTGGTTCATCTTGAGCCAACCCCAAGTGGCAGCCGGCATCGCATTGACCTGCTCAAGGGTGGTAGCAGCGGTGTTCGTGGTCTGTTTCATTATCCGATCGCTCCTTCCATCTCGAGCTTGATCAGGTTGTTCATCTCGACGGCGTACTCCAGCGGCAGCTCCTTGGAGACCGGGTTGGCAAAGCCGTTGACGATCATGGTACGGGCTTCTTCCTCCGAGATGCCGCGGCTCATCAGGTAGAACACCTTGTCGTCGCCGATGCGACCGATGGTGGCCTCGTGGCCGATATCGACGTTCTTGGCGCGGATGTCCATGGCGGGGATGGTGTCTGAGCGGCTCTGGTCGTCGAGCATCAGCGACTGGCAGCTCACGGTTGCCTTGGAGCCCTCGGCCTTGGGCGTGGCCACGATGGAGCTGCGGAAGGTTTGGATGCCGCCGCTCTTGGAGATGCCCTTGGTCTCGACGGTTGCCGATGTCTCGGGTGCGTTGAGCACGACCTTGCAGCCGGTGTCGAGGTTCTGGCCGGCGCCGGCAAAGGTGATGCCGGTAAAGCTCGAGCGGGCGCGGCGGCCGTTGAGTACGCTCATGGGGTAGAGGTAGCCCACGTGGCTGCCGAAGGAGCCGCTGATCCATTCGATGTCGCCATCCTCGTCCACGCGCGCACGCTTGGTGTTGAGGTTGTACATGTTTTTGGACCAGTTTTCGATGGTCGAATAGCGTAGGTGCGCGCGCTTGCCCACAAACAGCTCCACAGCGCCGGCGTGGAGGTTGGCCACGTTGTACTTGGGCGCGGAGCAACCTTCGATAAAGTGCAGGTCGGCGTCGTCCTCGACAATGATGAGCGTGTGCTCAAACTGGCCGGCGCCCTTGGCGTTGAGGCGGAAGTAGCTCTGCAGCGGAAAATCGAGCTTGGTGCCCTTGGGAACGTAGACAAACGAGCCTCCCGACCACACGGCACCGTGCAGGGCCGCAAACTTGTGGTCGGTGGGTGGGATGAGCGTCATGAACTTCTCGTGGATGAGCGGCTCCCACTGCGGGTCGTGCAGGGCCTCCTCGATGCCGGAGTAGACGATGCCCATCTTGGACGCGGTGTCCTGCATGTTGTGGTAGACCAGCTCGGAGTCGTACTGCGCGCCGACGCCCGCCAGATAGCTGCGCTCGGCCTCGGGGATGCCCAGGCGCTCAAAGGTGTTCTTGATGTCGTCGGGCACCGACTCCCAGTCGTGCTTTTGGTCGGTGTTGGGCTTGACGTAGGTGACGATGTTGTCCATGTCTAGGCCCTCGATGGAGGGACCCCACGTCGGGTCGGGAAAACGATTGAATATCTCGAGGGACTTTAAGCGCAGGTCGAGCATCCACTGCGGCTCGTCCTTCTTGGCGCTGATCTCGCGCACGATGTCGGGCGTGATGCCGGCGTCGAGACGCTCGAATCCCTCCTCGCCATAGGTGAAGTCGTAGAGGCTGCGGTCGATGTCCGCGACCTCGGTGCGGTTCTTGGTCATTGCGTCGCCCCTTTACGCCTGCTGCTCGGCAGCGGCGGCCTCGGCCTGGGCGCGCTGCTCGGCGGCCTCGCGCTCGAAGGTCTCAAAGCCGTTCTTGTCAATCCAGGGGATGAGCGAGGCGTCGTCCTCGCGCACAATATGGCCCTTGACCATAACGTGGACGCGGTCGACATCCAGGTGCTCCAGGATGCGCGTGTTGTGCGTGATGATAAGCATGGAGCCGTCGCAGCTCTTGCGGTAGGCGTCCATGCCGTGGCTGACGGTGGACAGGGCATCGACGTCCAGGCCGGAGTCGGTTTCGTCCAGGATGGCGAGCTTGGGCTGCAGCAGCAGAAGCTGGAGCATCTCGACCTTCTTCTTCTCGCCGCCCGAGAAGCCCACGCCCAGCTCGCGGTTGAGGTAGGCGGTATCCATGTTGAGCTCGGCCGCGAGCTCCTTCACGCGGCGGCGGAACTCCTTGCCCTTCATCTCCAGGCCGGGGCGGCCGGCGATGCTGGCGCGCAAAAAGCTCGACAGCGGCACGCCCGGAATCTCGACCGGGGCCTGGAAGCTCAGGAACAGGCCGGCGCGCGAGCGCTTGTCGGTGGTGAGCTCGGTGATGTCCTGGCCGTCAAAGACGATGCGGCCGTCGTTGACCGTGTAGACGGGGTCACCCATGACCAGGTGGCCGAGGGTGGACTTGCCGGCGCCGTTGGGTCCCATCAGCACGTGGGTCTCGCCGGCGGCGACGTTGAGGTTGACGTTGTGGAGGATGGTCTTCTCGTCCACGGAGGCGGTCAGACCTTCGATGGAAAGCAGCGGATTTGCGCTCATGCTGTCCCTCTCTGTATATGGTGTACTCATAGGTGTACTAAACCCTAGGAATCTTCTCGGAATAAAGTTACTATGGGTTCGGCGTTAGTCAAGGGAAAACCCGACTAATCCACTCGACTTTTTAGATGTGGGACATAATAATCAGGCTTGTTTGCCCCGCGTGCATAAGATTTGGGACAAACAAGCCTGGTATTTTGTCTCGGCTACGATGAGAGGGTAGGTATGCTCATTTCTTCTAAGGGCCGCTATGCCCTCCGTCTGATGATCTATATCGCAGCGCTTGGTGACGCCGAGGGCAAGATTGCCCTTCGCGAGGTCGCTGACCGCGAGCATATTTCACAAAAGTATTTGGAGCAGCTGGTTCGTCCGCTCATGAAGGCGGGCCTGCTTAAGAGCGTACGCGGCAAGGGCGGCGGCTACATGATGGCCAAGGATCCAGCCGAGGTGCGTGCCGGCGACATCCTGCGCGCCGTCGAGGGCAGCACGGCTCCAGTGGCGTGCGATGGCATCGACAACAGCTGCGCCCGCAGTGACCTGTGTTCCACCGTCAAGTTCTGGCGTGGTCTGGACGAGGTCATCGAGAACTATGTCGACGGTGTAACGCTGGCTGACTTGGCCGCCGTCCCCGAAATCAACTTCGATATTAAGCTGTAGGGGTGCAAATGGCATCTCTCGACAAGGTGTACAAGCAAATCGAAGTTTTTGCTCGGGAATGTGACGCCGAGAAGGTTGTGCTGTTTGGTTCCCGCGCTCGAGGTGACAATTTGCCTAAGAGCGATATTGACATCGCCGTAGCAGGTTGCCGGGATTTCGGCCGTTTCTCATATTTGATCGAGGAGCGTCTTGATACTCTTTTGGATGTAGATGTCGTCAATCTCGACGAGTCCTTATCGCAGCAATTGCTCGATGAAATTGCCAGGGATGGTGTGATTCTGTATGAAAAAATATGAGAACTTTGCCAGCGCCTTGGTGAATCTTGAGGATGCGCCCAATCAGGATCTCAACAATGATTTTGTTCAGAGTGGATTGATTAATAAGTTCAATCTTCAATTTGAACTGAGCTGGAAGCTCCTTAAGCGTCTGCTCGAGTATGAGGGCGCCACGCTTGCCGCGTCGGGGTCTCCTCGTGCCATTTTGAAGGAGTCCTACCGATTCTACGACTTTATTGATGAGGCGGCCTGGCTAGATATGCTCAGAGATCGCAATACGAACGTCCATATCTATGACAACAAGCTCGCTCAAGATTTGATTCAGCGCATCTTGAACGTCTATATCCCTGCTTTCTGCCAGTTGAGGGACGGGTTGATGGAGCGTTACGGCGAGCTTCTGTTGGCGCCCGACGACCAGTTTGTTTAATTTCTTAAGATTTCGTAATTCCTTAAGATTTCGCGGAGGGTTGTTGCCGTTTACCGAGGGGTTGTTGTGCAACAACGGGCGAGCTGCAATACTTATTTTATCTTTGCAAACTGAACTTTAACTACACCAATGCAGGGAGGATCTTATGCAGCCCAAGCATTCTGCTATTGTCGCGGGCCTGACGCTGGCGCTTTCGTTTGGCGCCGTTACCGCACCCGCGCCCGCCGCCGCCGAGGAGCCCACGCCGGGCGTTGCCTCGGATGCCACCGATATCGACAAAGGTCTCTACACCCAGCAGTCCTTCTCGGGCGTGCTGAGGTCGGTCCAGGGCGTTTCGTTTGTCAACGTGACTCCCGAGATGAAGTACTTTACCAAGTACGAGAGCCATGGCAACTACAACCAGGGCTTTTCGTATGGCGACGGCTACAACGCGCTGGGTTATTACCAGTTCGACCGTCGTTGGTCGCTCATCCCGTTTATGAAGCAGGCCTACAACTACAACCCCGAAAAATACTGCATGCTCAAGGATGCGATTGATCGCGGCAGCGAGATTTCCAACACGAGCAATGCCATGTACGAGAACGGCCAGCTCACCGAGCTGGGCCATATCGCGCAGGATGCCTTCCAAGGTGCTTATAACACCGATCCTGCTGAGTTTTCGGCTCTGCAGGATGCGTATGCGTACAACTCGTACTATGCGGTGACCGAGGCGTGGCTTAAGAGCGCTCTTGGCATTGACATCTCCGGCCGCGCCGATTGCGTCAAGGGCATGGTGTGGAGCATCACCAACATGTGCGGCACCGGTGGCTGCAGAGACTTCTTCCGCTGGGCGAATCTTTCCAACGATATGTCCGACCGCGAGTTTGTGACGGCGCTTTCCAACAGCGTGGTCAATAACGTGGCGACCAAGTATGCAAGCCAGCCCCAGTACCACGAGGGCTGGAAGAACCGCTACCGCAACGAGCTAAAGGACTGCCTGGTCTATATCGCCGAGGACGAGGCTGCCGCTGCGAAGGACAACAAGCCCGTGCAGCCCGAGCCCACGCCGGCGCCCTCGCCGACACCTGATTCGAATGACGACTCGAGTGACGATCCCAACGATGACAGGATGGATGCGCCCTCGACCGATGCTGACGGTAATGGCTCTGCTGGTGGCACTACCAACGACGGCTCTACCTCGAACGGCTCCGATTCGAACGGCTCTGCTGTGGGCGGTTCGCCTTCAAGCTCTGTTGGCAATACGGACAGCGACGTTTCTGGTTCGACCGACGCTGACAACTCTAACTCATCTACCGGCTCGAGTGATTCGTCCATTGGCACCGGCTCTAACAACGGCTCCGGCTCTGGCGCAACCCCTGATTCCGATGCTTCCAAGGACGACTCGAATAAGGCGCCGGACGCTCCCGTTGCTTCGCCGGACAAGAAGCCTTCTTTCTCCGTGCAGCTTGGTTCTACGCTGGGCTCTTCGCTGATGGCTGGCGTCAATAACGGCTCGGCCCAGAACAAGGGCAACTCTGATCAGGTTTTCACGGAAAAGACCGAGGCCGCAAAGGGCGACTCCAAGGACAAGGCTTCCGAGAAGACCGAATCCGATAAGGGTTCTAGCTCTGGGGAGAAGGACGACAAGTCCGCTCAGAAGAAGGACGAGGGTAAGAAGTCTGAATCTGAGGATAAGGACGAGAACAAGGGCAAGACCGAGGACGGAAAGCAGCAGGGCGAGGACGGCGGCAAGGGCAACACCGACAACCAGAACCAAGAGCAAAATGACTCCAAGACGGTGACCACTACAACCACGACGACTACAACGACCAAGTCATCTGGCGGTAACATGCCCAAGACGGGCGACCTTATCGTTATGGCGAGCCTTGCCAGCGCGAGCTTGGCCACGCTGGGCGCTACGTCCATCGTGAGTGGTAAGCATAAGCTCGATCAGCAGAAGAAAGCTTCTGGGGAGGACGGCTCGGAGGAGTAGCCTCTTGGTTGCTAGATAACTAAAGAGTTGGGACGGGGTCCGGTGCGAATGCATCGGGCCCCGTTTTGTTGTGCAACGATTAGTTATGCCCCCTCACACCTCTTGTTGCTACCGTTGCCCGATATGTTCGCGCGGCGTCGTCGGTACGCGCGAGGCGGTCATTACAATTGGCATCGTGCAGCGATTTAGGGGGGACGTTTTGGTGTCTGAACAGGCAAATGTTGATTGTGCTGCTGGCTTTGGCGTGCGCTTGATCGGCTGTGCCGACGATGCGGTTTTGCCCATTGGCATGCACGACTATGCGGAGGCCCTTGGTTGCTGCATGCTGGTTGACAAGACCATGTTTATTGCCGATGTGTTGGACTGCGACGCGTCCGTTGTGGTGTGCTGTCGACCCGAGGGTTTTGGCAAGAGCATGAACTTGTCGATGCTCAGGGCTTTTCTGGAGCGTCCAGCGGTCGGTCGCTCTGGTCAGCGTTTGTTTGCCGATGCTCAGATTTGGGATGCGAACGGCGGGCGCTATCGGGATGAGTATGCTTGCTATCCGGTGATATCGCTGGACTTTTCTGGCGCTGCGAGGCGTGGCCTCGCTGTTGCCGGCGTCGTGCGCGATGCCCTTTCGGGCGAGTGCGCTCGCTTGTTGGCGCTCTTGGAGGCTCCGGATTTAGCTCGAGATAAGGTGCGTCACATCGAACGTGTCGCGCGTGGCGTGGCGAGCGCGGACGAGATTGACTCGGTGCTCGGTGTGCTTATAGAGCTGCTGGAGATTGCCTGCGATGACCAGGTTGTATTGCTCGTTGATGGGTACGATGCGGCGTGGTCTCGCCATGCGAGCGCGAGGGACGCTTCCGACGCCGATCCGGCAGAACTACTTGACCGTGTGCTGTTTGACGCCATTGCTGCCGCGGGCCATTCGCTACGTTTTGCTTGTCTGATGGGGGAGCGTCCCAATCCTGCCGAAGCGGCGCTTTCTTCGCGCAGTTGCTCGTATTGTCTGTCGACGCCGCTTTCGACGTGGTGTGACCGTTGGTTCGGCTTTTCGGATGTCGAGGTCGAGGCTCTTTTGAATCATGCTGGACGCGAGGAATACCTGGATGATGCGCGTGAATGGCTCGAGGGATATCGGTTTGGTAGGGCCTATTGCTCGAGTTCAGAGCGTGTGATCGGTTTTCTGGGCCGAGGCTGCACGGCGCCTGTGCGTGCCGATCTGTATGGATATGCCGATTGCCTGAGTAGGGTAGTTGCCGGGTGGAATCTCGACCGCCTTTCGGTCTTGTTTGATTTGCTCGAGGCCCATGGGTGCGCTGAGGTCCCGCTTTGTTTGGGCACTGCAGAGCCAGATGTCTCGCCTGACGATGGCATGTGGACAGCGCTGTATCTGTCCGGTTTTCTCACGACGGATATGACTGAGGAGCCAGAGCATGGCGATCGCCTCCGTGCTTTGCGATTGCCCAATAACGAGCTTCGCCAGGCCTTGCGTCTAGTGATTATTGAGTGGTTTGAGTGCGCTGCAGAAGACATTCGAGACGTCGATGTGTTTCGCGACGGGCTGTGCCATGGGAACGAGGATACCGTGAGGCGGGCGCTAAGCCGCATCTTGGGAGATGCGGGAATCGGCGAGACCGACCCAGATACGCCGCTGCCATATCATCTGCTCTTGCAGGGGCTCTGCTTTGGCTTGCCGGGCTATGCCAATCCTGCCTCGAGGCGAAAGTGTGGCGCGGATCGCTGGGACATCCAGGTTTTTCCCACGGGCGCCGTGTTCGACATAGCCGATACGATCGGTATGCTCGATGAACGTCCGCTGATAACGATCAACATGATGTATGACCCCGGTGTGGATGCGCTGGGCCTGGAATTGCTGGCCGTGCAGGCGCTGCTCGACATAGAGCGCGACGGCATCGACGAAATCCGTGTGCCACGCCCCGCCATTGGACGCATGCGCTGGGGCTTTGGCTTTGACGGGCAGCGTGTGTCCGTGGTGTGCCAGCGGTTATAGGGGATGACGAAAGCCCTTTACTACTCCGCGTCCTTCATGGGCGGCATGGGCTTCCAGTTGGGATCCTTGATGATCTTGCGGGCGTCCTTCATGCCGCGGCGCAGCGCCGGAATGCCGGTCTTAAAGCACTTATCGACCGCAGCCAGGCGAATGAATTCCTTGCAGAAGGTCGCGGCATTGCCCAGACGGAACAGCACAGGGTGGTAGTCGCCGTAGATCTGCATATAGCGTGCCAGATAACCGCGGTTGCGCATGATGTAGTAGCGGTTGGTGTCGCTCGTGGAGTTGAGTTGGCGCTTACCGGCGATGTCCCAGTTAGAGACAGCGCGGGCGCGCTTGAGCACCACGTCGGCAACAACGGCGGCAGGGAAGTGCTGGCTGGCCACGTAGCCGTAGCAGGCATCGTCGCCGTAGATAAAGAAGCGCGCGTCGGGCAGGCCAATCTTGTCGACCACGCGGCGCGAGAACATGCCGCCCTCAAAGCACAGTTGGTTCATGGTGCGGTAGCCCTCGGGGCCTAGATCCCACTTAGCGATGGGGTTAGGGATGCCGAGTGAAAGGATGAGCTGGTACTGCCAAAAGAAGGCGCCGCCGTCAAAGTCTAGGCGCGAACCCTGGATGACATCGTAGCGGTCGGTCCACTTGGCAAGACGCTCGATGCCTTCGGGGATGACGAGCACGTCGTCGTCCATCACCCAGAACCACTGGGCGCCCAGGTCGTAGGCGCATTTGGTGCCAGCGGAGAAGCCACCTGCACCGCCGCCGTTTTCGAGCTGTGGTGCGTAGATGACGCGGTCGGTGCCGCCCTTCGCGTCGGGTTGCTCGGTGTCGATGCCCCACAGGTTGGCCAGGCGCTCGTTGAATGCGGAGCACATGGCCTCGGTCTCGCGCGAATTCTCGTTATCGACAATCACGATGCGCCAGGGCGTTGCCGCGAGCTCGGTCATGGAGTCGAACAAGTTGGCCAGGAGTTCCTGGCGCTTGTACGTAACGACGACAATGGCGAGCTTATCGATGGGAGCGGGAAGGGTTGAAGGCATGGGGCAATATATCCTTTCACGCGCGGCGGGCGAGTGCTGCGCGGAAGCTATCGAATACGTCCTTGAGACTGTCCTATTGTAAAGGCTCGGCGCACCTTGACGGCAAGCTTTGAATAAAACGCAGGAACCTGCCACGGCTGTAGCGGCTTTAGGGTCTGACGGCAGCGTGTCTATTGCCGCTTGGGCTTGCGAGCGATAAGGCTTCTAGCTGCGTCGATGGTGAGAAGCATCAGGGCAAAGACGATGCTAATGACGGTACCCGTGACGATACATATAACTGCCGGGCTGTTTTGGCTGACCAGTATGTTTGCGAGCAACGTATTGAAGATGGGACGCCACAGGCTACTGGTGAGCGACTGCATCACATAGAAACCGAGCGTGGCGGTCGATAAGGTGACGATGACACCTGCAGTCCGCGGATTGCCTGAGGCACTGCGTCGGGTTGCCGCAAAGAGCAGGGAGGCGGCAGCGAGGGCAAACGAGATCAGCGAGGTCGATTTGTAGGAGAGGGTTGCCATCGCCGTGAGGTTGCCGGTGAAGGAGAGTGCTCCTTCCAGGATGATGGTGAGCACCAAAACCGTTACGAGCGAGCGCATGCCCAAGGTGCCCGCTCTGTCCGAATCCATGACATCGGTAACGTCGCGGAGCAGCCCGCCGATCAAAAACGCGACTACGTACGTGGCGGCGCTCATGAGCTTCTGCAGCCAAGAAAACTCACCGCCGCTTGCCGCACTCATGGCAGCCAAATACCCGTTAACAACGAATACGAAGATTCCAACGGCGATGACCGTCGTCGTGTAGGTTTTCTGGCGGAGTCGACTCTTAGCCAGTCCAAACCATGGCGCCATGAAGACCGTGGCGGCATAGACCCAGATGAACTCAAGGCCTAGCGTGTACCAGTAGTGCGTGTTGAGGGTAACATTGGGAATGGGGGAGACGACCGTGGACCACGCGAGCGCCACGAGGCAATAGAACGCAGTGGGCAAGATGACCTTGCCTAGGCGCTGCGCCGTCCGTTGCATTTGCGACTTCCACGCTGCTCCACCGTCCCAAGCACGCGTGGCCGAAGCGATGAGAAAATAGCCCGAGATCATAAAGAAGACCTCGTTGGCCCAGCAGCCCAGCAGGTTAATAAAACCGAGCACGCCGGAATAGGGGAACATTGCAAGTGGGGCATATTCTACGGCGCCGACACAGGTTGCCTGGAAGGTCCACTGAAACGTGTGGAATACCGCGATGCCGGCGACCGCGACCAAACGCAGCGCTTCGATGGGTATGTTGCGTGCGGCTTTGGGCTGCATGACGTCCTTTCTTATCGGTTTGCCTCTGCGAGCTCCATAGATTATATAAACGCCCGCTAGCGCGCTGACCCTTTGATACCATGAAACGACAGGTATTTCCTAAGGAGCACATTTGTCTACTAACGCCTCTGGCAGCCCTGTTCTGTCGCTGCTTATTCCCATTTACAATGTTCAGCGCTACCTGCGCGAGTGCCTCGATTCCGCCCTGGCGCAGACGCTCAAGGATATTGAGATCATCTGCATTAACGACGGGTCGACCGACAACTCGCCGGCGATTATCCGCGAGTATATGGAGCGCGATGGGCGCGTCAAGATGATCGACAAGGCCAACAGCGGCTACGGCGACTCGATGAACCACGGTCTGGAAATGGCGCGTGGCAAGTACGTGGGCATCTTGGAGTCCGATGACTTTATGGCGTCCGACGCACTCGAAAAGCTTGTCTCGGCCGCCGATAGCAATAATGCCGACTTCGCGAAGGCGAACTTTGATTTCTACTGGTCTAAGCCCGAGGAGCACCGCTCGCTGCACGAGATGTTTAAAGCCAAGGACTGTGGCAAGCCAGTGCACCCGAGCGATACGACGCAGTTCTTTAAGCAAAAGCCGTCGATTTGGTCGGCCGTGTACCGTCGCGATTTTCTTGACCGCAACGGCATTAAGTTCCTGCCGACTCCGGGGGCATCCTTTCAGGACACGTCATTCGCCTTTAAGGTGATCGCGTGCGCCGATAAGGCTGTTTACCTTCATGATGCCGTGTTGTCTTATCGCCAGGACAACGAGAATTCCTCGGTCAATTCTTCGGCTAAGGTCTTTTGCGTCAATACCGAGTATGCCGAGATTGAGCGTTGGATTCGAGAGGATTATGCCCGCGACCACGCAAGTGATGACGTCGCGCGCATGCTCAAGTTCAATCAGCTCATTAAGTACGATTCGTACATGTGGAACTACGTGCGCCTGGCGCCTAAGTTCTATAAGGAGTTCCTGGTTCAGATGGCCAAGGAGTTCCAAGCGGCCTTGGACGCCGGGGACTTTTCGCTTGACGACCTCAAGCCGTGGAAGCGCGCAAATCTCGCTGCCATCCTCAAAGATCCTGAGGGCTGGGTTGACGAGCATCCGAGTTTCGCGACGGATGGTGCCTTGGGGCGTGCTAAGTATTACGCCTCGGTTGGAGGCCCAGGCGTGGTCGCTGCCTTCCTCATCGAATCGCTGAGGGGGTAGGTCGGCATGGGAGAGGCCTCGTGTCCTAAAGCTACCATTGTCGTCCCCGTTTACAACTCTGCAGGCTCCATTCAGCGATGCCTCGATTCGCTGTTGGTCCAGTCTGAGCGTTCGATTCAGGTTGTCTGCGTCAACGACGGTTCGACTGATGATTCGTTGAACGTGTTGCGCCAGATCGCGCAGGCCGACGATCGCGTACTGGTGATTGACCAGGATAACGCGGGTGTCTCGTGTGCTCGAAATGCCGGTATCGATGTCGCCGAGGGCGAGACCGTCTTTTTTGTGGACGCCGACGATTACATCGATGCCCAGACGATCGAGCGCGTGCTGCATGCCATGGAGTCTGCGGATGCCGAGGCCGCCGTTTTTGGCGGCGTCTGTGAACCTGCCGATGCTGCCCCCAAACGCGTCCAGCAACTCATGAGCCCCAAAGCTGGTACCTTCGGCGCCCGTGATCCCCAACTGCTGTTCCATGCGAACGCGCAGCCCTATGCCTGCCGTGCGGCTTTTTCGCGCGAGCTGCTCAATCGCGAAGGCATTCGCTTCGCCCCTGGTTTGGCTTTGGGCGAGGACGTCGTATTCCAATTTGCGGCTTATGCACTTGCCCGCAAGACCGTCGTCATGCCGGACAAGTTCTACCACTACGTGATGGAGAGCGACTCGGCGACGCACGAGTTTAACAGTGCCGATGCTCGCACCAAAAAGCTTGATGCCCATATGATGATGCTTGGGGATGTCTTGGAGGATTGGGCGGCCTACGGTCTTTTGGACCTGTGCCCCGGCGAGCTGATCACTTGGTTTTTGGACCTCATCGTGTTTGATCTGGCGCGTCTGGGTGCCGATGACTTTCACCGAGTTGGCGGCCGCGTCAACAGGGCTTTCACGACGTTTTTGGGAACGGAGTGGGCGGATGCGCCTGCCAAGCGCCCCGTCTGCCGTGTCGCCCACAAGCTTGTTACGGCGACGTCGGGCGTCTCGATGGCGGACGCCACGCTGTTCTATCTTTCGACCCGCGGACTCAAAGCCTGCTTGGAGCGCTTTATCTAAGCTAAGGCGTTGCCGGCCGGCTCCGCATCGCTGCTAAAATGACCCTGTTACACGCTATTCAACAGGAGGTTCTCTTGCAGAACTCTGATACCCCTAAAGTTTCGCTGCTTGTCCCCATCTGCAATGTTGAGCGCTATCTGCGCGAATGCCTCGATTCCGCCGTGGCTCAGACGCTCAAGGACATCGAAATCATCTGCATCAACGACGGATCCACCGACCGTTCGCCGGATATCATCCGCGAGTACATGGAGCGCGACGCACGTGTGAAGATGATCGACAAGGCCAACAGCGGCTACGGCGACTCGATGAACCGCGGCCTGGAGATAGCACGCGGCGAGTACGTGGGCATCCTGGAGTCCGATGACTTTATGTTCGAGGACTCGCTCCAAAAGCTGGTTGCCAAGGCAGACTCCGAGCATGCCGATGTGGTGAAGGGCGACTTCTATCTGTACTGGTCCACACCCAGCGAGCGCCGAGAGCTGTTTGGGATTATCGATGAGCATATGACGGGTGCGGCGTATCGCCCCGTCGATCGTCCGGGTATCTTCTACCGCAAGCCTTCCATTTGGTCGGCCATCTATCGCCGTGAGTTCCTTAACGCCAATCAGATTCGGTTCCTCCCCACGCCGGGTGCCTCGTATCAGGACGCGGGCTTTAACTTTAAGGTTTGGGCGTGTGCCGAGCGTGCCGCGTTTATTGCGGACCCAATCCTTTGCTATCGCCAGGACAACGAGAAGAGCTCCGTTAATTCTCCCAACAAGGTGTTTTGCGTGTGTGACGAATACGCCGAGATGCAGCGCTTTTTGGACGAGCGCCCCGAGCTCAAAGCTCAGCTTCAGGGCATTTTAATGCGCATGAAGGTCGATACGTACCGCTGGAATGACGAGCGCTTGATCGACGAGCTGCGCGAGCAGTTTTGGCAGAAGGCTTCGCCTGAGCTCAAGGCCGACTGGGATGCCGGTCGCTTTGACCTGTCGCTGTTCGATCCGCGTGGCGAGACCGACTTGCGCCTGATGGTCAAATCGCCCCGCGCCTATATCGATTCGCGCTTTGACTTTAAGAAGCCGGGCAAGCTCAATACGTTTAAGCACTACTTTAAGATCGGCGGTCTGCCGCTGGTTTGGCGCGTGCTGACGTATCAGCGCACCTACGGCGACAACCCGCATCCCGACGACGTGCCGGCGGCACAGTAGGAGCGCGTGAGCATGACTACCCCTAAAATTTCCGTTGTCGTTCCCATCTATAAGGTGGAGGAGTGCCTGGGCTGGTGCCTGGACTCCCTGCTTGCGCAGGACATGCCCGATTGGGAAGGCGTGCTGGTCAACGATGGCTCGCCGGATGGTTCGCGCGATATTGCGGCTGCTTATTGCGAGAAGGACGCGCGCTTTACGCTGGTCGATAAGCCCAACGGCGGCCTATCGAGCGCGCGCAACGCGGGTATAGCTGCTTCCACGGCGCCTATCGTTGCGTTCTTGGATTCCGACGACCGCTTTACGCCTGATGCGTGCCGCGTGATCGTTGATGCCTTTGAGCGCGAGGATTGCGACGTTTTGACCTTTGGCGCGAACCCGTATCCGCTGGAGGCGGGGTATCCGTGGCTTAACTATGCGCTGAGCCCGCGCGATGTGTCGTTTGAAGGCTATAGCTCTGACCTGCTGTTTAAGGAAGCGTCTCGTCCCTTTGCATGGCGCACCGCCTGCAAGCGCGAGTTTTTGCTCAATAACGGGATCGTTTTCGACGAAACCGTCAAGTATGGCGAGGACCAGGTCTTCGACTTTGCCGTGTACGGTCGTTCGCACAAGACCGCGCTTATTTCGAACAAGCTGTACGACTATCGCGTGGCGCGCAAGGGTTCGCTCATGGACACCATGCGCTACGACGACGAGACGCGCCTGCTGGAGCACGTGAAGATTTACTCCGCGGTACTGACTGACTGGCGGCGCGACGGTCTCGATGCTCGGCATGCCGATGACCTGGCGTACTTCCTATGCGATCTGGTGCTGTATGATGCGCTCAGGTTGCTGGGCGCGAGTTGCGGCAAGGTGTTTGCTGCCGTTGCTGACGCGCTCGCCAGCTCTGCTGTAAGTAGCGATGCCGCGCTCGCACAATGCGCTCCTGCTGTCGCCGCTATGGTGCGTGCGGCACTTACCAGCAAGGCTCCCAATGCTCGTGCGTGCAAAAAGCTCATGTTCGATTACGACGTCTTGAGGTTTGGGCGACTGGGCGCGTGCAAGCGCATGGCCGCGAATGCCCTGGGAAAGCGAGAAGTGTAGGGATGAGTATCAAGCGTTTGGCGCTTTGCCGCAGCCAGGGTCGCCTGTTTGTGCTGCTTCGTTTTGCCGGCAAGGATGTCGCGGGGATTATTGAGTGCGAGGGCTCCCGGGCTTTTGCCCACGCGACGACCAATGGCGCCAGCGTGCCGTTGTTGGTGCTACCGGTCGATCATGGCCGCGTGTTGGCGCTATGCCCTTCAGTTGCGGGCTATGAGCGCGAGCTCGCCGTCTTAGTGCTGCCGTTTTTGGATGGCTCTGCAATCGATGTCGTTTTTGCATCCGGTGGCCAGAAGCTGGGCTCCATTCGCCTCGATAGCCGTATGGCTAAGCTGGAATCCAAGATCAACTACAAGGCAAAGCCTGTGCTGTGTGCGCTTATCCGCGATGCGCAGCGCGGCGAGCGCTGCGGCCGCTACGAGATCGATGCCGTCCGTTATCTTCCGGCCGATTCGGGCGCTGTGTGGCGCTACGAGGTCACATGGGCGGGAGACTCCCAGTGCACGCCCCAGCTTGAGATACTCGATACGCATATGAATGTCATCGATGCCACGGTTCATATGTTCGAGTCGCAGGTCGACGTGTCTCAGCAGAACGGATGCCGCGTCAATAAAACGTATCTGAGCGTGGAGATGCCCGAGGACATTCGAGACTTTGTTGCGATTGCAACTGATCCCGCGGGCCAGATTCAGAGCGGTTTTTGCGCTATGGATGGCCGCCTGTACAACGGTATGGTCGACGACAGCTGGAACCGCATGAAGGATGCACGCGCGGACGATGCTGCCTATCGCCGTTGGTTTGAGCAGCATCGCGCAAAGCCGGGCGACTTGGCGTGTCAGCGCGTCGCCGCGGCGGCATTCGCCTACAGGCCGCTCTTGAGCATTGTGGTGCCGTGCTATAAGACCGATCGGGTCTACCTGCGTGAGTTGCTGGATTCGGTGCTTGCCCAGAGCTATGACAACTGGGAATTGCTGCTGATGGACGCCTCGCCCGAATGGGATGCGGTGGGCAATCTTGCGGCTGCCGCTCACGACGGGCGCTTCCGTCGCATCGAGCTGCCCGGTAACGGCGGCATCGTGGTCAACACCAACGTCGGTATTCAGCAAGCGATGGGTGACTACATCGCATTTTTGGACCACGACGATATCCTGGAGCCGGATGCGTTGTTCCACTATGTTGCCGCTCTGAACAAGACTGCCAAGGACGAGCGCCCCCAGGTCCTGTTCTGCGACGAGGACATGTTCCAGAAAACGGGGGAGTGGGGCCAGCCGGTCTTTAAGACCAGGCTCAACGTCGACCTGCTCTATAGCCATAACTGCGTGACGCATTTTCTAATGGTGGAGAAGGCGCTCATCGATCGCATTGGCATGTCGCCAGAAGATGTTGCGGGTGCCCAGGATTACGACCTTACGCTCCGCTGCCTTGCGGCAGGTGCGCGTTTTGAGCACGTTGCGCACGTGCTGTATCACTGGCGCGTGCACCCTGGCTCTACCGCCGACGGTTCTGCCGATAGCAAGCCATATGCTATCGAGGCCGGACGCCTGGCTCTGCAGCGCCACTTTGACTCACTGGGTGTTCATGGAACGGTCGAGGAGTCCGAGACACCGTTTGTCTACCGCATGCGCTATTCGCTGCCAGAGCCTGCGCCGTTGGTGAGCATTGTGATTCCCACCAAGGACCACGTCGAGACGCTCGACGCCTGCGTGATGTCGATCGCACGGAAGGCCACGTATGCCAACTACGAGATCGTCTTGGTGGAGAACAACAGCGAAGACCCGGAGACGTTTGCGTATTATGAAACCCTGCCGGCGCGCGTAGCCGCTGCGTCTGATGGCAAGGGTGCAGCGCGCGTTGAGTGGTGGCCGGGCGAGTTTAATTACTCCCAGATCATCAACTTTGGCGTTGAGCATGCCAAGGGCGACTATCTGCTGCTGTTGAACAACGATACCGAGGTCATAAGCCCCGGCTTTATTGAAGAGATGATGGGCTATCTGCAGCGTCCCGATGCGGGCGTGGTGGGGGCCAAGCTCTATTTTGCCGATCATTTGGTACAGCATGCCGGCATTTTGGTTGGCGTGCGCGGTGCGCTTGCCCATGCCAACCAGGACTTCTCGGCAAAGCGCGAGGGATACCTTGCCCGTGCTGTACGTCCCGGCAACTTTAGCGCCGTAACGGGCGCCTGCCAGATGGTTCGTCGCGACGTGTTTGAGCAGGTCGAAGGCTACAACGAGGAGTTCGCCGTCGGCTTTAACGACGCGGACTTTTGCCTGCGCGTGTGGGAGGCGGGCTACCGCACCATCTTTACGCCCTATGCCGAGTTGTACCACTACGAGTTCACCTCGCGCGGCAGGGAAGAGGCCAGCGAGGAAAAGCTGCGCCGCTGGAAGCGCGAACAAGCGCTGTTCATGCAGCGCTGGCCTGAGTTCTTCTTGGATGGTGATCCCTGGCTCGGGCCGAACTTATCCGCTGAGAGCGAGTATTTCTCGTATTAAGGCAATGGTTTTAGGAAGTCCTAAACTTTCTTTCGCTATGAGCTTGGAAGAAAGCAACGTTGGGCTACTAACTAAAGTATATTACGAAAGCTCGATACTTCCGCGATAAGTTTATACAGGCTTATATAACTCGATATTATCGGATATAGTCTACGATAAAGATTTAAGCAATGCTCGACCGTTAATCGATTCCCTAGAAAGGTAAACAAGTGAGCGTCACAGCATTCCATAATCCGTTTCGTCCCACTGCCGGCGCTGAGCCTCCGCGCATAATTGGTCGTGATGATATTGCCCTTGAGTTTACCGAGAGTTTGAATGCGGGAATTGGTGCACCTGCGAGGCTCATGCGCATTGCTGGACCGAGGGGCTCCGGAAAAACTGTTTTGCTCTGCGATCTTAGGGATCGTGCTCGAGAGCTTGGATGGAAGACCGCTATTGTTTCTGCTGGCCCAAACCTATTGCTGGACTTGAGGGATCAGGTTGCTGATTCTTCCCTTGCGGCCAATGCTTCGGTCGGCGTAAGCGCCGGCGTTGTTTCCGCGAAAGTTGACGTTGCGCCCAAAGAGCCGAGCCTTAGAAAGTTGCTGAGTTCGGCTGCGAAGTCATCCAAGGGTCTTTTTATTGCCATCGATGAAGTTCAGGACGCTCCGATTGACGATATGCGTGCCATTGCGTCTACGGTTCAGCTTTTGATAGGGGAAAAAGTAGATATCGCACTTGCCTTTGCCGGGTTACCCGCCGGTGTTATGGATCTTATTAACGGCAAGGCGCTTACGTTCTTGCGTCGTGCCCTCCCCGAAGATCTGGCGCCTATCAACCAGGTGGAGGTAGCGCTCTCTATGGGCGATAGCTTTGTCGCTACTGGCTTGACCATAGAGGACAATCTCCTGTCGAGAGCCGCTAAGGCCACTAAGGGCTATGCCTATCTGGTGCAACTGGTCGGTTACTCCATTTGGCAGCGCGCCAACTTGCATCGTGCCAAAAGTGCCATTGTGAGCGAGCGCGACGTCACTGAAGGCATTGCGCTGGCAGAGGCTCGTTTTCACGATGTTGTTCACGAGCCCGCGATTTCTGGACTGGGGCTCAACGATATCAAATACCTTTTGGCCATGTGCGAGGATAAACAACAGTCCAAATCATCCGAGATTGCTAAGCGCATGGGTAAAAAGACCAATGAGGTCAGCTCCATTAGGGCAAAATTGCTACAAAGAGAGGTTATTCAGGCACCACAGAGGGGCTACGTGCAGTTTGCCGTGCCGGACCTAGATATCTATCTGCGAGAGAACGCCGAGGAGATTCTCGAACGGTTCTAGGTCGAGTGAGGGCGACGTCATGTTCTTTAAGACTGCTATCAGCGTCGATTGCCATATCGGGTTTTTCTGGGGCGGCAGTCCCCGTGATAATAGAGATGTGGCATTCATCGTCGCCCGCTAATCAGATTTCGTCTATCTATAACATTGCGTGTTTTAATTTGCAGGAACAAAGATATCATTCGCAAAGCGTGAGGGTTATCTTGCCCGTGCACAACTGTTTTCGTTGCTAGACACCAAAAGCAACCCTTTTAGTTGCATGAGACATAATGCAACTGTTTTCGTTGCTATATACCAAACGCAACCCTTTTAGTTGCAAGAGACAAAATGCAACGGTTTTCGTTGCCTGATGCCAAACGCAACTCTTATTAAGTAGTTGTTAGCTTTCTCACATACATTCATTTACAACAGGCATCTACGAATTCAGCCGTCTCATATATTCCTAATAAGGCATGAGAAAATGAACCCGATACATGGTATTCAGCGCTAAAAGAGACGAAATGGACATACCGTCTCTATGCTGCCGATACGGCATCGCGAACAACCCCTTCGCGCGGTTGCCCTTGCCCTTGAGCGACTCAGGGAAGTAGATCTCGTCGAGCTCGCCGCCGCAGCCCCGCCCGGCCCTGAATGGGGGCAGTGGGCCGAGAGGCACTCGATCAGCCTATGGCGCATGGCGTAGGCGGTCTTGAGGCAGACGCGGCTGCGCTCGACCTCGTAGGCGGAGCCGGCCGTGTCGTCGAACGCCGCCGCGCGGATCACGTCCCTGACGGACTCAATCGCGCGGCGGCGCTCGGTCCCGCTCAGCTTCGCCATGTCCCGTTTGAAGGCGATTACCAGGTCCTCGGCGTTCATGCTGCCCCGCGGTCTACGAGGCTAACGATATGGCGCCGTGGGGACAGATGTGTGTCAATCCTGGTCTAACAGAGCTTTTTTAATTGACGCGCCCATATAAATCTTTTCTGCATACTCGACTGCTTCTGCAGCCTCTGCGGCGCTCCGTAATTGGTAAAGCGACCTGACAGAGAGTGGAATTCGATGTCATAGCTGGCGTCTTCATCGGAGGACAAGACTGCTTGATGACTATATGTTTTCATCTCTAGCCATCTCAGGCTATTATAAATATATCCGTTGGCAGCTTTTACGATTTCCGGTACGTTCCAATCGGAATCATTTTTTGGTAGTTGATAGACATGACTTCTGCTTCGTATGTGCATTCAGTATTTTTGCATTGGATAAAATCAACTGCATCTAATTTAGCTAGATCGGGAAGCGATATTGCATGGCGCTAAGCTTGACACAGAAAGAAACATATCGGGAGACGCTGGCTAATCTCGTTGCCAAGCAAAACGATGGCGCCTCCATTGTTTCCGCAAAGAAGGAGCTGGAAGCGCTATCGACTTCTCTCGTCCCGCGAATGCTTTACCGCTATCGACCTCCAAGTGAATACGCTTTTGCCGATCTAGAAAACGCGACTGTTACATTTTCTCATCCAAAGGTTTTCAGCGATCAGTGCGACTCGGTACCGATCTATAACTGGAATGGTATAGATGAAATCGAAAGTAATCTCAATGATGATGAACAAGCGTTAAAGATAATAAATCAAATTGATTTTAGACGACTTGCGTTTGTTTTAGGGGTTCTGGGGGCTCCTTTTAATCCAGCAAGAATAGATGAGTTCGAGATACTATCCGATGAGGGAAAAGTTAGTCTTTTTCGCTCGGCTGTTAAAAACTTGCGCTTATTTGTTGGAGGATTTGTTGCCCCAGTTCATCAGAATAGCTGCCGAAATTGTTGTCGCATTTTGTGCCTAACGGACAATCCTAGCGATTCGAATATGTGGAATGTATATTCCGAAAGCCAAGCTGGTTTCGTTCTTGCTTACGACAGAGAAGCTATTCGCAATTGCAACATAGCTAACGGAATGCGCACTGAATTATTACCAATTTTATATGATGACGAACCATTTAATTGCGACCCTCAAATTGCTTGGACTGCTGCTAGGATGCTTGGTCTTAATGTGAGCAGTGATGACATGCTTAGTGATCTACGGGCAATTTACAGAAAGGGCAGTGTGTTTGAGCGGGAGAACGAATATCGTGCCCGTCTTGTACCAGAGCCAGATGAGCTTGAGATGAATTATGTACAACGCCCATGCAAGCCGTTGCGAGTTATTCTTGGGAGCAGGATGACTCAAGAGGATAAAGAGCTTTGCATTTGCGCGGCGAATAAACTGGATATTCCTGTAGATGAACAGTGCTAGTTATCCTTTAATAGTGCCGTATAGTCAATTATTTGTCAGCTGAATCGGGCGTCAGTAGACTTCTGAGCTGGCGATTGCTATATCTACGGGGGCATTTCGAAAGATAATTTGGTGTAATTTACGTTAACGGGAGTTGCTTGTCTATGAGTTTATCTTTATCAAATTGGGATTACTACTTGGTTCTTGAAAGAGAGCTTGTTAATTCCTTTAATTATGTTGAGCTGAGCAACGATAATTTCTCAACTTATTCAGTTGAATTTGCAAAGATGCTTTTATCGATTTGTTCTGAATTTGATTCGGTTTTTAAAGATTATGTCGAACTTCGATCCGGAAATAGACCATCTAATATCAAGGAAGCATTCGAGTGCCTGTCTGCTTTGAATGATATTGCCTTTGTAAATGAGGTAGTTGACATTGCGATTAACCAGAGTATTTCACTCAAACCTTTTAATGCGTGGATAAATGGAATGTATGCAAAATTAACTTGGTGGGATAGCTATAACGCTGTGAAACATGATCGTGGTACGTATTTTAGAAAAGCTAATTTGGAGAACTGTTTGAATTCACTGGCAGCTTTATTATGTATCGAAATTGTCAGTTTGAAATGTTTTGGAGTTAAGCGTTTGACTCCAGTTAATCGATTGTTTCGTATACCTAACAAACAACTTTGCCGATCATTGCCGGGCCAAAATGGACAATGGGATTTGGTTATCGATTCTAAGGAGCTGAATGAAACATCAAATATGAGACCTGCAAATTTGATGATAGTGAAGAGCGTGAGCTAGCGATACTTTGGATCGCACAAAAAATAGATGGCGTAAGCGTGGGGGGGGTGATGACGTCTGCCTGACGCAAAACGGCTTTCGCACTAGAATCTGAAATAACCACAAGGAAGGTTCTTGAGAAGGATGAGGACCGCAATGTAGATCTTAGCGGACGCCGCGCCCGACATGTTCGCTGAGCCCCACCTCAGCGACGGGACGATCGACAGCTGGTGCTTATCCGCAAGCTCTCCGATCAGGTGCTTAATTCGATCATAGAAGCCGAGGCCGGTCAGCTTCACTGCAGTGGCGTGAACAGCCGGAACATCTATTGCGAATGTATTCTTAAGACCTGCAGCGTCGACATTGTCGTTGCTCTCTACTATGAAGTGACTCAAGTGGTCACCGGGAATTGAGCCCGTGAGCACGAAATACTGAGCAGTTTAATCAAGAGGGCCGCTTCCCGGGGACTGGGGGCGCAGCTCTCGGCCAATGGTTTCACCGGGTGGTTACTCTGACGTGCTCGAGCAGGAAGGATGGAGGAGATGGTCCATGCCCCTGGACACAGTGAGTGCTATTGTTTTATTGGTTATTGTGTCCTTAACCGCTTATTCGATATCAACTGACATGCAGTCTAATTATGTTGGTTGTTATCTTTATTTTGTCGTTATTAGGTGCTCTTGCGCTAAGGCTGATGGAGCTGATTTTTATGGCATATCCTCCGAAACGTCCAAATAGCCACATAATTGATACAGAGGCATGCTCTTTCGTCACCTCCCTTATGCCTTCTGAAAACTGGGTTGTTCGAGACTTAACAGAACGTGATTTTGGAATCGATAAAATTTTTGAGCGCTTTGAAAACGGATTCGCTACTGGTGAATTAATGGCAATTCAGGTGAAGGGAACAAACAAGCCACTCGAAGATAAACCTGAAATTCCATTTTCCATTGATACGAAGACGCTTTTATACGCTGAAATGTTTGCAATACCTTTTCTTTTAATTAGATGTTCTTTAGCGGATGATGGAGCGTGCTATTTTGTCTGGTTGCAAGAGTATATTCGTGTTCGATTGAATTTCGATAATTCGTCTTGGCGAAAGCAAAGGTCAAATACTATTTTAATTCCAACTTCTAATAGATTGGGCGATACCTCTGCTGAAAGTCGGTTAATCCATATCTCTCGGTTTCCAAAAATGAAAGAGTCATGGATCAAATATTATATAAATACATGTGATTTAGCGTATCGACTTCCGAATTATATTGAGGATGATACCGTCACATTAGATTTCGCAATACAATACGTTTTGCCTGTTCTTGATAGCCTTGAGAAGGCTAATAACATGCTTGGTTTAATTTCCAACCACTTTGTCGCTACTAAATTGAGCCAAGCTATTGAGCTTGGAAAACGTATATGCGACAAAGAGTTTGAAAGCGAATTAACTGATTCGTTTTTTAAATTCGTTTGCCTGTGTTCTGATGTACGCAAATCTATAGATGTGCTATCACTTAGATTCGATGTCGATCATATGAGGTTTTTATATGAGTCCGAAGGCATGGCGGAGTATTAGTGCTCTGTTTTTTCTGCGGGTTGAATGTAATGCGGGATTTCTTGTCGGATACTTTAATCTACTGCTTATCTTCAAGAAAGACCTGAAAGGTATTTTGTTTGACTACGTTTGTGCCTAAGTTGCTTTGAAAGCATGGTTTTTAGAGAATAATCCCCGAGCCTTGCTCCGTGTGGCGGCACGTAAAAGTTGTACTGTGCTTGGGCAGGTAAAAGTCCAAGACGATTAGATATCCGAGAGGATATCGAGCCCGCGTCGGGGAGATAAGGTGAGTCCGCGCCGGGGACTTTAATTCCGGCGGCAATTAGGTTTCCGAAAGGATGCCGTGGCTGGCAGCCAGCAGAAAACCGCTCTACACACTCCTTCCGCGTGCCGCCTGCTCAAACGATTTGCGCCGAAAAGGATATCCGGTTTGTGCCATAAGACGTTGCTGTCGACAATGCACGGGACGGCAAGGACGTGGCGGCTCTCATCAAATTGCAGTCACAAAGATACCTTTTATCGATTTCCTGTTGAAAAACTAAATTGATAGTCTGAGAATAACTTAAGAGAGCCTTAAATCTCGGAGAAAGGATGTCGTATGAAAAACCTTCGAGAAAGATGGCGCGGACTAACAGTGCTGGGAGTTGTTGCATTTGCCGCTGTCTGCACGACGGTTGCCCCGGCGCCCTCATTTGCTGATATTGCTGGCGGTGGCGGAGGCGGTGGACCGATTACGGAATGGTGTTCCGACGGTCGTCCGAAGACTGGACTCGTTCGGTGCGAGGACGGCAACCTTCGCTATTTCGATCCCGAAACTGGCGCCATGGTCACGAACCAGTGGCATAACGAATACGAAGCTGTCTGGTACTATTTTGGCGCTGACGGGATCGCGGTGTCGGGCTGGCAGTCTATCGGTGGGGACAAGTATTACTTCTACCCCGAAAGCCATGATATGGCATACGGCCGAGTTCAGATTGACGGCAAGAACTACTTCCTGAACACCCCTGGTGCCAACGCCGATGGCCGCATGCAGCATAGCGGCTGGCTCTATGACTCCATCTATGGAAAGTGGTTCTATGCGACCTCCAGTGGCGAACTGCTGACCGGTTGGCATAATATCGGTGGAACTTGGTATTATTTCGACGAGTATGGTGTCATGCTGACCGGCTGGATCAACGTTTCGGGGACGTGGTACTACGCCAACGCTTCCGGTGCGATGGCCACTGGCTGGCTCAACATCGGCGGTACGTGGTACTACCTCGACGGTTCGGGCGCCATGGTCGCTAACAGCTGGCGCAGCCTCGGCGGCTCCTGGTACTGGTTCGGCGACTCCGGTGCAATGGCCACTGGCTGGTTCTTGGCAGGCGGCTCTTGGTACTATGCGAGCGGTTCGGGCGCCATGGCAACCGGCTGGCTCAGCAATGGCGGCACGTGGTATTGGCTCGGAGGTTCGGGCGCTATGGCCTCTAACTCTTGGGCTAACGTTGGTGGAGTTTGGTACTGGTTCGACGATTCCGGCGCGATGGTCACCGGCTGGCGTCAGGTCGGCGGCGCCTGGTACTACTTTAGCGGTTCCGGCGCTATGGCCCACGACGCCTGGGTCGGCGACTACTACCTCCAGTCTTCCGGTGCCATGGCTACGAATGCCTGGGTTGGCTCCTACTATGTCGGCGAGGACGGCAAGTGGATTCCGGGCTATGGTTTAGTTTGGTATAAGAGCGGTAGCCATGTTTACCATACGCATAAGTGCCGTACCGTTGGCAAGGACGCAAAGGGCTATTCGCAGATCTCTATCCAGGAGGCCCAGAGACGTGGCGCTTCACGAGAGTGCAAAAACTGCCAGCAAATTGGCTAGTACATTACTGAGCTAGTTTTGATTGAGGCCCCGTTGCCCTGAGGTGACGGGGCCACTGCGTGATTGGATACTGTGCTGCTATGAAGAAATGGTCATTCGGGGTGCTGGTCTTTTCGGGCCTTGTTTCTTTGGGGCTCCTTTTGGGTTCGCCCTCGATGTTATACGCCCTTGATTTGAATAACACTGACGAAGGTCCCGCATCTAACGTTGCTATTGCTTCTGTCGAGTCAGGCGTTGATGCTCAGCGCGAATCGACCTTCGCTGTCGAGCAGAACTCTCAGGTGGATAATGAGACCCCTTCCGAGGTTTCGAATCAAATTATTTGGCATCAGGGGTGGATATCACCCGAAGAAGGGGCTGGTTTTTGGCGTTGGGGCTTGTCCGACGGAACAATCGCTGTTTCTTCTTGGAGACATATAAACGGTAGCTGGTACTGGTTCGACGACGAAGGTCGAATGGCTCAGGATGGGTTGGTTCAAGTCGGGGGTGCGACGTATGCCTTCTCCTCTTCGGGCGCAATGCGTGTCGGCTGGTACCTAGATTCTACGGGCTCCACTTCTGCTTGGCGTTATTTCTCCGGTTCTGGCGCCATGGTAAAAGGCTGGCTTTCAGACGGCAGCAACTGGTATTGGCTGGATGATGAGGGCAAGATGGTCCACGATGCGATGCTGCAGATTGGGGGAGCCACGTATGGATTCTCTTCTTCTGGTGCAATGCTTATCGGATGGCATCTTGATGCTTCTGTCTGGCATTATTTTTCCGGCTCTGGCGCTCTGGTAAAGGGCTGGCTCTCGGATGGGGGTCGTTGGTACTGGCTTGATCCTGCAGACGGTTCTATGGCCACCGGGCTGAATGAATGCAATGGCACCTCTTATATCTTTAACAGTTCAGGGGCCATGCTATCCTCCCAGTGGGCACTTTTTGACAACAACTGGTATTACGCTGACTCCAACGGCTTACTGCATGGAGGTTGGTTACTTCTAGGGAATTCTTGGTATTACCTGGATCCCGGAAGCCATATTATGCTCACGGGCTTTGTGCAAGTGGGCTCGTCCACCTATTTCCTTACGAGCTCAGGTGCCATGGCAACAGGCTGGGCACTTGCTGATGGTACTTGGTATTACGCCGCATCAAACGGAGCTATTCAACGAGGGCGATGGATAAAGTCCGGAAGCGCCTGGTATTACCTTGATGATGTATCCGGCGCAATGCGTACTGGTGAATTTGCGGTAGGAAGCAAGCGCTATTTTTCTTATGATTCCGGTGCAATGGCATCTTCGTGCTGGATCAACTTGAACGATGGTATGGCATGGGCGAATTCGTCTGGAGCACTGAGCGAGCCGTTGCCTACTTCATCTGATGGATCTCCCGTAATCGCCGATCGTGCCGACTTGTCTTCATTGCCAGGTGCAATTCATATTGGAGACGCAGTTTTCTATGCGGACGCAAACGGTGTCGTTAATGTGGCATCTGGTTGGATTATGTCGAATGACGCTTCTGATGAAAACGGTAATACTTGGTACTACGCATCTTCCAATGGTGTCCTTAAGTCTGGATGGCAATATGTCAACGGTGCGTGGTATTGGATGGACCCTTCCACATTCAAGATGAAAACTGGATGGCTTAATGACGGCGGTACGTGGTACTGGCTCCAGCCTTCGGGTGCCATGTTTGCTAATGGGTGGCTGAAAATCGATGGCGTTGACTACTACTTCAATGCAAGCGGTGCATGGTTGAATACGTCTGGTTCTGTTTTGGGGGTCAATAGGTCCAGCCTGGTCAATTGGCTTATGAGCCACGAAAACGACGGCTATTACCGTGGAACACGCTATGATACGCATCTTAGCCAAGAATCATGCATGTATCCAAAGGGTGATCCTCGTTGGGACGGGTATACCGGTATGAACTGCGGCGGATTTGTATCGCATGCATATATGAAGGCGGGCGGTAATTTAGCTCCCATTGCCGCTGAGCAGAGCCATTCGCCTTGGAGTGGGGGTCCCGGAAGGGGCGGCTGCGTTAACGCGTATCGTTGGTATGGCTACGCTATCGATACATGCGCGAACGTGACTTATTTCAACTCTATTGATGAGTTGTTGCGTAGTGGTTTGGCTCGTAAGGGGGATATTGTATTTTTCAATCCTTACAATCCATATGCGGACGATAGTCATATCGGTTTTTTCTGGGGCAATTCGCCGAGCGAAAACTTGTTTTGGCATAGTGACGGTTATGGAAACCGTATTTCTGGTTTGACTGCTTTGGGTCCATCGAAAGTAATATTGATTCGTTAGAATTCCGAGTTGTAGGGGACTCTCTGGGCCCCCTGCCTTTTTGACATCTAGTTTGAAAGCTAACTGATGTCGGCATTCTTTGGGCAAAGAGTAGGGACCAGGAGTCCTTGGTTTCACCTTGCTGGGAAGTTCTTGTTTACATTGTGGTATTGCGTGCAGTTATTTGTCGTCCTAGATGGCGCCTTGTCCAGTTGGATGTTCGGAAATCTTTCACAGCCATGCTGTAAGCTAGACGCAAACAAGAACGAATGACGAGGTTTACATGAGCAAACATCTTAAGTTATTTTCGGCATTGTTGGTGCTGATGGTCCTTGCGCCCATTTCTGTGTTTGTTTTTCCCTCGAACGCGGAAGCTGCGCGGTCCCTAGTTGAGAATTCCTGGCGTTATGAGGATGGACAATTGGTCGCAGAGGATGCTTCTTCCGAAGAAGATGGAATAGCCTTATTGTCCATGGACATTCTTCCCGATGGGGCTACGGCGCAGGGCATCGATGTCAGTGAGCATCAAGGACGTATTGACTGGAATGCTGTTAAGGCTTCTGGTATCGATTTCGCTATACTGCGTGTTGGATTTGGCGCTCCATCTTGGGGCGGTCGAGTTGACTATCAATTTAATCGAAATATTTCTGAGTGCGAGCGACTCGGAATTCCTTACGGCGTCTATATCTATTCATATGCTTTTGATAATCAACAGGCAGCCGATGAGGCGTCCATGGTGATTGACTGCCTATCGGGGCGCAATCCTAGGCTACCGGTGTATTACGATCTTGAGGACAAGACAATTATTGCAGATGGTCGTCAATCCGGAATTGCATCTAGAGCTCAGATATTCTGTAATAAGATTTCTAGTGCTGGATATAAGCCAGGCATTTATGCAAACCTAAATTGGTTTAACAATATATTGACCGACCCTGTATTTAAGAGCGGTTCTTGGGATCATTGGATTGCTCAATACAACTCCCAATGTCACTATACCGGCAGTTACAGCTTTTGGCAGTATACAAGCCGCGGAAAAGTTTCTGGTATTAGCGGAAACGTTGATATGAATTACGCGTATGTTGATGTCTCTCTTTATTACTGGCAGTTAAAAGAGGGCACTTGGTATTACGCAACCTCTGACGGCAAAGCGTATACCGGATGGTTGTGCCAGGGTGGCACCTGGTACTGGCTCGAGCCCGACGTGGGCGGTGCCATGGCTACCGGCCTTCACGAGTGCAACGGCTCCCTGTACTGGTTTAATTCGTCCGGCGCGATGTCGACCGGGTGGGTCCTCGACG
>FR878702.1 GCA_000434535.1 Collinsella sp. CAG:166
TAAAAGCGCGCGGCAAAACTGACCGCGCAAGGGGTGACGCCAAAGAGGCGTCAATAAGGAAAGGAGGGGAACAATGGCGGACAAGAACGCAGAAGTTGCAGTCGAGGGTAACGGTGGCATGAAGAAAACACTCTCGCTCTGGAACTTCTTCACCATCGGTTTCGGTGCCATCATCGGTACCGGTTGGGTTCTGCAGGTCGGCGACTGGATGGTCGTGGGCGGCGGTCCCGTTCCCGCTATGATCGCATTCCTCTTGGGTGCAATCTTCCTCGTGCCCGTCGGAGCCGTTTTCGGTGAGCTCACGGCTGCTATCCCCATCTCGGGTGGCATCGTCGAGTATGTCGATCGTAGCTTTGGCCGTACGCTGAGCTACATCACCGGTTGGCTTTTGGCCCTGGGCAACGGTATCCTGTGCCCGTGGGAGGCCATCGCCATTTCGACCCTCGTGTCCGAGATGTTCGGCAGCCTGCCCGGTCTTGAGTGGCTGCGCGCCGTCAAGCTCTACACCATCCTGGGCGCCGACGTTTATCTGTTCCCGACGCTGATCGCGCTTGGCTTTGCAGTCTACGTCATCTTCCTCAACTTCCGCGGTGCCAGCTCGGCTGCCAAGCTTCAGGCCTTCCTGACCAAGGCCCTGCTCTGCGGCATGCTGCTCGCCATGGGCGTCTCGCTGTTCACCGGCTCGCCGGACAATGCCATGCCCGTGTTCTCCCAGGTCAGCGGCGCTGGTGGCGGCAAAGCCGCTACCGAGAGCACCAGCCTGTTCGCCGGCATCGTGTCGGTCCTGGTTCTAACTCCGTTCTTCTACGCCGGTTTCGACACCATTCCTCAGCAGGCTGAGGAAGCAGCCGAGGGCCTCAACTGGAACAAGTTCGGCAAGATCATCTCCCTGGCCCTACTGGCCGCCGGCGGCTTCTACATGGTCTGCATCTACTCGTTCGGCACCATCCTCGACTGGCATGAGTTTGTTAAGAGCCCGGTTCCCGCGCTTGCCTGCCTCAAGGGCATCAACATGCTCCTGTACCTGGCCATGCTCGTCATCGCCACGCTTGGACCCATGGGCCCGATGAACTCCTTCTACGGCGCCACGAGCCGCATCATGCTCGCCATGGGCCGCAAGGGCCAGCTGCCCGAGAAATTCGCCGAGGTCGACCCCAAGTCCGGCGCTCCCAAGCTCGCCTGCGTCGTTCTGGGCGTCATCACCGTCATCGGTCCGTTCCTGGGCAAGAACATGCTCATTCCTCTGACCAATGTGTCGGCTCTCGCCTTCATCTTCTCCTGCGGCATGGTCGCCCTCGCCTGCCTGCGCATGCGCTTCACCGAGCCCGACCTGCCTCGTCCCTACGAGGTGCCCGGCGGCAAGTTTGGCATCAGCCTCGCTATCGCTGCCTGCGCCATTATCATCGGCCTGCTCGTGATTCCGTTCTCTCCCGCCTCCCTCAA
This sequence comes from Collinsella sp. CAG:166, assembly GCA_000434535.1. Classification (GTDB taxonomy): domain Bacteria; phylum Actinomycetota; class Coriobacteriia; order Coriobacteriales; family Coriobacteriaceae; genus Collinsella. The sequence goes on from FR878702.1 coordinate 1,444, forward strand.
CATGGTGGAGTGGAGCATCGTGATCGGCTGGTTGGCTATTGGCCTGGCCCTCATGGCTTTCACCAATTCCCGTAAAAAGTAACGCCTAGCCGGGGCGGATCGGGTGCGCGGGCCCCTCTCTCCCGCGCACCGAACCCGGCACCACTTGGGTAGCTTTGTGAGGCCTTAACCCAACACGGCCTCGCCCACTATATGGATCCATAAGGAGGAACCATGTCCACTAAGTATGCAATCGTTGGCGGCAAGCTCATCGACGGTACCGGTGCCGAACCGGTCGAGAACTCACTCGTTCTCGTCGACGACAGCGGCAAGATCGAGTACGCCGGTGCTATGCAGGACCTTCCCGAGGGCGTTGAGGTTATCGACGCCGCCGGCAAGACCGTCCTTCCCGGCCTGATCGACACCCACCTGCACTTCTCGGGCAACTTGACCGACGATGACACCGACTGGGTCATGCAGCCGCTCCTCGAGAAGCAGGCCGTCGCCGTCAAGCAGGCCTACGACTGCCTCACCCACGGCCTCACCACCGTCTGCGAGATCGGCCGCTTTGGTATCCAGATCCGTGACTGCATCGACAAGGGCGTCTTCAAGGGCCCGCGCGTTCTGGCCACCGGCCTTGGCTTCTGCCGCGTTGCCGGCCACGGCGACTCCCACCACTGCAGCCAGGAGCTCAACAAGGAATCGCACCCCTGGGGCGATCAGGTCGACGGTCCTTGGGATCTGCGCAAGGCCGTCCGTCGTCGCCTGCGCGAGAACCCCGATGCCATCAAGATCTGGGCTACCGGTGGCGGCATCTGGCGCTGGGATTCCGGTCGCGACCAGCACTATTGCTCCGAGGAGATCCAGGCCGTGGTCGAAGAGGCAAAGATGGTCGGTATCCCCGTGTGGAGCCACTGCTACAACAACCACGCCGCTGCCTACGATTCCGTCCGCTTTGGCTGCGAGCAGCTGATTCACGGTTTCGATATCGATGAGCGCACCATGGACCTCATGGCCGAGCAGGGCACCTTCTTCACCCCGACAATTGCCTTCCTGCCCACCTGGTACGCCACCTATCCGCCCGTCTACGTCCCCGAGCTGCACGACAAGTACGAGGGCACCCTGGTCGAGAAGGAGCTGCAGCGCAACTACGACTGCCTGCGCGAGGCCAAGAAGCGCGGCGTCGTCATGACGATCGGCTCCGACTCCTTCTCCTTCGTCACCCCGTACGGCACCTGCTCCATCGAGGAGATGTACGAGTTCGTCGACAAGATCGGCTTCACCCCGGTCGAGACCATCACCTGTGCCACCCTCAACGGTGCCAAGATGTGCCACATCGAGGACGAGACCGGTTCCATCGAGGCCGGCAAGTGCGCCGACCTGCTGGTCGTCAACGGTGACGTCGCCGCCGACATCCACGTGCTCAACACCGACAACATGGACGTCATCATGAAGGACGGCTGGATCGTCGAGGCAGGCACCTTTGGCGAGGCCAACAAATACAGCGCCTAAGATACCGTTTGTCGATGGCTGGATGTAAAACACAGTTTTTGATTGCATAATGCAATGGAGAGGGTCGCTTGCGGCCCTCTTTATTGCTATCGGTGCGGTAGATAAAAGGGGATGACGGTGGATTTAAACAGGCTGATTCTGGGCAAGAGCTACAACTCTACCAAGGTCTTTCGTACGGCCCAGCATGTGGTCCAGGCCATCCTGCTCGGTGTTGTCGTTCCGGCGCTTATTCTGCTGCTTATCTGGGATTTAACCGATAACCCCAATCCCGTTCCGGGCGTCGTCGTCATCGCCGGCATGGTCATGCTGTGCTTCTTCTTCTCGTATGTCTTTGTGGTTCCCGACGACCTCACATCGAGCGCAACCGACCGTACGCTCGCCATCGCATCAAAAATATTCGCCTACACGTCGCGCGGCCTTACGCCCGAAGCGGCCCTGGGCGCCTCTAAAATCATCCTGTCCGAGACCATCGCCTCTGCCATTTGCTTTACCGACGGCAAGCAGGTGCTGGCAAGCTGGGGCGAGGACTCGGCAAAGTGCCCTGCCGGCACCCCGGTGGTGCTCAAGACCACGCTCAACGTGATTGAGACGGGCGAGCAGAGCGTGTTTTCGCGTGACGCCTCCAATGAGACGGGCGGCTATTTTCCCCGCCTGCGCGCCGGCATTGTCGCGCCGCTTACCGTGCGCGGGCATTGCGTGGGCACACTCGAGCTGTATTACCCCCGCCTGAGCAGCATCGATATGCGCCAGACGGCCCTTGCCTCGGGCTTTGCCGATCTAATTTCCACGCAGCTCGCTAGCTTTGAGCTCGAGCGCCAGGACGAGCTCACGGCCCGCGTTGAGCTTCGCGCCCTGCAGTCGCAGGTCGATCCGCATTTTCTATTCAATACCATTAGCACGATCGTGTCGCTCGTTCGAACCGAGCCCGACAAGGCGCGATCGCTGCTGATCGACTTTTCCAACTACTATCGTCAGACGCTTTCTGACTCCGATACGCTCACCACGCTCGAGCACGAGGTGGAACAGGGCACTCGTTATATCAATCTTATGCAGGCCCGGTATGGCGACGGCCGTCTGCGCGTTTCGGTCGACATCGACTTTGAGGTGCGCGACAGCCTGGTGCCGCCGTTTATCTTGCAGCCGCTGCTCGAAAACTGCATCAAGCACGCACAGCGCGAGACCGAGCCGCTTTCTATTCGTGTTAGGGCTTTCGAGACCGATGACGGCTTGGAGATCATCGTCGAAGACGACGGCATCGGGATGAGCGAAGAAGTCTGCGCGCATCTGTTTGAGCAGCATCGCCGAGAGGAGCCCGAGAGCATTACCGCCGACGGCTCCATCAAGCGAGGTTGCGGCCTGGCGCTCTTCAACGTGCTTCAGCGCATCCATTTCTTTTACGGAGAAGATTCTGGCATGCGCGTGAAGTCCCAGGAGGGCGTGGGAACACAGGTCATCGTTGAGTTGAACGGCGAGCCGCATGAGCCGGCGCCGCTAACGGTGTAGCACGCGGTTGGATTGAGAGAAAAAGAGGGGAAGCGCATATGTCCGAAGGCTGGAACATCTTGGTGGTTGATGACGAGCCTCCCATTAGAGCTGAGCTACGCTATCTGTTGGAAAAGGATACGCGTGTTGGTCAGATTGCCGAGGCGGGCAATGTCACCGAAGCCGTGGAGTCGATTCTGTCGAACAAGCCCGACGTGCTGTTTTTAGACATTACCATGCCCGGTCGCTCGGGAATTGAGCTTGCCGAGACGCTGCAGAACCTAAAGACGCCGCCGGTCGTGGTGTTTGTGACGGCATTTGCCGAGTATGCGGCTGATGCCTATAACCTCGATGCTGTCGATTACATCGTCAAACCGGTCGAGGATGCCCGCTTGTCAAAGGCGCTCGACAAGATCGAGGTCGCCTTGGGCACTCGCCGTGTCGTCCATGCTCCGCGCCAGCCTTTGCGCCTGACAGTGGATCGCGGGGGCAAAAAGGTGTTCATTCCCGTGGCGGATGTCTGCTACTTTGAGGCACGCGCCGATTTTTGCAACGTCGTCTGCGCCGAGGGAACATACCTGATCAATGAGTCGATTTCCTCGCTCGAGCGGCGCTTGGCCTCCGAGGGCTTTATCCGTGTCCATCGCAGCTATCTGGTCAATTTGGAAGACGTGCATAATGTCGAGATCGGTTCCACGGGTCTTATGGAGCTCAGGCTCGATCGCGTAACCTCGACGGTGCCCGTGTCCCGTCGTCGTGCTGCCGAGGTCAAGGCACACTTGGGGCTTGCGTAGGCGGTCTGCATGCCATCGTTTACCGCCGCAGGTTTGGCATGACCGTGCGGTGGGCATAATGGGTGGCATCGAATGAAATCGAAAGGATCATTATGCCCGCGCTCATTACGCATCATCTGTTTGGCGAGGAAAGCATCGACCGTCTTCCGCAGGGCGTT
>FR878703.1:0-8666 GCA_000434535.1 Collinsella sp. CAG:166
CGTAACCTTGGCCCTATCCCATAGTTAGTTCTGCGAGAAAAAGGGGGACTGCCTCGGATCCACCGGCGGATGCGGCATCGGGCCACCCTGGGGACTACCTTGCGAGCCGCCCTGACCGCCCATCATCTTATCGATGGCGTCCTGAACCTCGCCCTCGAACTTTTTCATTCCCTCGTGCAAACGACGCTGACCGTCCTCAGAGCGCAGCTCCTCCATTTGCTCGGGCGAAATACCCAATAGCTCGCCCAGCACGCCCATCATCTCGTTTCGCACGCGCTCGCTCGTATCCTCGTCAGCAAAACGGCGCACCTCGGCGCGCGCCAGCGAATCGACCGTCATACGCTCCTTACCGTTAAGCCCCAGGTCGGACCACGCGAGCATATACGGCCAGGAGCGCTCGGCAAACGAACGGGCCGAGACGATCGGCGCCGTCGGCAACATGCGGCGGGCAGCCTCACCCTGTCGAACGAGCATCAGCAGCAGCGAGCAAGCCTCAGGCTTGCCAGCGGCCATCGGGATGTCGTCGAAAGATCGATTGCGGTCCACGTGCGCCTCGAGCGCGCCATCGACCTCACCCGGCTCAAGCCCGCCGAGCAGCTGTGCCGCGCGGTCGAGCATATCGACCGGGCCGTCGAGCGTCGAGAGCGCCTGCGCCAGCACGCGCTCCATACAATCTTCCACCGCGTTGAGCGTCACGAGCTCTTGGGGCACCACGGCAGACGTGCGGTTGCGCACACGTGCCACAAACTCAAGCGTCGACAGGTACACATCGCCAAAGGGCGCGTAATCGCCCTGGTAGCCGCCGCAAAGCGCCGGCGCCGCCAGCGCGTACTCGGTTTTGGACAGCGGGCTCAGCGCCATCGCACCCAGCTCGAGCGCCGTGTCCTCCAGCATGAGGCCCAGCGTGCGCGAGCGCAGACGCTCGGCATCGCCCGCCGACACGTCGCGATCGAGCACACGCGCCGCATCCGGTGCATCGCGCTCGACGGTGCGAATGTGCAAACGCTCGGCGATGGCACGGACGGCGGCACAGCGGGCAGCCTCGGCCTCTTCCTGCGCCGGCGTAAAGATACGGTTGCGTCCCAGCACCAGGCCAATCACATTACGCGGGCCCAGAGCGTCGACGGCCAGCGCCGCCAGCAGGGACGACGGCAAGTCACCCTCGAGTGCCACCACAGCACGCGACGCACCGTGGGCTCGGGCGTTGTCGCGCACGGCGAGCACCAGCGCCTGCCACAGCCACTCCTCGGAACGGAACTCGGACAGTTCGTGATCTTCCAGGGCATCGAGCATCACGCCGCGCTGAATCTCCTGGACCAGCAGGCTCTCCTCAAAACACGGCGCCTGGGCCACCACGCGACCGCAGTCGTCGAGCACAAACGAACCGCCGGTATACACCGACTCGTCATAGGCGCCGACCGGCGCCATGCAGGCAAACCACACGCTGCGCTTGGATGCGATCTTGCGGTAGGCGCCGCTGCGAACGGCGGCAATGGCGGCAGTCTCGCGATCGGTCATGTCAAACGCGTTGAATTGAAAATACGCAATGAGGTCAACACCGGTCGGCAACATCTCGAGTTCGCGGTCCAAGTCAAAAATCACGGCGATGCGCACGCCGTCCACGTCGAACACCGGCGGCGCCCAACGCGTGTCGCTGTTCTCGCCACGCTGCAGGGCAATGCTCGAACGCGCCGGCACCACATGACCGTCCTTGAGCATCATGTAGTCGAGCAGCGGCTGGCCCTCAAACGAAACCGCCGCGGGCACGATGCAGATCATGTCAAGCTCCTGGATACGCTCGGCGACACCAGTCAAGCCGGCAAGCACGTCGTGCTCAAAGTCGGCAGCGCCCACCAGGCCACCGGGCATGGCGCCCATAAAGAGCGGGGCCGGAACGCACAGCACGCGCGCCCCGCGCTCGTGGGCCAGACGAGCCTGGTCCTCGATGCGGCCGCAAATGCCCTCAATATCACCCAGGCGCATATCGATCTGTGCAAGCGCGAGCTTCATGGCCCAGCCCTTTCCGTCGTAAACCATCGAAATCGTAGTAAAAGCGCCGGCCGCATAATGCAGCCGGCGCTTGCATGTGCATATGCTAGCTATGATACCCCGAGCGGGGGCGCGCTCCTAGAATGTCGCGGACCACAGCCCGTGCAGGTTGCAGTAGGCATAGACGGTACCGGTCTTGGAGCCGCCCGCGAAAAACGTCGCGGGCTTCATGCCGGGCTCAAGGTAATGGACCTCCAGACGGCCCTCGGCCTCAAGGGCAATCCACTCAATATAGTGCTCGGGCAGGCTGGGATGCTCAACCGAGCCCACGCGTGCGCGGATCACGTGACCGTCACGCTCGGTCTCGACAACAGGCACGTGCTTCTCGTGCGCCGCGTCCTCAGTGTTTGCAGTCAGTTCCGTGCAGCCGGCAGGGATCGCAACGTCGTCGCCAAGGGCGGCGATGAGCTTGCCGTCAGGGTCCTTAAAGAATTTCGCCATGATGTTCTCCTTTGCTGATGTGCCAATGTTCTTGATGGTTCTTATGCCCAAAGGCAGGCGAACCATCCACGGCATGGCAAATGAACACATAACGGGCAGGGACGATGGGGCAGCGCGAGCTATCCGCCCTAGCAGTCCCACCCCGAGCGGGTTAGCGCCCGTCGCCGCCCAGCAGCGCCAGAACATCCTCGCGGGTAAACAGCGCCGACGAGATACCGTCGCCGCCAAGCACACTGTTGACCAGGTCGCGCTTGGACTCCTGCATCTGCATAATGCGCTCCTCGATCGTGTCCTTGGCGATGAGCTTGTACACGGTCACGGTATGTTGCTGGCCAATACGATGCGCGCGGTCGGTCGCCTGGTCCTGTGCGGCCACGTTCCACCACGGGTCGTAGTGGATGACCACGTCGGCAGCCGTCAGGTTAAGGCCCACGCCGCCCGCCTTGAGCGAGATCAAAAAGACCGGCACCTCGCCCGCCTGGAACTGTGCGACCATCTTGGCGCGGCTCTCTTTAGACGATGCGCCCGTGAGCTTAAGGAAGGCGATATCCTCCTTGGCCAGGCGCTTGCCAATGATATCGAGCATGCCCGTAAACTGGCTGAACAGCAAGATGCGATGGCCACCGTCGAGCGCGCCGTGGACGAGCTCCATGCACGTATCGAGTTTGGCGCTTCCCGCCTTGTAATCCTCGTAGTGCAGACGCGGGTCGCAGCAGATCTGGCGCAGCTTGGTGAGCTCGGCGAGCACCTTGAGCTTATCCTTCTTAAACTCCCCGGCCTCGCGGTGCTGCACCTGCTGGGCGATGCGGTCCTGATTTGCCAGGTAAAGCTTGCGCTGCTCACCGGTGAGCTGAGCCACGACTGTGTCCTCGATCTTTTCGGGCAGATCGGCCACCACGTCCTCTTTGACACGGCGCAGCACAAACGGCGACACAAGCGCCTGCAGGCGGGCGGCGCTGTCACCTTCGGCGTGCTCGACCGGGCTTTCGAAGCGCTTTGCGAACGATTCGCGCGTGCCAAGCAGGCCCGGCATCAAAAAGTCGAAGATGCTCCAGAGCTCGGATAGGCGGTTTTCGATGGGCGTGCCCGTCAAGGCAAAGCGCACGCCGGCCGGCAGACGCTTGGCAGCGCGCGCCACCTGGGTGAGCGGGTTTTTAATGTACTGGGCCTCGTCGAGCACAACGCGGGCAAAATCCTGCTCGGCGTACTCATCGATATCACGGCGCATAAGGTCATACGACGTCACGACCACGTTATGCTCGACCACGCCGGCGATTTGCACGCGACGCTGGGCCTTGGCGCCCACGATGGCGCACACATCGAGCGACGGGGCGAAGCGCTCCAGTTCGGCGGTCCAGTTGTACACGAGCGAGGCCGGGCATACCACGAGCGTGGGCTTAGTGTCCCCCGCCTCCACGCACGCCAGAATGTGCGCGATCATCTGGAGCGTTTTGCCCAGGCCCATGTCGTCGGCCAAGATGCCGCCAAGGCCCAGGTGTTCGAGCGAGCCGAGCCACTGGTAGCCGTCGACCTGGTAGCCGCGCATCGTTGCCTTGAGCGATGCCGGCACCGTAAAGTCCATCTTGCCGAGCGTGTCCAGGCGCTCGACGGTACGGCGGAACGCAGCGTCGCGATCGGCCTCGAGCGCGGGCGTGCGCGCGAGCATGCTATCGACAAAAAGGGTGCTCGACGCGGGAAGCGACACGCCGTCGAGCAGGTCGACGGCATCGACACCCAGGTCCTCGGCGAGGCCAAACGCGGCTCGGGCGCCCTCGTCCAGGCGAATGATGTCGCCGGACGTAAGGCGCGCAAACGTTTGATGACGCTTGTACGAATCGAGATAGACGGCAAGGTCCGCAGCCGAAAGCCCACTCGCACCCAACTCGACGTCGAGCAAGTTGCTCTTGACGGTGGCGCGCACCGAGAGTTTGGGCGCAGGGCGCACCGAGATCTGGCGCAGGCGGTCGCTGAGCATGACCTCGCCCAGCTCGGACAGGGCAGACAGGCCCTCGGTCAGCAAGTGGAACAGGCTCTCGTCATCGCGCTCCTCAAACGCCAGACCGCCCTCGTAGAAATCGAAGTACAGGGCCGCCGTGTCCATAACGCGAAACTCCGCCACCTCGTCGCGGAGCGGCACGCCCGGGCGCTGCTCTTCGAAGAGACTGCCCGGAGCGCCCAGGCTAAAGAGGTCTGCCGACCAATCGCCGTAGGTAACCGTAATTTTGCAGGTCACGAGCCCATCATCGACGCCGATCGCCATAGCAAAGCTCGGCTCGGGTGCCACGGTATCGAGCGCGGCGGGCGCGGTGAGGTCGGTGTAGTCGCGCAAAATGGGCAGCGCCATACGACAGAACTCCCCCACCTGGTCGGCAGCGATATGGACCGGCGTGCGACAGGGCAGCAAGCGCGATAGGAACGGCGCTGCATGCTGGGCAAACGCCACATCGGTGCGGCGCGCACGGCGGGTGTCGACCAGATAGGCTACGTCGCCCGAAGCAAAGCAGTATGCATCGGCCGGCAGGCGCAGATCGTAGCTACCACCAGCCGCCGGCGCGATTTTGGCGGCAAGGAGCGGTGGGCGCCTAGACAGCGCCTCGTCCTCCCCTTCCGGAGGCATCTCAACCGCCACGTCATAGGTGCGATGCGTCGTCGTCCCCCGCGACCAGGCGGGCTCAAAGGAGATGGTCTGGCCGCGCAGCAGGTCCAGCACATATACGATGCTATGCTCGGACAGCGGCAACTGACGCTCGGCGACAAAACCGCTGCGGGCAAAGTCGTACGACGCCGAACGCGAGCTTGTGATGTCATCGAGATAGGCAACTGTCGTCACAACAAGGTTGAGCAGCTTTGTCGACACGTCTTCAAAGGCTTCGGGCGTATGGACAAACGTGAGCTTCTTGCCGTACGAGAAGGTGCCGCCGCGCACGTAGGCATCGGCCATGCCGTCGATATCCTTGACCACGTAGGACACCGAACCGCAGCGAATGCGGAACTCGAGCGCCCAGCTAAAGCGGTCGGCGAACAGCGGATTGTAGTACGGCACCAGCGAGGGCTCCAACACCGCCTTGGGGGCATCGGGATCCACACTGCCGGCGAGCTTGCGGCGTATGCTCGCCAGCTCATCCATGCGCGCGTCCGAAAGATCGGAGAGCGCCGCCATAAGGCTGGGACTCGTGGGGACGGGCGCCGGAAAGGGAAAATTGGGGTTGACGGCCGGCGCTTTGGGCGCGGTGCGCGCGGGCTGTTTCGGCTGCGCCGTAAACGTGCGAACCGGCGTGCGCAAACCTTCGACGGGCTCGGCGCCGCTGGCATCCAAATACGCCAGAGCCGTGGCAATGGCGTGCTTGCACATGCCGGGGTAACGATAGGCAGCGGGACAATCGCAATCGTAGTCGATTACCTCGTGCTCGTCCATGTCGAGCGCCACGCGCGTCTTGTACAGGTCGCCGCGCGAGCCGCGCACCGAGCCCTCAACCGTCACGTTTTTGGAGAAGCGCGAGCCGCTGTCCTCAATCGACAGCACGGCGCCGTTGAGCATGAGCGAACGCCCCTTCATAAAGGTGCCGCTCAAAGCCGCCTCTTTGCGAAGCGCCTGCACAAACGTCCCCTGCGCCATCACTTCCTCCAATCTCACCCGGGGTAGCTTAGATAACCGTCACGCGGCCTTGGTTGCCGACGATGGCCTTTGCCTCTGCCAGCAGCGGAATCGAGCGTGCGTTGACCTTGGCTGGCACCTCGGCACGTAGCACGCGCCCGTCGACTTGCTCAATAAAGATCTCCACGCGGTCGCCGCCCGGGTTGGTGGTGAGCACCGTGGCCAGGCGCGCCATATTGCCCTGGCTAAAGCGGCTGTTGGGCACCATGACCTCAAAGACCTTGGGCTTGTTGTTCTCCTCGTTGAGCTCCAGCGGCACGATCTCCTGCGCGATGATCTGGTCGCCGCGGTCCGAGCGCTCGAGCTTGCCTTTGATGCGCACAAAGGCGTCGGACAGTTGCGCGCCGGTCTCGGGATCGACCTCGCCGTACAGATACCCCTCGGCCTCCTTGTAGGTCTTGGGGAACACCACGACCGTGGCCTCGCCTTCCATGTCCTCGAGCTGCACGATGCCCATGGGATCGCCGTTTTTGGTCACGCGCTTGGACACGCTCGAGACCATACCGGCCCACCACAGCGCCTTGCCCTCGGGAATCTCCTGGTTGATGGTGCCGCCCGTGGGGTTTTGTACCTCGTAGCCGGTGTCGATCTGCGAGAACGAGAAGTCGCGCGCTTTGCTGAGCGCATACTCAAACGGGCGCAGCGGGTGGTCCGAAACGTAGATGCCCAGAACCTCCTTCTCCTGGCTCAGCTTAAGGTGGCGGTCCCATTCCTGGCCGTCCGGATCGGGCACGCTGACCTCGAAGCCCGAGCCCTCAACGTCGCCAAACATGTCGAAGAACGAGGTCTGGCCGCTCGCGCGGTCCTTCTGGCGCTTTACCGCGGCGTCGATGATGTTCTCGGGGTTGTTCTTGTCCACAAAGTGCATCATCTGACGGCGCGGATAGCCCGTGGAGTCGAAGGCGCCTGCCTTGATCAGCGATTCGATCACGCGACGGTTTGCCTGGCTCGAGTCCACGCGCTCGACAAAGTCGTGCAGTGTCTTAAACGGGCCGCCCGCCTCGCGCTCGGCGATAATCGCCTGCGCCACGCCGGTGCCCACGCCGCGGATGCCGGCCAGACCAAAGCGCACGCCCTCCTTGGTAGCCGTGAACTCGGTACCGGACTCGTTGACATCTGGCGAAAGCACGGGGATGCCGTCGTGACGGCACGCCGAGACGTAGTGAACGATCTTGTCGGTCTTGCCCGTGTAGGACGTCAGAACAGCCGCCATGTACTCGTGCGGATAGTGTGCCTTGAGCCACGCCGTCTGCATAACCAGAATGGCGTAGCCGGCGGAGTGCGACTTGTTGAAGGCGTAGGACGCGAACTCGAGAACATCGTCCCAAATCTTCTGGGCGACCTCGCGCGTGTAGTTGTTCTTGATAGCGCCGTTCATCCAGTGGTCGTAGGTGGTCTCGTCCGAGCCATCCTCCCAGTGAAGCACCGTCGACGTGAGCAGCTTGATCTTCTTCTTAGCCACGGGCTTACGGATACGCGAGTCCGATTCGCCCTTGGAGAAGCCGCACATCTCGACGGAGATGAGCATAACCTGCTCCTGATAGACCATGGTGCCGTAGGTTTCGCCCAGGATGTCGTCCAGGCGGTCGTCATAGGAGACCGCCGGCTCCTTGCCGTTCATACGGTTGATGTAGGACGAGACCATGCCGGCGCCCAGCGGGCCCGGGCGGTACAGGGCGATCAATGCCACGACGTGCTTGTACTCGGTGGGCTTCATGTTCTTGATCGTGGCCGTCATGCCGGCGGACTCGACCTGGAAGACGCCGGCGGTGTGGCCGGAGCCCATGAGCTTAAAGATCTCGGGATCGTCAAAGGGAATCTCTTCCTCTTTGATGTCGATGCCGAAGTTCTTTTTGATGTTTGCCTTGGCCTTGGAGATAACCGTCAGCGTGCGCAGGCCCAGGAAGTCCATCTTGAGCAGGCCCATATCGGCAACGGTATGGCCCTCGTACTGGGTAATCTCGACGCCGCCCTTGGTGTCGAGCTTGGTGGGCACGTGCTCGTTGACGGGGTCGCGGCAGATCAGAACGGCGCACGCGTGCACGCCCTCGCCACGGGTGAGACCCTCGATCGAGAGCGCCGTATCGATGATGCGGCGGGCGTCGTCGTCCTTTTTATAGGCCTCGGCAAAGTCGGGGTTAAACAGATCCTCTTTGCCGGGTTGCTTTTCGAGCACCTGCTTGAGCTTGACCTTGGGGTCGCTCGAGACCATCTTGGACAGGCGCTGGCCCATGTAGACCGGATAGTCCAGCACGCGCGCGGCGTCGTTGATGGCCTGCTTGGCCTTAATGGTCGAGTAGGTGATGACGTGGGTGACCTTCTCGGGGCCGTAGAGCTGGCGAACGTGCTCCACGACCTCGAGGCGCCGCTCATCGTCGAAGTCCATATCGATATCGGGCATCTCGGTACGCTGCGGGGACAAGAACCTCTCGAACATCAGGCCGTTCTCGAGCGGGTCGAACGCGGTGATGTTCATGGCGTAGGCGACGATAGCGCCGGCGGCCGAGCCACGGCCGGGGCC
>FR878703.1:8671-21743 GCA_000434535.1 Collinsella sp. CAG:166
GCGGCCGAGCCACGGCCGGGGCCGACGCCGATGCCGTTGTCCTTGGCCCATTGCACGTACTCGGCAACGATGAGGAAGTAGGCGGCAAAGCCCTTGTCGCAAATGACCTTGTATTCGTACTCAAAGCGCTCTTTGATGTTGACGCCACCGATCTCGCGCGTGGCCCAGTCGTCGCCGTAGTGCTGGCGCAGGCCCTTCTCGCACTCGCGGCGGAACTGGCTCTCGTGCGTCTCGCCGGGGTCGAGCAGCGGGAAGCGCGGCAGGATGATGGAGTCCCAGTCCAGCTCCACATAGCATTTGTCGGCGATCTCGAGCGTGTTGTCGCAGGCCTCGGGGCAATACGGGAACATCGCCCGCATCTCCTCCTCGGTCTTCATGTAAAACTCCGAGCCGGTCATGCGCATGCGGTTGGGGTCGTCGACCTTGGCGTTCATGCCGATGCACATGATGACGTCCTGCACAGGCGCATCCTCGCGGCGCAGGTAGTGGAAGTCGTTGGTGGCGATGACCTTAACGCCCACCTGCTTGGCGATATCGATGAGCGTGCGGTCCATCTGCTCGTCAGTCAGGCCGTTGTCGGTGGTGATGCCGTGTTCCTGGATCTCGATATAAAAGTCGCCGGGGTCAAAGGTGTCGCGGAAGGTCTCGGCCCACTTGATGGCGCCTTCCATGTCGCCGCGGTCGATGTATTTGGGGATGATGCCCGCGATACAGGCGCTCGTGCAGATCATGCCCTTGGCATGGCGGCGCAGGTTGTCGAGCGTCACACGCGGCTTGTAGTAAAAGCCCTGCACGGCGGCCTCGGAGACCGTCTGCATTAGGTTGACGTAGCCCTCCTGGTCCTTGGCCAGAAGGATCATGTGGTAGAGCTCGGGCTTGTGGTCGCGGGCAAGGGTCTCGTCCGGCGTAAAGTAGACCTCGCAGCCAAAGATGGGCTTGATGACCAGAGGCGGCTTGAGCTCGTCGATATTGCCCTTCTCGTCCCACATGGCCATGTCCTTCACATACTGGGCATGCTCGCGCGGGTTTTCCTCGGGGTCGGGCTCCACCAGCTCGTCGCGGCGGTCCTTTTCCAAGAAGGCCTTGTCGTGGCTCCAGGTTTTGTACTCGGGCGTGTTGTGGTTGACGGCGTCGCAGGCCAGCGCCAAGTCGGGCACGCCATACATGTAGCCGTGGTCGGTAATGGCCACGGCGGGCATGCCAAGTTCAACGGCACGATTGACCATATCCTGGATACGGGTTGCGCCGTCGAGCATGGAGAAAACAGTGTGATTGTGCAGATGGACGAATGCCATGTGATGAGCTCCGATGCGGGTTCGTGTTCTGACTGAACGATTTTACCGCACGGCACGGACAGCACCCGAACCTAGCCAAACCAACACGGCTCCTCTTGCAGTTGCGGTGAAATGCGGACTGTTTGGCGGCTTTTTTGGCCAAAACAGTCCGTATTCCACCGCAAGTTATCTGAGGGCTAGAGGTTGTAGGTGACCACTTGAGGTTCGGCGGGTTCGACGAAGATGGTTGGATCCGGCTGCTCCACGCGGACGAACTTGACGGTCACGGCCTCAAAGCCCGCCTTGTGCAACACGTCGGCGTAAACGCGCGCCTGCAGGGCGTGCTTCTCGAGCAGCTGGTCCGGCGTCTCGTCCGGCGTGCCGCCCGTCTTGTAATCAATGACCAGGGCGCGCGACGGATCGGCCGGGTCGGTGGCCAGTGCATCGATGGCGCCCTCGGCATAGGCACCGTAGCGAGCGATGTCCTCGTCCTCGCAGCCCAGCGAAAAGAACGGCACCTCGGCGCGAACGCACGGCCACGCGAGCAGGTCGGCACGAACAGCCGACTTGAGCCAGCGGTCCAGGGCAACGTCGAAGCGTTCGCGCTGCTCCGGCGTCAGGCGCCACAAGCGTGCCAGCGCATCGGCACGCGCGGCGGGCAACGCGTCGGCACCCATCTCGATGAGCCACTGGCAGGCGGCGTGGAAGGCCGAGCCCAGCGCCATGGGATTGCCGGCGGGCTCGACAGCGGCCACGTCTGCATCGGTTATTTCCGAGCCATCCGACTCTGCATCATCGCCGGACTCGTCCATGGGAACACGAGCCTCGGCGGCACGGTCTTCCGTCTCGGCATGGAGCGCCGCGGCGATTGACGAGTAGCTATACGAGTCACGCGCCGGGAACGGACAGGTGCCCATGCGCACGCCCACTGCCTGGGGATACACAAGCTCAAACGAATCGGGCTTGGGGTCGGCAGGACCGGGGACGATTGTGCTGGCCGAATCGTCGGCAGCATCTGCATCGGCATCGCCACGAACAAGCCTGCCCTCGGCATCCAGCGAAGCGTTGGCCTCAAACGCCTGCTCGCCAAAGGTAAAGCCCGCGAGCGAAATAAGCTCGTAGTCGCCCGGCTGGGAGTTGTCGAACACCAGGCGGTCGGCATCGAGCTGCGGCATGTCCAGAGCGTCGGTCGGCAAAATACGGCGGAGCACGTCGTAGGTCAGATCGGTCTCGACGTCGAAGGTCGGCGCCGTCACCTTGCCACGGCTCACGCCAGCATCCATCGCCAAGATCACCAGCTCGCGCGCACGCGTCATGGCAACGTAGAGCAAGCGGGCCCGCTCCTCGAGCGAAAGCCGCAGGTCGTCGTTGCGCAGGCGGGCAAATGCCTCGGCGGGAGAGCCCGTCGCACAGACGTCCTCCATGAGCTCCGGCGGCAGCCACAGCGACGTGCCCTTGCCCTTAAACGCATGCTCAAACTGCTTTTTGACGTCATCGCCCTTCACGAAGGCCCCATCGGCAAGCTTAACGCCATCGAAGCGTGCCGGCAGTGCCACGACCTGCGCTCCGCCCTCGACGCGACCCATCTGTGCCGCACCCGAGGACTTACGCACGCCAAAACACTCGGCAACCGCCACGACCGGATATTCCAAGCCCTTGGACGCATGCACGGTCATGATGCGTACCGCGCCGTCACCCTCCTCGTTGAGGGCACCCGGGGCCTCCTTGCCCGCCAAGAAGCGGTCGAAGGCCAGCGCGATGGAGCGCGGAGAATTGCCGTGCTCGGCCTCTGCCTCGGCCACGGCATCGAGCGCCTTGAGCACGTTGGCGGCAATGGCCTTGCCCTCGGGGCCGCGCTGCGCCAGACGCACGAACCAGCCGGAGGCATTGACCACGTCGCGCGCGATGGCAGCGAACGAATCACGCCCCACGCGACGCAGTGCGTAGCGCAGCACCTCGCGGGCGCGCGTTACGAGCGGCAAGCCCTGCAAGCCCGGCACATCGGAATCGCTCATGATGCCCGCATCGATGTTGCGACGCGACGTCTCGCCCGTCTGCTCGTCGAGCTTGGTCGCCAGCGCCAGGAACTCCTGGGCGCCGAGTGCAAACATCGGCGAGGCCAACAGCGGCATAAGACCCTGCGCCGTATCGGCCGGATTGGCAAGTGCGCACACCAGGGCACGCACCGTCTGCACCTCGGCTGCCTGGGCAAAGACCGAGCCGCCTGCGATCACGCAGTCGAGCCCTTGGTCGCGGAAGGCCTGCGCATAGACATCGGCGTTGGTCATGCGGCCCAGCAGCAGAACCATGCTGCCCTGAGGCTGCCCCGCTTTGACGAGCACTTGGAACCGCTCCGCAATCGCACGAGCTTTCGCCTGCGTTCGCTCCTGCATGCTGCCACCGGCAACGAAGACCGCCTGGCGGCGCGAAGCCTTCGCCTTGAGCTTGTCCTCGCGATCGTCACTCGGCTCAAGATCCAAGAACCCCTGCATCAAACCACCGGTATCGCCGTCAAAGACGCGCGCCACATAGCGCAGCACCTCGTCGTGGCTGCGGAAGTTACGCACGAGTTTGACGAGCTCGCCGGCGGGGGCATCGGAGACGGCAGTCGTCTCGGGCGCAGCAGAGGAGCCCACCTTGCGCTCCTGGCGACGGAACACCTCGACCTCGGCGCCACGGAAGCGATAGATGGACTGCTGCGCATCGCCCACGGTGCACAGCGCGCGCTCCCCCGCGCCCGTCAGATAGCGAATCAGATCGACCTGCATCTGGTCGGTATCTTGGAACTCGTCAATCATGACCATCTTAAAGCGGCCCTCGTAGGCGGCTCGGATGGCGGGATAATCGCGCAGCGCCTCGTATGCCATGCGCAACAGATCGTTATTGTCGAGTGTGGACTGGTCAGCCTTGAGCGCACGGTATTCCGCCTCTACGGCACGGGCAAGCCCCGTCAGCGCATCAAGTGCCGGGCCACCGCAAGCCAGCACAATATTGACGAAGGTGTCGGCAGCCTCTGCCTTGAGCAGCTCGACATTCTCTTTTGGGAACATCTTACTCGCGCGCGGCATACTGCACGCCATCATAAGCCGCGCCACATCCGCCATGGTCTTGCCGCTCGCCTCGAACACGTCGATGGCCTCGAGCGCCACCTGCGCCTTTTCGGTCGCCGCCTTGCTCGCGCCGAGCGCCGCGCGATAGGCGTCTGCCAGGGCCGAGGTATCGGCACAGCCACGAACCACGCACACGTCGTCCATGCCGCCCGGCAGCTGGCTCGATAGCTCCAATAGGTTGCGCACCAGACCTTTGATGGTGGTGCCGCTGCCAAAGGGACCGCCCTCACCCGCCATGGGATACCAGGCATAGAGTGCTTTGAGCGAAGCCGCGAGCTCGGGAGCGGCATCGGGCGCTGTCGCGCGGCCCAGCACATGCTCGACAGCCTGATCCATAAGCTCATCGGTATCGGTAAGCACCGTGAACTCGGGATCGATGCCCAGCTCCAACGCATGCGCGCGCAGGATACGCGAGCACATGCCGTGAATGGTCGAGATCCAAGCGTCGTCGACCGTCAGAGCCTCTTCGTCCATACCCTCTTCGATAAGCGCACGGCGCACACGGTCGCGAATCTCAGCCGCGGCGTCTTTGGTAAAGGTAATGGCGAGCACCTGATCCAGATGCTCGACAAACGGACCGGATTCGGGCGAAAGTGCGTAGACGATGCGGCGCGTAAGGGTAAAGGTCTTGCCCGAGCCGGCACCCGCCGAGACAAATAGCGGGCGGTCGAGCGTTTTGACGACTTGCAGCTGTTGCGGCATCAAAGTCGAAAGATCCATGGTCTACACGCCCCTCCTTACAAACGTTCCTTCGTGGTTATACGAGCAGCGCGCATGCGCGGCTTGCGCCGATGTCGGATCGACCGCCGTCACGACGCCCGCCTCGAGTTCGCGCAGCCGCTCGGCAATGCCGGTCTCCACGCGATCGAGCAGCGTATCGAAGTCCATGTTGCCGCCCTCGCCCGGGAAGCCCTTCTTAAGGCCCGGAATGCGACCGTCGCCGCGCTCCTGCTCCAACAGCGCGGCGCTCGCGGCACCGCGCAGCGCGGGCTTGCCGCCCTTGGTGGAAAAGTAAAGCGCCGCACGGGTATTCAGATCCAGCGCCCGGCGCATGGCCTGGGCGTAGATGAGCGTCTGGGTATGCGGCGGCAGCCAGCGCGGGTCGTCGGCGGGCACCGCACCCGTCTTCTCGTCGAACACTGTGGGGTCGGCAAGCTTATACTCCTCGACGCCCGAGCGATGTTTGTAGTCGATCACCACGGCACGGTTCTCGGCATCCACGTCCACGCGGTCGATGCGCCCACCGAGCGGCCAACCGGCATACTCGACCTGGAGCTCGTTGAACGCAAACTCCAGATAGCGCGGGGCAAAGGGGGCAAGCGCCTCGGACTCGTAGGCGAGCACGCCTTCCAGCTGCGGCAAGATCTCGGCCACCTGACGCTCCTCCACCGGGGAGAGCGGCACCAGTGGGCCCTCGGTGCCGCGCTTGCCGGCGTGCTCGGCCAAGGTCTCGTCAAAGACCTCGCGCAGCAGCTCCTGTGCGCGCGACAGATTCATGGGCGTCACGCGCTCCATGCCCTCTTGGGGCAGACGGGCATGCAGATGTTCCAGCACGTCGTGGACGAAGTTGCCTTTCTCCATGTTGCCAAAGCCCGCGTCGATAGACTGGGGCTTGACGCGATACGAGACAAACCAGCACAGCGGGCAGGTAGAATAGGCCTCAATCTGCGAGGCGGACGTCAGGCGCGGCACAAGCGGCGCGTCCTCGCCCTCGCCGTCACGACGGCGCAGGACCAAATACGGCACGGCCTCGGCACCCAGATGCTGAGGGGCTTCACAGGTCACGCGCTCGCGCTTGAGACCTTCGCCTGCCGCGGGATCGAAGTCCCTTACGATATCGCCCTCACCCACGCACTTCGCCTTGTCGGCGTCAGTGGCCTTGTCGGTGTCAGCGACCTTAGCGTCGTCAGCTGCCTTAGCAGCTTCAGCGGCCTCGGCATGCGCCCGCAACTCGGTCCACACGGCAGCCGGATAGCACTCGCGCGCCTGGCGATCGTGCGTCACGCGCGCAAGCACAACAGGGCCGCGTGCCGCCTGCATCGCGTGGCCAAAGCGCACGCGCAGCAAGGCCGCGGGCTCAAGCGTCACACCCTCGCGACCAAGGCTCGCCGTCAGCGTGGTCAGCGGCCCCTCCTCACGCGAGAGCGGATAGCTGTCCAGATCGACATCGGCAAACAGCACGGCATCGTAGCTGCCGGGGCGCAGAGCCGCCGCATCGGCAAGCGACGCAAAGCGCACCTGGGCGCGCGGCGCGCGGTCGACCTCGTGGGTCTCGTAATCATAGGCGGCGCTACGCTTGTCCACCTTGGTGCGAATGCCATCGAGCACGGGCACGGTCGCGGCCTGCGACACGTCGAGCGCGCGGGCGCCATTCATAAGGATGTCGATGACATGGCGCAGCAGGGCCACCTCCGCCTGGCGACGGGCTTGGCCATCCAAGCTGCCCAGCAAGCGATCGGGCAACGCCTCGGCAACGGCAAGCATGGCCTTGAGCGCCGTCACGGGCTTGTCACGCCACAGCGCCTGGAACACGTCCGAAACCACACACGGTACGTTCTTAAACCAGTTTTCGTCGCTCGCCGCCTTGCGCGCACCCCTCACCTGGCCCTGAACGCTCTGCAGCAGGCTCTTAACGCCCGCGGTAGTCTTGCTGCGCGAGAGACGCATATTCTTATCGAAGGTACGGGCATTGACGGCATCAGCGCCCGAAAGCGGACTGTAGATCCAGTCGGTAAGCTCCGGCGCGGGCCACCACTCGATCTTTGACGCCATGCCCTCATCGGCGGCCTTCATGCGCTCGATCAGACCGGCAAGCGCCGCAAACTGCCTGCCCGCAATGGATTGGGAAAACGCCGTGAACTCAGCTGTCTCGGCGGCGATATGACGAGCCGCCAGACGAGAGGCGAGCTCACCGAACAGCTGGGGTGCCCGGGCAGAAACGGCAAGCACACGCACGGGGTCGGCAGAGGCGCCGTCGACCTCGGAACCCCGGCACGTTTTTACCAGATCATCAATTGCGTCCGCATAGACATGAGCACGGGCATGGGGGCCAGCGACCTCAATAAAGGCAGGCTGAGCGGCGGTCCCGCAAGCGGCATCAGACGCGCCGACACCCTCCCCTAGCGGCGCGACCTCAAACAACACATCGCGGGCATCAAATGCCGCGGCAAGCTCCTCGCGCATCGCCGCCTGCTCGCGGGCAAGCAGCACGACGACCTCTCCCCCATTGTTCGCCACGGCAGACAGCAGCTCGAGCAGACCGTGCGTAAACGACGTGATACCGCGCACGCATACGGCGCGAGTGCACGCCGGCAGACTATCGGCCAGGACACTGGTCATAATGTCAGCTGCCTCGCAGGGCTCAACCATATCTCGACGGTCCAAACCGCCCGCGTAGGCGCGCAAAAGCTCGAACACACGAGCCTCGGCATCGCTTTTTGGCTCAGGCTGGCAGTTGTCGCCACGGCATCGTTCGGCACCCGTCCCCGCAACGCCCGGCAACACGTCGCGGGCCATGCGCGCGAGCATGCGCACTGTGCCCTGGCTGCGCGAAAGCGGCTGCAGGTCGGCATCGTCGAGACGCGTGACCATGTCCGAGAACAGCATCTGGCGCTGCAGGTTGTCGACGAAACCGCGCCCGTCGCCCAAAAGCTCCCAAAGCGAGCGAAGCCACGATGTAGGCGTCTTGTAGTCGATACCCAGCGAAATCCCGGCTTCCGCCGCATCATGACGGCACAGGTCGAGCTCGGCAAACGTAGGTGCCAGCAGCACGGCACGTCCGTGGCAGTCAACAAGGTCGGCAAGCAGCGCCGACTCGGCATCACTCAAATCCGTGCCGGCATTGGTGGTATAGATTCGAACAGGCATGGTCCTCCGCTCAAACTGTTCGCAATAATCAATGCATCCATCCTACCCGCCCAAGCGGACACATTGCCACCGCAGCTCCATCTTTTGGTACAAAGCAACCTGACCCCAACGCACCAGCCGATTGCGGGCATATAAAAACCGCCCCCGGGGAAGCGGTTTTGTACAATTCGTTTTTTGCGCGGCCTACTCGCCGTCCTCCAGCTTAATGAGGATTTTGCGGTAGCCACCATACTCGCCATTGAGCGCCTTGGACACACGGCTCACCGTGGTGGACGAAGCGCCAGTACGGGCTTGAACCTCAACATAGGGCTCGCCCTCGTCCAGGTAACGCGCGACCTGCAGACGCTGCGATAGATCGCAAATCTCGCGCGGCGTGCAGATATCGGTCAAAAACGCTTGGATATCCTTCTCGTCGTCCAAAAGGCTAAATGCGTGGACCAGCTGCTTGACATCAGGCTTGTCAAACATGTTCTCGATATTCATCGATCACCGCCAAACCCGCCAAAAGGCATCGAAGTTGATACTGACATCGGGCATCGTTCGCCCGTTCTATGCAATAGGGCAACGCCTGTGGCTTTTGCCCGTAGCAGTTTAGCACACCACCAAACTAAAGCGACAAGACTCTCTGCCAGCGGCGCGTTTTTCAGGACGAACGCCGTTTAGAAACCGAATGCGCACGTAAGCTCCACGAATATTTGAGACAATGGGCGCCCAAACACCGCGGCGCGCCCGCGCAACCATCCAAGTCGCCGCCGCAAGCCGCTTCACGCGACGCCAGCAACCCCGGCGCAAGAAAGGATTCACGCCATGCGCTTTATGCTTAACTGGCTCTTCACCTCGATCGCCATCGCGATCGCCACGTTCCTCGTCCCCGGCATCCAGCCCTTCGGCTTTGCCGAGGCCTGGGTCTGCTTTGCCTTTGTGGGACTGTTCCTCAACATCGTCGATTCGTTCGTCAAACCGTTCCTCACGGTCATCTCGCTGCCGCTCACAATCATTACGCTCGGCATTTTCCAGCTCGTGCTCAACAGCTTTATGCTGGAGCTCGCCAGCTACCTGTCGGTCAACCTGTTGGGCGTCGGTATCTCCATCGCCGGCTTTGGCTCGGCCTTTATGGGCAGCATCCTAGTGTCCATCATGCGCAGCATCCTCGATAGTATTGCCGAAGAGTAGAACGCCCCCGACACACAAACGCATCGGACCAAATCAAAGGCCGCCCATCGCAAAAATGGGCGGCCTTCTTATTTGCCAAGTCTCAGAGGGCAAGAAAATCTACCATTTCCACCCCGTCCCCACATGGCAGGCGTGGGTTAGATGACATAGTCGTAGCCATGGTTGGGAGCGACAAGTTGATCGAGCGTCACGCCGTCGAGGTAATCGTTGATGAGCTTGTCCAGGTTCTTCCACACGTCGAGCGTGGGGCACTCATCAGATCGCGAGCAGCCCTTGCAGTCGCCATCCAGGCAGGCGACCGGCGCCAGACTACCCTCGGTCAGGCGCAGGATCTCGCCCACCGTGTACTGCTCGGGCGGACGCGTGAGCACATAGCCGCCGCCCTTGCCACGCATGCCCGAAAGCATGTTGGCGCGCACGAGCGTAGCCAAGATGTTCTCGAGATATTTCTCGGAAATCCCCTGTCGCGCCGCGATCTCTTTGAGCGGGATGCGACCGGCCGCCTGGTGCTCGGCCAGATCGACCATAACGCGCAGGGCGTACCTGCCCTTAGTAGAAACCAACATATATATTGCTGCCTTTCGGTCTTTTAGTCCGTTGAAATTCTAGCCGAATAATTGGGTTTGAAAATACCCATTCCGGTCAAGATGGTTAATCGACTCGTAATAATCTTCTATTTCCTATTGCATTACTAGGCTTTAGTGTCTACTATGCTTGCCAACAGCTAAACGAACAACCTATAAGGTTTATGGGTTTAGCTGCTAGACACACCGTGAAACCACACGGCAACCAGCAACTTGAACACTTTGGAGGTTCACCATGAGCAAGGTTTACACGTCCATCGATCAGCTTATCGGCCACACCCCGCTTCTGGAGCTCACCCACTTTGAGGCCGACGAGGACCTCAAGGCTCGCGTGCTCGTCAAACTGGAATACTTCAACCCCGCCGGCTCCGTCAAAGACCGCGTCGCCAAGAACATGATCGACGAGGCCGAGAAGGCCGGCAAGCTCGTGCGCGGCGGCGACTACACCATCATCGAGCCCACGAGCGGCAACACCGGCGTCGGCATCGCCTCGGTGGCGGCCGCCCGCGGCTACAAGGTGATCATCACCATGCCCGAGACCATGTCCGTCGAGCGCCGCAAGCTGATGCAGGCATACGGTGCGCAGCTCGTGCTCACCGACGGATCCAAGGGCATGAAGGGCGCTATCGCCAAGGCCGAGGAGCTGCAGAAGGAGACTCCCAACAGCATCATCGCCGGCCAGTTTGTGAACCCCGCCAACCCCGCCATTCACAAGGCCACGACCGGCCCCGAGATCTGGGATGACACCGACGGCCAGGTCGACATCTTCGTCGCCGGCGTTGGCACCGGTGGTACCGTGACCGGCGTGGGCGAGTTCCTCAAGGAGCAGAACCCCGAGATTAAGGTCGTCGCCGTCGAGCCCGCCACCTCCCCGGTGCTCTCCAAGGGCCAGGCCGGCCCACACAAGATCCAGGGCATCGGCGCCGGCTTTGTGCCCGACGTCCTCGACACCCAGGTCTACGACGAGATCATCCCCGTCGAGAACGACGACGCCTTTGCGACCGGCCGCGCCGTGGGCCACAAGGAGGGCGTGCTCGTGGGCATTTCGTCCGGTGCCGCCGTGTGGGCCGCACTGCAGCTGGCCAAGCGCCCCGAGAACGAGGGCAAGACCATCGTGGCCCTGCTTGCCGACACCGGCGAGCGCTACCTGTCCACGGCACTGTTCCAGAACTAAGGGCCCGTCACTTGTCGATAGGCCCAAGGCACGCCGGTCTACCCTCTCTTCTGGCGGCCTGAGCTCATCCCAACAGGGTGTCCCACGGGACGTCCGAACTTGCTACAATGTCTGCGGCGCGGAACCAGCCTCCCGCGCCGCTTTTCTTTTTTGGCCACATGCCACCAAGGAGAACCTCCCCATGCACAGTAAGCGCGTGCTCGTCGCCATGAGCGGCGGCGTCGATTCCAGCGTGACCGCGTACCTGCTCAAAAGCCAGGGCTACGAATGCGTCGGCGCCACCATGCGCCTCACCTGCCCCGCGCCCGATCCCATCACGGGCATGAGTAAGGTCGACCGCGACATCGCCGATGCAAAGGCCGTCGCCGAGCGCCTGGGGATCCCCCACCATGTGCTCGACCTGCAGCAGACGTTCGACCGCAACGTTATCGAGCGCTTTGTGAACGCCTACCAGGAGGGGCTGACGCCCAATCCGTGCATTATCTGCAACCGCCACATTAAGTTTGGCGCGCTGCTCGATGCGGCGCTGGACATGGGCTGCGACTGCATCGCCACGGGCCACTATGCCAAAACGAGCCAGACGCCCGACGGCACCTGGCAGCTACATCGCGGCGAAGATTCCAAAAAGGACCAAAGCTACTTTTTGTATTCGCTTACGCAGGAGCGCCTGGCGCACACGATCTTTCCGCTGGCAGGCCTAGACAAAGAGCGCGACGTGCGCCGCATAGCCGCCGAGCAGGGCTTTACCAACGCCAAGAAGGCCGAAAGCGAGGATATCTGCTTTATTCCAGACGGTGACTACGCGGGCTATATCGAGCGCCGCTGCGGACATCCCGCTGCACCGGGCGACATTGTGTGGCGCGACGGCAGCGTGGTCGGGCGCCACAACGGCGCGCTGTGCTACACCATCGGCCAGCGCAAGGGCCTGGGCGTCGCGATGGCGCATCCCGTGTATGTGACGGGCATCGACGCCGCCAACAACACCGTGCATCTGGGCGAGGCCGAGGACCTGACCGCCGCTGCCCTCACGGCCGATGAGTGGATCTGGAGCGCGCCGGACGCATGCATGGAGGCGGAGCTCGACGCCGGCGGCATTCGCGTAGGTGCCAAGTACCGCTACCGTCAGAAAGACCAGGCAGCGACCCTTACGCGTGACGAAGACGGGCAAATGCTGCTAACTTTTGACGAGCCGCAACGAGCCATCGCCCCCGGCCAAGCCGTCGTCGTCTATCGCGGCGACGTCGTCCTGGGCGGCGGCACCGTGACCGGCGCCATCAAGTAGTCACATCCCCTTCATAAGTTGCGGTGAAATAGGGACTGTTTAAGCGTTTAAAACCGCCAAACAGTCCCTATTTCACCGCAACTTAGAGAGGACGGCCTCGGTCGGTACTGCTGTGACAGCCGAGGCCGCTGCATCGTTAGCGCTGAACGTAGGCGCGAACCAGCTCGTAGGTATTGCGCACGCCGTCGATGTGGCTGCGCTCGTAGTTGTGGCTCGCGTACACGCCGGGGCCGATCAGACCATGGCGAATGTCGTAGCCGGCCGAGAGCGTGGCCTCGACGTCGGAGCCATAGTGCGGGTACACATCGATGGCGTAATCGAGCTCCAGCTCGCGCGCGATGTTGGACAGCGTGGTTACCAGGTCGTAGTTGTACGGACCGCCCGAATCCTTGGCGCAAATCGAAACCATGCGCTCGGTGCAGCCCAGGTCGTCGCCCACGCAGCCCATGTCCACGCTGATCATCTCGCGCGTGTCGGCCGGCACAAAGGCACCGCCGTGGCCGACCTCCTCGTACACCGTAAAGAGCAACGAAACCTTGCGCGAAAGCGTCACCTCGCCTTCGGCGACGGCGCGGGCCAAACCCAGCAGAATCGACGCGGACAGCTTG
>FR878703.1:21754-22886 GCA_000434535.1 Collinsella sp. CAG:166
AGAATCGACGCGGACAGCTTGTCGTCAAGGAAGCGACTCTTGATGTAGCCGCTCTCCGTCACCGTGGTGCGCGGATCCATAGCGATGATGTCGCCGGTTTGAATACCCAGCTCGAGCACATCGTCCTTGCTGTCAACGTTCTCGTCGAGCAGGATTTCCATGTTCTTCTCGATGGTCTTGACCGGCTCATCGGCCACATGCGCCGAAGGCTCGGTATTGAGGACCACGCCCGTGTAGACATTGCCGTCGCGCGTATAAACGGTGCAGTTCTCGCCATCGGCCGTAGACCACTGATGCCCGCCGAGGGTCGTGGGGCGCAGGCGACCATTGTCCTTAATGGAACGCACCATGGCGCCCAGGGTATCGACATGGCTCGCCAACACGAGCGGCTCACCCTCACCGCCAAGCCCAACGAGCACATTGCCCTTATTGGAGCGCTCGGGCCCAAAGCCCATATCGTGCAACGTCTCCATCAGATAATCAGTCGCCGCACGGGTATAGCCCGTAGGCGAAGCGATAGAAGTCAGCGCCTTAAGCTGTCCCGCGATATAGGAGAGTGTCTCCTCTAGAGAAGCATCAATATTAGAAGTCATATGCGTCCTTCCAAGTAAAACTAAGACCGAGTCCCGATTTTAACCGTTCTGCACGGTCAATGCCCTAGGAGCCGAGCCGCCTCCCGACGTCCCCGCACCGGTTTTGTGCACGCGCACGTCTTACAATCCCAATCTTGCATAAATCCTATCGGTATCTGCATAGAAATGAGGAATCTTTTTGCTTCGTCTCAGGGTACCCCACCTTGGGCCGTGCAAAAAACGGAGTATTCAGCACCGTGGGCCCCAACGACCCCATCGCGAACGACAAAACGACGTGGTTACAGCAGTGTTGCAGGTCGTCGCAAAGCAGAAACTCAGTAACAACCCCCTCCACTCATCGATAGCCCGCCCACAATGGCTGTCGATGAGCGCCTGCGGGCCACTCGGCCCATTCACAACGTTATGCATTTTTAAGAGCTTGCTGAATACTCCCAAAAATGCACGCGGGAAAGTGCACCACCTATCCGTAGCGGGCAGTACGCCTTGGTTTTGCCCGTCTCAGAACATTGACGCAGCACAAAAAGCCCCGCCGTGCGTAG
>FR878703.1:22924-27434 GCA_000434535.1 Collinsella sp. CAG:166
CGGGGCCAGCGGCAAGTCAAAAGACCATACGCCTACGGGCGAAGGACCACCAAACTGGGTTAGGCAGCCGGGCAAATCTTCTTGAAGAGCTCGATGACGTCGTCGAGCGTCGCCTCGCGCGGGTTACCCGGGAAACAAGCGTCGGCCATGGCGTCCTTGGCCAGGACCTCGATCTCGTCAGCCTTCATGGCCTCGCAGACGTGCGGGATATTCACGTCGGCGGAAAGCTGCTTGACGGCGGCGATAGCGGCGTCGGCAGCCTCGTCGGTGCTCATGCCCGTGGTGTCAACGCCCATGGCGACGGCAACCTTGGCCAGACGCTCGGCGCAAACCGGCTTGTTGAACTCCATGGCGATCGGCAGCAGCATGGCGCAAGCGACGCCGTGCGGGGTGTCGTAGTGAGCGGACAGGGTGTGAGCCATGGCGTGGTCGATGCCCAGGCCAACATTGGAGAAGCCCATGCCGGCGACATACTGGCCAAGGGCCATGCCCTCGCGGCCGGAGCCGGGCTGGCCGGACTTGGCCTCGGCAACGGAGTCGCGTAGGTTCTCGCTGATCAGCTTGATGGCCTCAAAGTGGAACATGTCGGAGAGCTCCCAAGCGCCCTTGGTGGTATAGCCCTCGATGGCGTGGGTCAGAGCGTCCATGCCGGTGGAGGCGGTCAGGCCGGCGGGCATGGAAGCCATCATGTCGGGGTCGACGACGGCGACCTCGGGGGCGTCGTTGGTGTCGACGCACACGAACTTGCGGACCTTCTCGGGGTCGGTGATGACGTAGTTGATGGTCACCTCGGCAGCGGTACCGGCGGTCGTCGGCACGGCGATGGTGAACACGGCGTGGTTCTTAGTGGGAGCAACGCCCTCGAGGCTGCGGACATCGGCGAACTCGGGGTTGTTGATGATGATGCCGATGGCCTTGGCGGTGTCCATGGAGGAGCCGCCACCGATGGTCACGATAGCGTCAGCCTCGGCGGCCTTGAAGGCCTCGACGCCGTCCTTGACGTTCTGAATCGTGGGGTTGGGCTTGATCTCGGAGTAGAGGCTCCAAGCGATGCCGGCGGCGTCGAGCTCGTCGGTCACCTTAGCGGTAACGCCAAACTTGACCAGATCGGGGTCGGAGCAGACGAAGATCTTCTTGTAGCCGCGACGCTGGAGCTCGCCGGGGATCTCCTTGATGGCGCCGGAACCATGATAAGAGATGGTATTGAGAACGAAACGATTAGCCATTGATAGCCTCCCATCGTGTGCGGGGCATCCATTACGCCCCACGCTATGAGTCCCATCCTAACGCTTTTGAAACAAAAAACGCGTGAGAACGTCAAACTATTTAAAGCGTTTCAACAGATGATGAAAAATAATGCGGCGAAGGGACAGCCCCTTTGCCGCATTCGGTTACTTTCGGCAGCCCTCTTTCCAAGCCTCGGCCGCAACCTTCCAGCGTAAGCGCAAGTCGCGCTCGCGGTCGATGAACATGATGGCAAACGCGACAAACAGCAGCAAGCTCGCCACGACGATGGCGTGCAGGCCCATGCGCTCAATACACCAGTTGCCCAACACGGCGCCAAACACAAAGGTAAAGATCACGCCAAAGTACAGCACGCCGTTTTCCAAAAAGCCGCGCTTGTGGGTGATGATGTAGTCGTCCACGTTTTGCAGCGCGTTGCGCAAGTTGCCGATGCACATGGTCGTAGCGATGCCGTGACCGTGGATCTTGCGGAAGCTCTCGACTTGCATACCGCAGGCAAACGAAGTGAGGCAGTTGGCGAGCAGGTTGTAACCGCCACCGGGGATAAAGCTCACGCCCAGCAAGATGACGGCTTCAAAGAACACCGTCACCTGACGCCAGTGGATCACGGAGCCAAAACGCTCGTGTACCAGGTCGGCAAGCATAATGCCCACGGCAAACGACACCACAGGAAAGAAGTAGCGCCCCGCCAGCGCCCAGTTGCCCTCCGAGATGCTCACGCCCACCAGCAAGATATTGCCCGTCTGCGCGTTGGCGAAAACATGGTCGCGCCCAATGTACGAATACACATCCATAAAGCCACCGGCGAGCGCCAAGATGATGCCCAGCTCAATAGACTCCGATATCTGTTTGGCACGCTGCATCGTCGTGCATCCTCCTTGTTGACGACTCTCTCGTGCGTTGGCGGAAACATAGCCGCCGTTCATACTGTAACCCATTGACAACATGGCGTGCGCGCGAGACGGCCCCTTCGACACGGGGATACACAGTCTGGAAACAAACGGCACTCGCATCGACACGCCGATCCGCCAGCCCATGTACTCCACCAGTCTTTTTAGCCCCGTCCCAAAAAGACTGGTTACAATTACGTGCAGCATACAAACACCGGGAGGGATCGTGGCAAAAAAGCCTCAGCACGCTCAGAACAACCAGCGCAGTCAGCAGGGCAAACAGGGCCAGCAGCAAAAGCGCGGCGGTAAGGCGCAGGCCACGGTCGCCCGCACCAAGCATTCCCAAGCGACGCCCGCCCGCCCCTGGCGCCCGGGCCGCGATAAGTTCCTCCCCGTCAGTCGAGCCGACATGGATGCACGCGGCTGGGACCAGTGCGACTTTGTCTACATCTGCGGCGACGCCTACGTGGACCATCCCAGCTTTGGCATGGCCATCGTCAGCCGCGTCCTCGACGCGCACGGCTACAAGGTGGGCATCATCTGCCAACCCGACTGGACCGACCCCGCCAGCATCACCGTGCTCGGCGAGCCGCGCCTGGGCTTTCTCGTCAGTGCCGGTAACATGGACTCCATGGTCAACCACTATTCGGTGACCAAGCACCGCCGTCACACCGATGCCTATACCCCTGGTGGCGAGGAGGGGCACCGTCCCAATCGTGCCGTCACGGTCTACGGCAACCTCATCCGCCAGACGTTCAAGGACGCTCCCATCATTATCGGTGGCATCGAGGCAAGCCTGCGCCGCCTGGCCCACTACGACTACTGGCAGGACAAGCTCAAGCGCTCGGTACTGCTCGACTCGGGCGCCGACATCCTCATCTACGGCATGGGCGAGCACGCGATTGTCGAAATCGCCGACGCGCTCGACGCGGGGCTGCCCGTCGATCAGATCACCTATATCAATGGCACCGTCTACCGCACGAGCTCGCTCGACGAGGTCTACGACTACGACCTATTGCCCAGCTGGGACGACCTTACCGCCGACAAGCTCAACTACGCGCGCAGTTTTAACGTGCAGCAGCAGAATATGGACCCCATCACCGGACATCGCCTGGTAGAGCCCTATCCCAACAGCGTCTATGTGGTGCAGAACCCACCGTCGGCGACACTCACCACCGACGAGATGGACGAGGTGGCCGAACTCCCCTACGCACGCGATTGGCATCCCGATTACGACGCGGTGGGCGGCGTGCCGGCCTTTGCCGAGATCAAGTTTTCAATTAGCTCCAACCGCGGCTGTTTTGGCGAGTGCTCGTTTTGCGCCCTCACCTTCCACCAGGGTCGCGTGCTACAGATGCGCAGCCACGACTCGATCATGCGCGAGGCCGAGCTGCTCACGCGCGACCCCGAGTTTAAGGGCTACATCAACGACGTAGGAGGGCCGACGGCCAACTTTAGCCGTCCCGCCTGCGACAAGCAGCTCAAGCACGGCGTGTGCAAGAACAAGCGCTGCCTGTGGCCGAGTGTGTGCAAGAACATGGTGGTCGACGAGAGCGGCTACACGCAGCTGTTGCGCGACCTGCGCCAGCTGCCGGGCGTCAAAAAGGTCTTCGTGCGAAGCGGCATCCGCTTTGACTACACCATGGCCGATGCCTCGGACGAGTTTTTGCGCGAGCTGCTGGAGCATCACGTCTCGGGCCAGCTACGCGTGGCACCCGAGCACGTGAGCGATGCGGTGCTCTCCGTGATGGGCAAGCCGAGCCGAGCCGTCTACGACGCGTTCTGCCGTAAATTTGAACGCTTGAACCGCGAATACGGACTCAAACAGTACGTGGTGCCGTACCTAATCTCGAGCCACCCCGGCTCGACCATGAAGGAAGCCGTGGACCTTGCCGAGGCCGTGCGCGACATGGGCTACATGCCCGAACAGGTGCAGGACTTCTACCCCACGCCGTCCACCATGTCGACGTGCATGTACTACACCGGCGTGGACCCGCGCACCATGCAGCCGATCTATGTGGCGCGCGACCCGCACGAGAAGGCCATGCAACGCGCGCTCATCCAGTATCGCAAGCCCGAGAACTACAAGCTGGTACGCGAGGCGCTGGAAAAGGCTGGCCGCCGCGACCTGATCGGCTACACCAAGCATTGCCTGATCCGTCCCGTGCCGCCGCGCCCGGGCGAGACGCCTGCTGGCGGCGGGCATGGCACCGGCAAGAAGGGCGGCAAACCGCATGGCGGCGTCGGCGGCAAGGGGTCCAAGGGTAGCAAGGGGCACGGCGGCATGTCGCGCGCACAGAACACTGCCGGCCGCAATCGCGCGGCCCAGGGGCGTCAGGGCGCCAACGGCGGCGGACGTCGCAACTAGGGCAGCG
>FR878704.1:0-249 GCA_000434535.1 Collinsella sp. CAG:166
TTGAGAAGCGCGTCGCGCACCGATTCGGCGCGAAGGGAGCGCGGGTACAGCCGGTCTTCCTCGGAGGTTGTCATGATGCCCAGCGAGGAGAAGAAACCCATAAGCTCTTGTTCGGGCCGGGGGCCCATAACGGATTCAACGAATGCGGGGTGGTTATACCGCTGTGGATCAATCGATTCGTTGGAGAGGTTGCAGCGGCCGTTGCCGGTCGCAAGGAGCTTAAGGCCACAGGCGACATCGCGCTCAACG
>FR878704.1:319-6207 GCA_000434535.1 Collinsella sp. CAG:166
GGCGAGGCCTGAAGCCCCGCCGCCGATTACCAGGACGTCATAGAAGGCGCTCGCGTTCACTTAGGCCTCGTCGGTCTCGTGCGGGGTAATGGCCTCGACGGCAGAGACTGCCTTGGGCAACATGCCATCGGGCAGTGCGGTCTCGACCTCGCCCTTATCGCAGGCCTCGGCGAGTGCCGGATTAATGGGAAGCTGGCCCAAGATGTCGAGGTTATAGCGCTCTGCGACCTCGGGGAGCTTGCTCTTGCCAAAGACCTCGATCTTCTTGCCGCAGTCGGGACACTCAATATAGCTCATGTTCTCGACAATGCCCAGAATGGGGACGTTCATCTTCTCGGCCATGTTGACCGCCTTGGCGACGATCATCGAGACCAGATCCTGCGGGCTCGTGACGATGACGATGCCGTCGACGGGCAGCGACTGGAAGACGGTGAGCGCGACGTCGCCTGTTCCCGGAGGCATGTCGACCAGCAGGTAGTCGATGGGGCCCCACGAGGTCTCGCTCCAGAACTGCCTAATGGCGCCTGCGATGACCGGACCGCGCCAAAGGACGGGGTCGGTCTCGTTTTGGAGCAGAAGGTTGGAGCTCATGACCTTGACGCCGTGCTCGGAGATTTCGGGCAGCATGAGGTTGCCAAGGGCATGGACGTGGCGTCCGCTCATGCCGAACATCTTGGGGATAGAGGGACCGGTGATGTCGGCATCGAGGACGCCGACCTTGTGGCCGTGACGGGCAAGCTCGGTGGCGATGGCACCGGTGACAAACGACTTGCCGACACCGCCCTTGCCGGAAAGCACGGCGATGACGCGTTTGACCTCGGACAGCGTGTTCTCCTCAAATTGCGACGGCGACGTTTGTCCGCCGGCGGCCTGTGCGTGCTCGCAACCCATGTATGACTCCTTTGTATATGTTGGGGCCGGAGCCCCGTGATGTGACACGAGCGTCATTGTACCCTCGTTTGCGAGCGGGAGTCATTTGCGATGCATTTGGGCCGAGCGTGCTTGCAATACGATGGGCCCAAGCGAATGGGCGGGCTTACTGAACTTTGCTGGCGAACTCGAGGTATTGCATGCGCTGCAGCTTGTCGATCGTCGAGGTGTATGGGCTGTCTTCAGATTCCAAGTTGTAGCGCAGCCCGTCGGCACCGAGATAGCCGGCGACATTGATGGTGGGCACATCTGACCTTGTTGCAAGCAGGGCCTTTTGATAGTCGGTGAGCGGGGCGCCGATCTTATTAAGGGTAATGGCTGCAATCTCGTTTGCCCCGACGGTGTCGTAGACGTTGAGCTCGGTATTGCCGGCGATTTCATAGTTAGCCCAGACGAAATAGGTTGACTGATAGACACGGAAAGCGTGGCTTGCCGTATCTTCCTGAGGGTACAGCTCGTCGTTGAGAGTCGTTGCGGCGCTCGGCTGATGGTCGCCAAAAAAGACAAGAACAACCGGTCTGCCGATATTGCGGAGCTCGTTGATAAAGTACTCGAGGTCCCGGTCGGATGCGTTGATGCAGGTGAGATAGGTGTTGAGCGCGCTATTGGCGCCCTCGCTGGCTCCCTCGACCCAATAGTTTGTCAGCTCTTCGGCGGGAACGGTGCCATAGTCGTAGCCGCCGTGATTTTGCATCGTGACGTCAAAGATGAACTGCGGCGCTTCGTCGGTTCTAAGCAGGTCGAGTATCTTGTCGTAGGTGGCGTAGTCGCATACGCCGGCATGGTAACAGGGCGCACCTTCGAAATCGCCGATTGAAAGAAAGTCTCCAAAGCCCAGCTGCTGATAGATCTTATCTCGATGGTAGTTGACGGGGTTTTGCGGGTGCATAGCGGTAGCGGTATACCCAAGCTCTTTAAGGTCCTTTGCCAGGCTGTTGACGCCATTCATCTGATACAGCTGATAGGGGATCTTGCCTAATCCGACAAAGGCCGTTGTCGCTCCGGTCAAAAATTCGAATTCGGAGTTTGCCGTTCCGCCACCGGTGACCGAAGCGAGCATGGTGCCGCGAACAAGTGTGTCGGGAAGCGAGTTGTAGAATGCGGGGCCGGTGTACCCGGCCGCCTGGAGCTGCTCAAAGCACGAAAGGTCGCTAAAACTCTCGTTCATGACGGCAACAATCGTCGGCTTGATTTCATTGAACTGGGCAACGGCAGCCGCGCGCTGCTCGCTCGAGCCATACGTGCTGTCGTAGGCGGCGGCGAGCTCCTGCTCGATGCTCTGCGCCTCATCGGGCGTATAGCCTTCGGGCTTCTCAATGGGCAACTCGTTGACCATTTCGGTGAACGAAGTGATAAAACCCTGAGACGTATATGTGGTGATGGGCTGCCAACGGTCAAATCCAAAATCCAGCGCCTGCTCCAAGTCGATGCTGGAAAAGCCCGAGAGCCCCACAACGGTCACTAGCAGAAAAGCGCAGAGGTTAGCGGCGATTGCGGGGAAGACATGGGTGGGCGTACGGAGCTTTCGCGGTCGGATAAGCGAAAGAAGCCCCAGGGAAATCTCCAGCAGGGCGAGAGAGGTTACGATTCCGGCGGTAAAGGTAAACTCGTATCCCTCGCTCACTTCCATTGCAGTGCCAAGGGCCAAGATATCGCTTGGCAGGATGGCTTCGCCTTTAAACGTTATGACGAAGTGCTCGGCAATGCCAAGGATGCAACAGACGACGGGCACGAGGGCCATGACGCCCCCATGACGCTGTCCCAGCAGATAAAGGGAGAGCAGAACCGTCGCGAGCAGCCCGACGGAAAACCCGAATGAGTTGGCGGGAATGTGATAGAACGTTTCGTTGCAGGCAATTTCGAGTGAAACGAACGAGAGCGCTGAAACAGCGGCGATGACAAGGATGTCACGGCAAATACAGGCAACCGTTCCCGTCTCAAGATCGGTTTGGTCAATAAGTCCCGAAACCAAGGGCTCGACAAGAAGTATGACGGCGGCAGCACCGAGCGCCGAATAAGAAAGGACCCATAGGGAACTGTCCTCATTTACGAGCAATTGATTCGTAATCCATGCAGCTACCACGCCGAGCGGGATGAGGAGCGTCGCGCACCAAAAGACGCGGGCAATGGGCGGCTTTTCATTGTGTTTGATTGAAAAATACACGCGCACGACGACGGTGGCCACGATAAGGACGGCGATGAATATGGGCAGATTGGCCATGTCGCTCGAAGTGATTTCAAGGGGGATATCTTCGGTCATGGACGTTCCTCTGTTACAGCAAATTAAGTTCAGTAGTAGATTACTGTAACCTTTCCACGGCATTTCGAGAAACAAAGCACCCGATACGCAAAGCTAAAGGTCTGCGAATCTTGTATTACGAACATCTGTGCGCGTCGAGTGCGCTAAACTCATCGACAGTATGATTCGATGCAATAGGAGGCAAGGAGCTTCCATGTCTGATTCTTCTATCGTTATTCGCGGCGCTCGTGAGCACAACCTCCGTGATATCGATGTTTCCATTCCGCGTGACCAACTCGTGGTCATTACCGGTCTTTCTGGCTCGGGCAAGAGTTCGCTGGCATTTGACACTATCTATGCCGAGGGCCAGCGTCGATACGTCGAGAGTCTTTCGAGCTATGCGCGCCAGTTCTTGGGCCAGATGGACAAACCCGACTTGGATTCAATCGACGGCCTTTCGCCGGCGGTGTCGATCGACCAAAAGACGACGTCTAAAAACCCTCGCTCGACGGTTGGCACCGTAACCGAGATTTATGACTATCTGCGCCTGCTGTTCGCCCGTGTGGGCACCCCGCACTGTCCCGAATGCGGCCGCGTCATTGAGCGCCAGACGACCGACCAGGTTGCCGACAAGGTCTTGGCGGCGGGGGAGGGCCGCCGCGCGTTTGTGCTGGCACCGGTGGTGCGCGGGCGAAAAGGCGAGTACACCAAACTGTTTGAGGACCTTCGCGCCGAGGGCTTTAGCCGCGTGCGTGTCGACGGTGAAGTGCGCTCGCTCGACGATCCGATCGATTTGGATAAGAAATTCAAGCACGATATCGAGGTCGTGGTCGATCGCATCGTGATCCGTGAGAATTCTCTGGGCCGTATCGCCGAGTCTGTTGAGCAGGCGACCGCGCTGGCTCACGGCAATGTAAACGTGTACATGCTGCCCGATCGTGATGCTCCCGAGGGGACCGAGGGCGAGCTGCTGGAGTATTCGTTGGCCTTGGCGTGCCCGGAGCATGGACACTCCATTGACGATCTTCAGCCGCGTGATTTTTCGTTTAACGCTCCCTATGGCGCATGTCCTGAGTGCGACGGCCTGGGCTTTAAGAAAACCGTTGATGCCGAGGCGCTGATCGAGGACCCCTCGAAGTCCATTGCCGACGGAGTCTTTGGTAGCCTGTTTGGCAATTCGAACTACTATCCGCAGATTTTTGCTGCGGTCTGCAAACACTTTAAGGTGAGCGCCGATACGCCGTGGGAGGACTTGCCCCCTCGCGTGCGTCGTGCATTCTTGGATGGCCTGGGCGATACGAAGATCTCGGTCGACTACCAAAAGCTCGACGGACGTCGCAGCCAGTGGGATACCAAGTTTTCGGGCGTTCGCAACATCCTGTACGAACGCTATACCGAGACGACGAACGAGAACACCAAGGCGCGCCTGGAGAAGTACATTCGCGAGGAGCCGTGCTCGACCTGCCACGGCGCTCGTTTGCGCTCCGAGATGCTCGCCGTCACCGTGGGCGGCAAGTCCATTTACGAGGTTTGTTGCCTGTCGTGCCGTGAATCGCTCGAGTTTTTTGAGGGCCTGGAACTCACCGAGCGCCAACAGTTTATCGGCGGTCGTATCGTCAAGGAAATTCTGGAGCGCTTGCGTTTTCTGGTCGATGTTGGACTCGACTATCTGACGCTCGATCGTGCCTCGGCGACGCTTTCCGGTGGCGAGGCACAGCGTATTCGCTTGGCAACGCAGATCGGCGCGGGTCTCATGGGCGTGCTCTATATTCTGGACGAGCCCTCGATCGGTCTTCATCAGCGTGACAACGAGCGCCTGATCAAGACGCTCGAGCGCCTGCGCGATATCGGCAATACCGTTATCGTTGTCGAACACGACGAGGATACAATCCGTGCCGCCGACTACGTGATCGACATGGGGCCCGGCGCCGGTGTCAACGGCGGGCACGTAGTCGCGGCGGGAACGCCTGCCGATATCATGGCGTGTCCTGAGTCGATGACGGGCGCTTATCTGACCGGCAAACGAATGATCCGGGTGCCTGATGAACGGCGCAAGCCCGGTCGCGGCTGCCTTAAAATTACGGGTGCTCGAGCCAACAACCTCAAAAACGTTACCGCCAAGATCGAGTTTGGTACGCTTACGGTTGTTACCGGCGTGTCGGGATCGGGCAAGAGCTCCCTGGTTACCGACACCATTGCGCCTGCCCTTACGAATGCCATTCACCGCTCGACGCGCCCCGTGGGTCCGTATAAGAAAATCGAGGGCATCGAGTGTATCGATAAGGTTATCGATATCGACCAGTCGCCGATTGGCCGCACGCCGCGTTCCAACCCTGCTACCTATATCGGCCTGTGGGATGATCTTCGCGCGCTGTTTGCGAGTACGCCGGAGTCGAAGGCGCGCGGCTACTCGCCGGGTCGTTTCTCCTTTAATGTGAGCGGCGGGCGCTGTGAGGCGTGCAAGGGCGACGGGCAGATCAAGATCGAGATGCACTTCCTTCCCGATATCTACGTTCCCTGCGAAGTTTGCGGCGGTAAACGCTACAACCGCGAGACACTCGAGGTCACCTACCGTGGCAAGACCATCTCGGACGTGCTCGACATGAGCGTCACCGAGGCGCTGGCCTTCTTTGGGAATATCCCGCAGATTAAGCGCAAGCTCCAGACGCTGTACGATGTAGGCTTAGGCTACGTGAGCCTGGGCCAGCCCGCCACGACG
>FR878704.1:6230-17063 GCA_000434535.1 Collinsella sp. CAG:166
GACGCTCTCGGGCGGCGAGGCGCAGCGTGTGAAGCTCGCCAAGGAGCTTCATCGACGCCAGACGGGCAAGACGTTCTATATTTTGGACGAGCCGACGACCGGTCTTCATTTTGAGGACGTCCGCCAGCTGCTCGATGTGCTGCAGCGCTTGGTCGATGCGGGCAACACGGTGCTGGTGATTGAGCACAACCTTGATGTCATCAAGGTTGCCGACCGCCTGATCGATATGGGTCCCGAGGGCGGTAACGGCGGCGGAACCGTCGTGGTTTCGGGCACACCGGAGCAGGTTGCGGACTGTCCGCAGAGTTATACGGGCAAGTTTTTGGCGCCGTTGCTCAGGCGTGACCGGGAGCGTCAGGCTCAACTTGATGCTCAATAAATAGGCGATTCAGTTTATGGGCGCCATCGACTCCTTGTGATTCGATGGCGCTTGCTGTGCCGAAGTGACGTATGCAGCCGAATTGGACATATACTTAATCTTTGCGTCCGAATGCGAGGGAAAGGATATGTCATGGCAAAGGCTGTAAAGACGCCAAAAACCAATGCGATGCGCGAGCTGGAAAGCGCCGGCATTTCCTATGTTCTACATACGTACGAAGACGATGGCGATGAGTCGGTGGGCCTGGGGGTCGCGATTTCGGAGCAGCTTGGCGAGGAGCCCGGTCAAGGATTTAAGACTTTGGTCTGTGTGACACCGTCCAACGACTATGTCGTGTGCTGCATCCCTGTTGCCGACGAGCTCGATCTAAAGTCCGCCGCGCGTGCCGCGGGGGAGAAGTCCTTGGCCATGATGCATGTGAAGGATTTGCTTGCGGCGACTGGCTACGTTCGCGGCGGCTGCAGCCCGGTCGGTATGAAAAAACGCTACCGGACGCTCATTGATGAGACATGTGTCCTTTGGGATACCATTTTTATTTCGGGAGGCAAGCGTGGTTATCAGCTCGAGCTTGCACCCGATGATTTAATTGCATTTTGCGGGGCGACGGTTGCCGCGATTACGAGAGAGGACTGAGCGATGCCGCAGGAAGAATTGAAGCGCGGAGCTCATTTTGCAAAAGAATCTGCGCCTCAGACACCCTCATCCGAAGCTTCTTCGTCGCGAGATGACACTGACGACATGGGCTCGTCGGACTACTCCACGGTTGGTCGTTCCGCCGGGCTTATGACCATCCTGACTATCGTGTCTCGCGTCACCGGTTTTATCCGCACGTGGGCAATGGCGGCCGCTATCGGCATGTCGCTACTCTCGTCCTCCTATCAGGTCGCCAACAACCTGCCCAATATGCTCTACGAACTCGTGATGGGCGGCATGCTCGTGACGGCGTTTTTGCCCGTGTACATGGGCGTGAGGCGTGAGCAGGGTCGCGAGGCCTCAAACGAGTACGTGGGCAACCTGCTCGGCATTCTGCTTTTGGTGCTGGGTGGCATTTCGTTGCTGGGGACCGTGTTCGCCCCGGGCTTTATCTGGACGCAATCGTTCCTTTCGGGTGACGGCGGCAGCATGGATACCGCTGCGTTCATGTTCCGTTTCTTTGCCATCCAGATTCTGTTTTATGGTTTGGGCTCGGTGTTCTCGGGCGTTCTCAACGCACACCGCGACTACTTCTGGTCGACGTTTGCTCCGGTCCTCAACAATGTGATCGTCATTGCGAGCTTTATGGGTTTTGCGCCCGTGTCCGCACAGTTTGGCGAACGTGCCGGCATCATCTTGATTGCGGCCGGTACGACCCTCGGTGTCTTTGTTCAGATGGCATGTCAGATCCCTGCGCTTGGCAAGCACGGCGTGCATCCCCATATCCATATCGACTTTAAGGACCCCGCACTGCGGCAGACGATTGCGCTCGGTATCCCGACGCTGCTCGCCACGGTGTGCATGTTTGTCTCGACTTCTATCACCAACGCTGCCGCGCTGGTGGTCCAGCCCGAGACTGGTCCTTCCGTCATCGCCTATGCGCGCCTGTGGTACACGCTGCCCTACGCGCTGATTGCCGCCTCGCTTTCGACGGCGCTCTATACCGAGCTCTCTCACGACGCGCAGGAGAAGGATTACGACAGCGTTCGCACGGGCATTTCGCGTGGCGTCGCCCAGATGCTGTTCTTCCTGATTCCGTTCGCGCTGTACCTGATTGTCTTCGCGCGTCCGCTCAACATGATCTACTGTGCCGGCAAGTTTGATGAGTCCGGCGTGACGCTGGTGTCCGAGTACCTTGTCTACCTGGCGCTCTCGCTGCCGCTCTACGGCGTGGTCGTGTTGATGCAGAAGAGCTTCTCTGCCTTGCTCGACATGAAGCCCTATAGCCGCTATTGCCTGTATTCTGCCATCGGCCAGGCCGGCTCGGTTCTGCTGTTTGGCGTTGTGCTGGGCTTCGGCATGCCGGCAATCGCGCTTTCGTATGTCGTCGACTACGTGATCTTGGTCGGTTGT
Source organism: Collinsella sp. CAG:166 (assembly GCA_000434535.1). Classification (GTDB taxonomy): domain Bacteria; phylum Actinomycetota; class Coriobacteriia; order Coriobacteriales; family Coriobacteriaceae; genus Collinsella. Next base: position 8,656 of record FR878704.1, read on the forward strand.
TCGCTGTGGTGGCTGCGTCGTCGTCTGCGTGGCCTTCAGGTCAAATCTATCCTACATGGCGGTTTCTTTGGCCTTTTGCTCGGTGGCCTGGGTGCTGCCGCAGGCGCCGGCGTCATGTGGGCGCTTGAGCACTTTGTCGGGGCGCTTGGCGGTTCGATTCTGATTACTCTTGGCTATGTTTGCGTTGCGGGTGTCGTCTCGCTTGCTGTTACCTTTGGCCTTGCCGTCGTCCTTAAGATGCCCGAGGTCTCGGCGCTGCTTCGTCGCAAGTAGGTGCGCGTGGCCGGTCACGACAACATTCCAACGCTTGCCGAGCAGGTTTCGCGCGTTCCCACACAGCCCGGATGCTACCTTTGGAAGGATGCCAAGGGCGATGTCATCTACGTGGGCAAGGCGAAAAACCTACGCGCCCGCATGCGTCAATACGTGACACTGCAGGATGAGCGTCAAAAGATTCCGCTGATGATGCAGCTGGTGGCGAGCTTTGACTATATCGTGGTGGAGACCGAGCATGAGGCGTTGGTGCTCGAGCGCAATTTGATTGGTCAGTACCATCCGTACTTTAACGTCGACCTCAAGGATGACAAGAGCTACCCCTTTATCGCCATTACAAAGGGCGACCTGTATCCCGCTATCAAATATACGCGTGAGCGTCATAAGCCGGGAACGCGCTATTTTGGACCCTATACCGATAGCCGTGCGGCACGTGAGACGATAGATACGCTGCGCAAGGTTATTCCCATCTGCTCCGCATCCTGTGCGGAGTGGCGTCGTTGTCGCCGTATCGTTGAGTCCCACAAGGGCGAGGAAGACATCGTCAATATGATTTGCGCGCAAAACGGGCGTCCCTGCTTTGACTACCATGTCGGGCGCGGCCCGGGTGCGTGTGTCGGCGCGATTTCCCCGGCAGACTATGCCAAGAACGTCAAGCGTGTCGAGCGCTTTTTGTCGGGCCATCGCAAGGATGTCGTCGATGAGCTGACCTCCGAGATGACGGATGCCGCCGAGGCGCTCGACTTTGAGCGCGCGGCACGCGTCAAACGTCGTTTGGAGGTCATCAGGGGTCTGGACGATCGTCAGCAAGTCGTTTTTCCCTCCAGTGTCGATATCGATGTCATCGGGTTCTATCGCGAGGAGACCATCTCCGCCGCTTGCGTCTTCGTCGTTCGCGAGGGCCGAACAGTTCGCACCTGCGAGTTCATTCTCGACAAGGGTCTTGATGTTGACGAGGAAGAGCTCCAGTCGGGCTTTCTTAAGCGCTATTACGACGAGACGGCTGATATTCCAGCTGAGGTCAACCTTTCCGTCGAGCTTGAGGATGCGGAGGCGCTGGGGGAATGGCTTGCGGGCAAGCGCGAGCGTTCCTGCCATCTCCATAGGCCGCAGCGTGGCGAAAAGCACCGTTTGCTCGATATGGCATCCAAAAATGCGCGCCATGCCCTCATGCGCTACATGATGCGAACGGGGTACGCTGACGACCGCACCAATCAGGCGCTCCTGGAGCTCGAAAGCGCGCTGGCGCTGCCAGCGCCGCCGATGCGTATCGAGTGCTTCGATATCTCGACGCTGCACGGAACCTTTACCGTCGCCTCGATGGTGGTGTTTACCAACGGACGCGCCGACAAGAGCCAGTACCGTCGTTTTAAAATTCAGGCCGAATTGGACGAGGCAAACGACTTCGTGTCGATGTCCGAGGTTTTGGGACGACGCTATGCTCCCGAGCGCATGGCCGACGAGCGCTTTGGATCGCGCCCCGATTTGCTCGTTGTCGATGGCGGTAAGCCGCAATTGACCGCTGCGATCAAGCAACTTGAGGCTCTTGGGCTCGATATACCAGTTTGTGGCTTGGCAAAGGCCGATGAGGAGGTTTTCGTGCCTTGGGACGAGACTCCAGTCGTGCTTCCGACCGGGTCCGCGTCGCTCTATCTAATCAAACAGGTGCGCGATGAATCGCACCGTTTTGCCATCACGTTCCATCGCGAATTGCGCGATAAAGCCATGACGGTTTCGGTACTCGATGACGTTCCAGGCGTGGGACCCACCAGAAAACGTGCCCTTATGCGCCATTTTGGCTCGATGAAGCGTTTGCGCGCGGCGAGCGAGCAAGAGATCGCGGAAGTTCGAGGCGTTCCGGCCGATGTCGCCAAAGCGGTCCACGAGGCACTTGTTGCATGGAATGCCGAACGCGCCCAGGCATCGGCCAACCGTTCCGAAAACTAAACGTGCTTCTAAACAACTGATATACATGATTGGCCGATTTTCAATCATTTATTTCGCGGCGATTACCTGTCGATTTCGGGTTTTATTAACGCTAAAACGTTTGACTAGCCATGGTGAACAACCCTGCTATCCTGCGGGTTGACGATGACTGATATCTCACCTCGTCGATACATACTGTCTGGCGAATCGTTTGTCAATGAATTCGGTGAACGGTAGTAAATACCGTTCAAGCGTATGTATGTATCGGTCGCCGAGCGCGGCACCTCAGTTGGGTTCGTCGGTAGGTAAGGTATATATCGTCCGCAAGTTGCGCGGGGGCAAGTCTAGGTGCTCCCGGGTAAGATTCTCTATTGATAGGAGAAGACATGGCCATCATCAACAAGGGTATGTCCAGGCGTTCGTTCCTCGGCCTCACCGGCAGCGTCGCTGCTGTCGCAGGGCTTGGTCTCACCGGCTGCGGTGGCAGCTCCAACGACGAGGGTTCCGCTTCCGGTTCCGCCGATTCCGCCAACCGTGGCGGCGGCGTGATCACCGCTGGTTCCGCTTACGCTCCGTCCAGCTTCGATCCCGCCAGCACCGGCTCCGCTGTGGGCCTGGGTGCTAACTGGCACGTCGTCGAGGGCCTCTACGGCATCGATTACCACGACTACAGCACCTTCAACGAGCTCGCCACCGACGATCCCAAGTCTGTGGACGACACCACTTTCGAGGTCACCATCCGCAAGGGCGCCAAGTTCTCCGATGGCACCGAGGTCACCGCTGACGATGTCGTTGCCTCCTACACCGCTTGCGCCGCTTCCGCTACCTATGCTCCGTTCTTCCAGCCCTTCGAGTCCATCGAGGCCAAGGACGCCAGCACCGTGACGGTCAAGACCAAGGTCCCCAACTTCTCCCTGCTCAAGGATCGTCTGGCCATCGTCCGCGTTACCCCGGCCACCCAGACCGAGGAGGATCGCGCCAAGCAGCCGATCGGCTCCGGCCCCTGGATGTACGACTCTATCTCCGATACCGAGATCACCCTGGTTCCCAACCCCGAGTACAACGGTGAGTACGCTGCCGAGGATAAGAAGATCCAGTACAGCATCCTGACCGACCCCACCGCTCGCGTTACCGCTCAGCAGGAGGGCTCCACGCTCGTTATGGAGCTCGTTACCGCTGACGCCGTCGACCAGCTCGAGAGCGCTGGCTGCAAGATCGACAACGTCCAGGGCTTCGGCACCCGCTTCATCATGTTCAACGTCGCCAAGGAGCCTTGGAACAACGTCAAGGTCCGTCAGGCCGTCATGTACGCGCTCGACACCGAGAAGATGATCACCAACACCTTCGCCGGCCTTGCCACCGCTGCCAGCTGCTACCTGCCCAAGAGCTTCACCAACTATCATGAGGCTTCCACGGTGTACAAGACCGACGCCAAGAAGGCCAAGAAGCTCATCGAGGAGTCCGGCATCACCCCGGGTGCCATCACCCTGCGCACCACCGACAACGAGCAGATTAAGGGCATGGCCGCCCAGGTCAAGAACGACCTCGACGCTCTCGGCTTCGAGGTGACCATCCAGACCGATACCTCGCCGGCCACCTACGCTGCCATCGACGGCGGCGAGGCCTACGATATCCTCCTTGCCCCTGGCGATCCGTCCTGCTTCGGCGCTGACCCCGACCTGCTGCTCAACTGGTGGTACGGCGACAACGTCTGGATGCAGACCCGTTGCCCGTGGAAGGAGTCCGCTGAGTGGGAGAAGCTCCACGGTCTCATGGACGAGGCTCTTGCCGCCGAGGGCGACGAGCAGCAGAAGAAGTGGAACGAGTGCTTCGACATCATCGCCGACAACGCTGTTCTGTACCCCGTTGTCCACGTCAAGACCGTCTCCGCTTCCTGGGACGATCCGTCTACCGCGCCCAACGGCGAGGCCCTCGATGGCTTCAAGGGCATCGGCACGACGAGCATGTCCTTCAGGGGCGTCGCGACCGTCAAGGCCTAAGACTCGTTTGAGTCATATGTGGGGCGTCGGTCGTAAGGCAACGTCCTCATAGTTGAAACAAAGACCCGGGCGGCCTCGATGTCGCTCGGGTCTTGTAATGAGTATCCATACTCATATACCAGTTGGTCCTACCGACAAAAGAAAGGGGAGAGAACGTGAACAACTTTCTACGTTTGATTGGAAGGCGTCTCGTGGCGCTGCCGATCATGGCATTGGGCGTCACCGTCCTGGTGTTCTTCCTTATGTCGTTCTCCAAGACCGACCCCGCTTATACGGCGTTGGGTGACGGTGCCTCGCCCGAGGCGGTTGCCGAGTACCATGAGAAGTATGGTCTGGACGACCCCTGGCCCGTGCGCTACGTGCGCTACATGGGCGATCTGATCCATGGTGACATGGGCACCTATGGTGCTGCTCGCAACTCCGTTGCCAAGCGCATCTCCACGGCCCTGCCCGTCACGATGCAGCTGACCTTCATCGGTCTTGCCATCGGCGCGGTCGTCTCGTTTTTGCTCGGCGTCATCGCGGCACTGTATCGCGATAAATGGCCGGACCAAGTGATCCGCGTCTTTTCCATCGCCGGCTTGGCAACCCCGTCGTTCTGGCTTGCCGTTCTGTTGATTCTGCTGTTCTCTTCCTACCTTAAGGTGCTCCCGGCATCCGGTGCTCTGCCTCACTTCACCACCAACCCGGCTGGCTATCTGGGACGTATGATCATGCCCGCTATCGCTCTGGCATTCCCGCTGACGGGCCAGATGACTCGTATCGTGCGTACCGCCATGGTTGAGGAGCTCGACAAGGACTACGTCCGCATGGCCCGTGGCGCCGGCGTTCCCGAGAAGGTCGTCGTCGGCATCAACGTTTTGCGCAACGCGCTGATCACCCCGGTCACCACCCTCGGTCTTAAGATCGGTTACCTTATGGGCGGCGCCGTCGTCATCGAGGTCATCTTCAACCTCCCCGGCATGGGTACTGCGATTCTGCAGGGCGTTCAGGGCAACGAGGCGAACCTGGTTCAGGGCGTCGTCATCGTCGTTGCTCTTGCCTTCATCATCATCAACATCGTGGTTGACATGCTCTACCTGCTCATCAACCCGCGCATCAGGACGGTGTAGATTATGGTAAAGATTCGAGAGAAGCAAACCGAGCAGCTCGAGAAGGCTGCCTCCAAGGGGCTCAAGCTCGGTGGCTGGAAGAAGATGACGCTGTCTTCTAAGATTGCCGCCGTCGTGCTGGTGTTGGTCGCCCTGACCGCGATTCTGGCGCCCCTTCTTGCCCCCTATAGCCCGGTCGAGATTTTCACTGCTCGCCAGGCTCCCGGCAATGGATTTATCTTCGGTACCGACGATAAGGGCCGCGACATCCTGTCGCGTATGCTTTACGGTGGCCGTTACTCGCTGATCATCGGCTTCGGTGCTACTGCCATGGCTCTGGTCTGCGGCTCGGTCGTGGGCGCCCTCGCGGCGGTTTCGCGCAAGTCCGTTTCCGAGGCGATCATGCGCATCCTGGACATCATCATGTCCATCCCGGGCATCGCCCTCGCTGCCGTCTTCGTCTCCATCCTGGGCAATTCCGTGCCGTCGATCATCTTCGCCATTGGCTTTATGTACACTCCGCAGATTGCCCGTATCGTGCGCGCCAACATCGTGTCCGAGTACGGCGAGGACTATGTCCGCGCGGTCATCGTTTCCGGCGCCAAGGCTCCGTGGATTTTGATCAAGCATGTTCTGCGTAACTGCATCGCCCCGATCATGGTCTTCACCGTTACCCTGGTCGCCGACGCCATCATCTTCGAGGCCTCGCTGACCTTTATCGGCGCTGGTATCCAGGAGCCCACCGCTACCTGGGGCAACATCCTCGCCGACGCCCGCGGTGGCGTGCTCGCTGGCCGTTGGTGGCAGGCGCTGTTCCCGGGTCTGGCTATCATGATCACCTGCCTGGCGCTCAACATCCTCTCCGAGGGCATTACCGACGCCATGGCCGCTGCTCCCTCCGCCGCCCTGGATCCGACCGATTCCTCCAAGCGCCGCGAGGCCGACCTGCTGGTCTCCGACCCTGTTCGCGCTTACAAGGAGCAGGCTCAGTCCCTGTCCGCCCGTCTTGGCGCCCTGCGCGATGTCGAGCTCAAGCGTAACGACCGCCATGTGCCCGATGAGTCCGTTGAGCCGATCCTTTCGGTCCGTGATTTCTGCATCCAGTTTGAGCACCACGGTGATATCAACGTCGTCGATCATGTCAACTTTGATGTCCGTCCTGGCCAGACCATGGGCCTGGTCGGTGAGTCCGGCTGCGGTAAGTCCATCACCACGCTGGCCATCATGGGCCTGACCGACGATGACGAGCATCTTTCCGGTGAGGTTCTCTGGGAGGGCCGCGACCTGCTCAAGATGAGCAAGAAGGAGTGGTTCGGCCTGCGCGGTACCGATATCGCCATGGTCTATCAGGACGCCCTGTCCTCGCTCAACCCCTCCATGCTCATTTCCGCCCAGATGAAGCAGCTCACCAAGCGCGGCGGTACCCGTAGCGCCGAGGAGCTCCTGGAGCTCGTGGGCCTCGACCCCAAGCGTACGCTCGAGAGCTATCCGCATGAGCTTTCCGGTGGTCAGCGTCAGCGCGTTCTGATCGCTATGGCCCTTACCCGCGACCCCAAACTGGTCATCTGCGACGAGCCCACGACCGCTCTGGACGTTACCGTTCAGAAGCAGGTCATCAAGCTGCTTAACGATCTTCAGGCCAAGCTCGGCTTTGCCATGATCTTCGTTTCGCACGACCTGGCACTGGTCGCCGAGGTCGCTCATAACATCACGGTTATGTACGCCGGCCAGGTTATCGAGCAGGCGCCCACCAAGGAGCTGCTCACCAACCCGATTCACGAGTACACCCGCGGCCTTCTGGGTTCCGTCCTGTCCATCGAGAGCGGTTCGGGCCGCCTGCACCAGGTGCCCGGCGCCGTTCCGAGCCCGCGCGATTTCCCCAAGGGCGATCGCTTCGCACCCCGCTCGAGCCATCCGCGCATTGGCCTGGACACCCGTCCGGTCTTCAAGCGCGTGCCCGGCACCGAGCACTTCTATTCCGAGCTCCCCGACGAGGTGCTCAAGGCAAATGGTTTGACCCCTCACGCGGAGGTGATGTAGATGAGCGAGACCGCAGTCAACGGCGTCGAGCCGATCATCTTCCTTGATGACGTCCACGTCACCTTTAGGACCCGTACCGGCTCGATTCTGCACCCCAACCTGGTTCACGCCGTCCAGGGTGTAACGATTAAGCTCATGCCCGGACAGACCATCGGCATCGTCGGCGAGTCCGGTTGCGGAAAGTCCACCACCGCCAACGTCATGTGCGGCCTGCAGGCCCCCACGAGCGGCAAGGTCTACTTTAAGGGCAAGGACGTTACCAAACGTACCGCCGAGGACCGTCGCCACATGGGTCGCGTCATCTCGGTCGTGTTCCAGAACCCGGCCACGGCGCTCAATCCCCGCATGGTCGTTCGCGAGCAACTGCTCGACCCCATGCGCGTCCACAACCTGGGTACCGAGGCCGAGCAGGAGAAGCGCGTCAAGGAGCTCTTGGAGCTCACCGGTCTGCCCAGCTCCGCCGCCGAGGTTCTTCCCGGCCAGCTTTCGGGCGGCCAGCGCCAGCGCGTCGCAATTGCGCGCGCCCTGTCGCTGAACCCCGATGCCATCATCGCCGACGAGCCCACCTCGGCTCTGGACGTTTCGGTCCGCGCGCAGATTCTGAACCTGCTGACCGACCTTAAGAAGGAGCTCGGCCTGGCCATGGTGTTCATCAGCCATGACATCCAGACGGTCCGCTATATCTCTGACGACATCATCGTTATGAATGGCGGCAAGATCGTCGAGCAGGGCGAGGCCAAGCAGGTCTTCCAGCACCCTCAGGACCCCTACACCAAAATGCTGCTCGGCGCTGCGCCGTCGCTGCTGCATCCCAAGCTCGGCGAGTAGCCTCGCTTTCCCTCCCGTGCGCCCGGTTCCCTTGCCGNNNNGTGCGCCCGGTTCCCTTGCCGGGCGCACCTCCGTTGCGATTTCGAAAGGTTGGGTTCACGAGCCATGCCAAGTGCTCAGGAGCTACAACAGCAATTTGGTGAATATCGAGGCGCTATGCCCCGTCCATCGGATTTCGATCTCTTTTGGAAGGACCGCATGGCCGAGGCCGACGCCGTCGAGCTCGACTATGCGATTGAGGCGGCTTCGG
>FR878704.1:17091-35298 GCA_000434535.1 Collinsella sp. CAG:166
CTTCGGTTGCGGATTCCGCGACCTGTCGGTTTTTCGACCTCTGGTATACCGGCATGTGCGGTGCACGCCTGCATGCCAAGTGTCTCCAGCCGGTTTCGGACGAGCCCGTGCCGCTGGTGCTACAGTTCCACGGCTATCCGGGTGCAAGCCGCAGCTGGTTCGAGCAGGCGTCGTTTGCGGGCATGGGCATGGCACTCATCGCTCTCGATTGTCCTGGCCAGGGTGGCCCCTCCGAGGACATTGGCGGATTTGAGGGCACAACGGTTGCGGGCCATATCGTCGCCGGTATCGACGGCGACCCGGCCAACCTCTACTATGTCCGCTTGCACCAAGATATTCGCATCCTGTGCCGCATCGCTCGCGAGCTCGAGGGCATCGATCTTGCCCGTGTGTTTGTGAACGGCGCGTCGCAGGGCGGCGGTTTGGGCATTGCGACCTGCGCACTTAACAGCGAGCTTATCAATCGCGCCGCCATCCTCTATCCCTTCCTGTCAGATTTCCGCCTGGTCTGGGATTTGGATGCCGACGACATTGCCTACGAGGGCCTGCGCTATTGGTCTCGCTGGTTTGACGAGGACTCGACTCGTATTGACGAAGCCTATGCCAAGCTGGCGTACTTCGATTCCAAGAACTTTGCCCCCATGGTCAAATGCCCTGTGCTGTTTGGCACAGGCACAGCCGATATTGTCTGTCCGCCAGCGACGCAGTTTGCGGTCTATAACAACCTGACCTGTGAAAAGCGTCATGAGTTCTTTGAAGGCTTTGGCCACGAGGAGATTCAGGATTTTGACGATCTGATCATTCCTTTTTTCTGCAAGGGAGGGGAGGCTCATGTCTAAGTGCGAGAGCAATGTCAATGAGCTGATTGTCCCCGGGCTCGTGGGAATTCCTGGAACGGTTTCGTCAAGGCTCGCAGAATATCGGGACTGGCGCGGTGATGTCCAAGCAGATGTTTCTGATTTAGAGACATGCGCTTCGAATCTTGAGATTCAAGGCCTGGCCATTACGGCGATTGATTTTGTTAACCCCTGCGCCCGTTACTCGGAGGTTTCCTTTGAGCTCGGTGACGATGCGATTCACGCTCGTTTGATCGAGCCTGTCGGTCGTGCCCGAGTATCTGAGCGCGTGCCGCTGTGCCTGATGTTCCACGACATCGATCGGCCTGTGCGCGGCTGGCATCACATGACGAGATTTGCCGCCATGGGGTATGCCGTCCTCGCGCTGGATGACGATGTTGCTGGTGCGGACGACCTGCGGCGGGGGATTTCTTCGCCCGCTTTTGTCGAGCGCGTCCGTTGGGGTTGCGCGCTGGCGAAGGTGGCGCGCAATCTTGATGGCATGGACCCCGACCGCATCTTTGCATGGGGCGAGGGCCTTGGCGGCGGAGTCGCGCTGGCGGTTTCTGCTCTGGACGAGCGGGGCCTTGCCTGCACGGCGGTTGCCAATCCAATTCCCGGTGGTCTCGAGGCTCTGTCGTCTCGGGTGCGCGGATCGGTGCTCATGGGCACATCGCTTATGGATGCCGTGAGCGATCCCAAGGGCCAGTTTGCCGTGTTCAACGGTCTTGAGTGTGACCGGAGGCATATCATCTATGCCAAATACGCTCACGAGCGCATCAATGCGTTCGAAAACGAAGTCGTCGACTTCTTTAACCAAACGTTCTACCCGTGTTCTTTGGCCTAGACGGCCTGGACACTGCCAACAAGAGTGGGTGGCATAGGGTCGCCCGCCAGACAACTAAGGAGATTCTTGTGGCAACTCAGAAATTCACCGGCGTTATCCCTCCCGTCGTTGTTCCCGATACCGAAGACCACCAGCTCGACGTTGCCTCCTTTGAGCGCAGCATCAACCGCATGATCGATGCCGGCGTCGATGGCCTGTTCTTCCTGGGCTCCTCCGGCGAGGTCGTCTTCTCCACCGACGAGCGTCGTCGTCAGATCATCGCCGAGGCCGTCCGTATCGTCGATCACCGCGTGCCTGTTCTGGTCGGCATCATCGACACCGAGACCGAGCGCATGATCGAGCACGGCAAGGTCGCTCAGGAGCTGGGCGCCGATGCGCTTGTCGCCACCTGCCCGTTCTATGCCCTGCAGGGCATGACCGAGGTCGAGGAGCACTTCCGCATCCTGCATGAGGAACTCGACCTGCCCATCTTCGCCTACGACATCCCCGTGTGCGTCCACACCAAGCTCCCCTGGAAGCTCCTTGCCAAGCTCGGCGCCGAGGGCGTCCTGGCCGGCGTCAAGGATTCCTCGGGTGATGACATTTCGTTCCGCTACCTCGTCCAGGAGAACGAGAAGAACGGCCATCCGATGAGCATTCTCACCGGTCACGAGGTTGTTGTCGACGGCGCCTACCTCGGTGGCGCCGACGGTTCCGTCCCGGGTCTCGCCAACGTTGAGCCCGAGGGCTACGTGCGTCAGTGGAAGGCCGCTCAGGCTGGTGACTGGGCTACCGTCAAGGCCGAGCAGGATCGCCTCAACGAGATTTCGCACATCTGGGATGTCACCTCGGGCGTCCAGGGCTATGCCGGTGGCGTCGGCGCCTTCAAGACCGCTATGAACCTCATGGGTATCTTCGACAGCCCGACCATGCCGCGCCCGGTGAAGGCCATGACCGGCGAGAACGTCGAGGCGATTAAGAAGGTCCTCCAGGACAACGGTCTCCTGTAAAGCTTCCCCAGGCACCCGATCTTGGGGCTCAAGTGGTCGGGCGTGACCCATTAGGTCAACGCCCGACCACTTTCACCCCAACCTCGGGCACCTGGGAAACCTTTACTGAGTTGCGGCGATAACACCGCCTTCATTTCCTGTAGTTGTTTTTATCTCCTAAGGAGAGCGACATGGAGAACAAGTACGTCTGCTCTGTCGATATCGGCGGAACTAAGATCGCGACTGCCATCATGGAGTACCCGGCTGACGGCAGCGTGCCCCATCCCGTTTTTGAGGCCGAGGTTCCTACCGAGGCCCAGGAGGGCGGCGAGGCCGTCTTCCAGCGTATCGAGGCGTCCATCAAGGCTGCTCTCGAGGCGAATCCCGATGTCGAGGTCCTTGGCGTCGGTATCGGTGCCGCCGGCGTCGTCGATCCCAAGACGGGCGCCATCGCGTATGCCAACGAGATCATGCCCGGCTGGTCCGGCGTTCAGTTGGGGCCGCGTCTGCGCGAGGACCTCGGTCTTCCCGTTGCCGTCGTAGGCGACGTGCAGGCTCATGCTCTGGGCGAGGCCCACTGGGGCGTCGGCAAGGGCAAGTTCTCCGTCTTGTGTCTTGGCATCGGTACGGGCATCGGCGGCGCATATGTCGAGAACGGCCGCGTGATGCAGGGCTTCCATGGTGCTGCTGGCCATATGGGCCACATCGAGTGCTCGGCTGCCGCCGGCATTCCGTGCGCCTGCGGGCGTTCCGGCCATCTGGAGTCGGTTGCTTCGGGCACATCCATTGGTCGAATGTACGATGAGCGTTTTGGCCGCGTCGACCCCAGCCGTCCTTCGGTCGGTCGCGATGTGAACGACCTGTGCCGTGCGGGCGACGCAAAGGCGACCGAGGTCATCCATGACGCCGGCTTTGCGCTGGGCGCCAGCTTGGGCTCGCTCGCTAACATCCTGGACCCTGAGGTCATCGTGCTTTCGGGCGGCGTGATTCACCAAGGTCCCGATTGGCGTTCGCAGACGTGGAAGGATTCGGTGCACGAGGGCTATGCCAGCCAGGCGCTCGATCCGCTTCAGGACACGCCGATCCTCATCGGTTCTCTTGAGGGCGATGCTCCGCTCATCGGTGCCGCCGAACACCTTCTTGCGTCGTTGAAATAAACATAGCTACCAAGTGCGCCTTCTGAGGTGCCGCAGATTGACGTGAAAGAGGAGCGAAGCGTACTTCGGTACGCGAGCGACGGTTTGAACGTCAAGGTGCGGTGTCTCAGAAGGCTGTTTTGAGAAAGGTTGAGTCGAACATGACCGTTGATCCTTTGATCCAGTCCCTGAAGGGCAAGCTCGTCGTGAGCGTTCAGGCGTATATGGGCGAGCCGCTTCGTACGCCCGAGACCATGGCGCAAATGTCTCGCGCTTGCGAGCTCGGCGGCGCTGCCGCCATTCGCTGCCAGGGCCTTGCCGACATTGCCGCCATTAAGGGTCGCTGTGAGGTTCCCGTCATCGGCCTGTGGAAGGATGGGCACGAGGGCGTTTACATCACGCCGACGCTGCGTCACGCTCGCGCCTGCGTTGCTGCCGGTGCCGATATCGTGGCGATCGACGCCACCGATCGTCCGCGCCCCGATGGCAAGACGGTCGAGGATACCTTCCGCCCGCTGCACGAGGAGGGTGTGCTCCTGATGGCGGATTGTGCCACCATCGAGGATATTCGCCGTGCTGTTGATATGGGCTTTGACCTGGTATCCACCACGCTTTCTCATGGCGTCGCCGCCATCGACTGCACCATGGCCGATGGCCCCGACCTGCCGCTCCTGCGTCAGGCGACTGAGGAATTCCCCGGCCTTCCCATCATTTGCGAGGGTCGCGTGCATACGCCCGAGGAGGCTCGCGCCGCGATCGATGCTGGCGCCTGGGCCGTTGTCGTCGGCACCGCCATCACGCACCCCACGAGTATTACGAGTTGGTTCAAGGCGGCGCTTGAGGCGTAAGACAGGCCTCGTATCCGCTCTGGGCGCTATACTCAATATAGGCAATTGACCGCGCGGGATCCGGGTTGCTGGGTCCCGCGCTTGTTTTCGGGAGGCAGCACATGCAAAAGGGAGATGCCATGGATGCGGCGGAGCGCTCGGAGCGCATCCCCGATATCGTCATCATCACCGGAATGTCCGGATCAGGCCGCACACAGGCCATGCACGTGTTCGAGGACATGGGCTATTTTTGCATCGATAACCTGCCTCCGCGTCTCATCGCCCAGCTTGCCGAGCTCGTCGGCATCAATACGGGCGTGGGCAGGCATCTCGCCGTCACCTGCGATTTGCGTAGCCAGGGACTGTTTGACGAGCTGCTCGATGCGGTCGCCGCGCTCGAGGAGCGCGAGATGAGCTGCGACATCGTGTTCCTGGAGGCTTCTGACGAGGTGCTGATTCGTCGCTACAGCGAAAATCGCCGCCGTCATCCCATTGCTAAGCCGGGGGAGACTACGGCCGATGCCATTCAGCGCGAGCGCCTGCAGCTGCAGGGGGTGCGCGATCGAGCCGATATGATCATCGACACGAGCCGCCTGCGTACCTCTGCCCTGCGCAACAAATTGCGCATGGCGTTCTCCGAGTTGTCCGACCAGCAGCTCATGGACGTTCACGTGTTCTCGTTTGGCTTTAAGCACGGTATGCCCGTTGAGGCGGACATTATGATCGACGTTCGCTTCCTGCCCAATCCGTTCTACGATCCCGAGATGCGCACCATGACCGGTCTCGATAAGAAGGTCTCCGACTTTGTTCTGGACCATCCCAAGACCCAGGAGTTCTGGAAAGCTTGGACGCAGCTGCTCGATACGGTGATGCCGGGCTATATCGCGGAGGGCAAGCCACAGCTTTCTATTGCCATCGGCTGCACGGGCGGTCAACACCGCAGCGTTGCCATCGCCGAGGCCACGGCACGTTATTTGGAAGGCGCCCAATATCACGTGAGCATTTCCCACCGCGACCTGTCGCGCGCCAACACGAAAGCATAGGCCTGCATGTCGTTTACCGCCGAGGTGCGTGACGAACTCGCGCGCTGCGAACCCGAATGTGAATACTGCGATTTGTCGACGCTTGCCGCCCTAACGCGTGTGAGCGGTACACTTTCGCTGGCCGGCTCCGGGCGGTATCGTTTGACGGTCGCGACCGAGACGGGCGCCGTCGCGCGCACGATGATCACACTGACGCATCGCATCCTTAAGCTCAAAACGGAATTCACCGTTCGTAAATCTGTATTGCATAAGGTTCGAAACTACCTCATCACCTTGCCTGATCAGCCAGACCTGGATAAGGCTCTGGTGCTGCTGGGCATCCTCGACCGCAGGGGAGGACTTGTCGCCGGCGTGCCCCGACATATCGTTGCCCGTCCCTGCTGCAGGCTTGCCTATATCCGCGGCGCGCTCATCGCCGGCGGCTTCGTGGCCGATCCACGCGGCGATTTTCATTTGGAGATCGCTGTGCAGGGCGAGCAATATGCCAAGGGGCTTTGCGATCTGTTGGAGCAGATTGGGGTCCATGCTCGTGTTAATGCACGGCGGGGGTCATATGCCGTGTACATTAAGAGCGCCGAGGAAATCGAGCATCTATTAAAGCTGATTGGCGCCAAGCGCAGCGTTGCCGAGATTGAGGAGGCGCGCGCGGTCAAGTTGGTTAAGAACGATGTGAACCGTCGCGTGAACGCCGAGCTCGCCAACCAGACCAGAAGTGCGGGTGCCGCCCAGCATCAGCTTGCGCTTATCGATGAGCTCGAGCAGCGAGGCCTTCGCGATGCGCTTCCGGATGCCTTGGCGGTCTTTTGCGACCTGCGCGAGCGCTATCCCGATCTTTCGCTGCGTGATTTAGGGGAGATGGCTGACCCTCCCTTGTCGAAGTCGGCCCTCTACCATCGTGTTTTACGGCTTGAAAAGCTCATTGAAGCAAACAGGTAGTTTGAAGTATCGACCTATATACGGATTTAGCTGCTATTTTAGTCTTTAAAACGTTTTAACGTAAATTTGATTTTCAATTTCGAGCATTCTCGTGAAATTCAAGTCAAAAAAAAGGTATATTAGGCGAGTGGTTAGTTTGTGGGCCTCAACGGCGGGCGCTGTAGCTCGCGGGGGCCTTACGAAAGGAGACACAATGGCAGTAAAGGTTGCTATTAACGGCTTCGGTCGCATCGGTCGTCTGGCTTTCCGTCAGATGTTCGGTCATGAGGGCTCCGAGATCGTCGCTATCAACGACCTCACCTCTCCCGATATGCTCGCTTACCTGCTGAAGTACGACTCCACGCAGGGCAACTATGCTCGCGATCACGAGGTCGTTGCTGGCGAGGATTCCATCACCGTTGACGGCAAGGAGATCAAGATCTACAAGGAGGCCGACGCCAACAACCTGCCTTGGGGCGACCTCGACGTCGACGTCGTTCTCGAGTGCACCGGCTTCTACACCAGCAAGGCTAAGGCTCAGGCCCACATCAACGCTGGCGCCAAGAAGGTCGTCATCTCCGCTCCGGCTGGCAGCGATCTGCCCACCATCGTGTACAACGTCAACCATGAGACGCTGACCGCTGAGGACAACATCATCTCCGCTGCTTCCTGCACCACCAACTGCCTCGCCCCGATGGCCAAGGGTCTGAACGACTTCGCTCCCATCGTGTCCGGCATCATGACCACCATTCACGCCTGGACTGGCGACCAGATGCCGCTCGACGGCCCGCAGCGCAAGGGCAACAAGCGTCGTAGCCGCGCCTGCGCCGTCAACATCGTCCCCAACACCACCGGTGCTGCCAAGGCTATCGGCCTGGTTCTCCCCGAGCTCAACGGTAAGCTCATCGGTGCCGCCCAGCGCGTCCCGACGCCGACCGGCTCCATCACCAACCTCTACGCTGTCGTTGACAAGAAGGTCACCGTCGACGAGGTCAACGCTGCTATGAAGGCCTACGCTGCCACCATCTCCGAGACCTTCGGTTACAACGAGGATGACATCGTCTCCACCGACATCATCGGCGAGACCCACGGCTCCATCTTCGACGCCACTCAGACCATGTGCTCTGACCTCGGCAACGGCCAGACCCTCGTTCAGGTCACCTCTTGGTACGACAACGAGAACTCCTACACCTCTCAGATGGTCCGCACCATCAAGTACTTCGAGAAGTTCGTTGCTTAATTTAGCTTTTAGCGAATAGCTCGTTGAGCGTCTAAAGAAGGGCGCGGCCTTATAGGGCTTACACCCTAGGGTCGCGCCCTTTTTATAAGAAATCGTCTGCCGTAATGGGAGGCAGACACGTACGAAAGGTAGAAGCAAACATGGCCTTTACCAAGAAGACCGTCCGCGACATCGATGTCGACGGCAAGCGCGTTCTCGTCCGCGTTGACTTTAACGTGCCTATCAAGGATGGCGTCGTTGGCGACACCACCCGTATCAAGGCTGCCCTGCCCACCATCAACTATCTCGTTGAGCACAATGCTCGCGTCATCCTCATGAGCCACCTCGGCCGTCCCGATGGCACCGGCTTCCAGCCCGAGCTGTCCCTCGAGCCCGTCGCCAAGAAGCTCGCTGAGCTTTCTGGTCTCGACGTCGCCTTTGTCGCCGACACCTACGGCGAGAAGGCTGCTGAGGCTGTCGCCGCCGTCGAGCCGGGCAAGGTCCTCGTTCTCGAGAACGTCCGTTTTGACAAGCGTGAGAAGAAGAACGATCCCGAGATCGCCAAGAAGCTCGCTTCCTATGGTGACGTCTTCGTTCTCGATGCCTTCGGTACCGCTCACCGCGCCCAGGGTTCCGTCGTGGGCCCCGCCGCTTACCTGCCTGCCGTCGCTGGCTTCCTGCTCGAGAAGGAGGTCGACACGCTGACCGGCATTTTCGCCGAGCCCGAGCGCCCCTTCGTCGCTATCGTCGGCGGTTCCAAGGTTTCCTCCAAGATCGGCGTTCTCGATCACCTCATCGACTCCGCTGACACCCTGATTATCGGTGGCGGCATGGCCTACACCTTCTTCCTGGCTCAGGGCCTGTCCGTTGGTCAGTCCCTCAAGGAAGAGGACTGGGTCGAGCGCGCCGGCGAGATGCTCAAGAAGGCCGAGGAGAAGGGCGTCAAGATCCTGCTCCCCATCGACAACCGCGTTGCCGATCACTTTGGCGAGGACGCTGTCCCCGAGGTTGTCGCTTCCGACGCTATCCCCGACGATCGTGAGGGTATGGACATCGGCCCCAAGACCGAGGAGCTTTACGCCGAGGCCGTCAAGGGCGCCAAGACTGTGTTCTGGAATGGTCCCATGGGCG
The DNA here is from genome assembly GCA_000434535.1 of Collinsella sp. CAG:166. GTDB lineage: Bacteria > Actinomycetota > Coriobacteriia > Coriobacteriales > Coriobacteriaceae > Collinsella. The sequence goes on from FR878704.1 coordinate 26,014, forward strand.
TCTTCGAGTTCGACAACTTCGCTCACGGCACCCAGGCTATCGCCGAGGCTGTCGCCGAGGCCGACTGCACCTCGATCATCGGCGGTGGCGACTCTGTCGCAGCTGTCAACAAGTTCAACCTGGCCGACAAGATGAGCTGGATCTCCACCGGTGGTGGCGCTTCCATGGAGCTCGTCGAGGGTAAGGCCCTGCCCGGAGTGGAGGCGCTTCTCGATGCCTAATCGCACCCTTCTTATCGCTGGTAACTGGAAGATGAACAACGACGTCGCCGAGGCTGCCAAGCTCGCCGACGAGCTGGCTCAGGCTCTGCCCGAGGTTCCGGCTGGCGTCGAGGTACTCGTCTGCCCTCCGACCATCGACATCACCACGGTTCATGACCGCATTCAGGCTGCCCCCATCGCCCTCGGTGCACAGAACGTGTACTGGGAGGCCAAGGGTGCCTTCACCGGTGAGTCCTCTTGCGACATGCTCAAGTCCGCTGGCTGCACCTACTGCATCATCGGTCACTCCGAGCGTCGCGACTACTTCCACGAGACCGACGAGGACCAGAACAAGAAGGCCAAGGCTCTCGTTGCCGCCGGCCTTGTTCCCGTCTTCTGCTGCGGCGAGTCCCTCGAGGTCCGCGAGGCAGGCACCTATGTCGAGCACGTCGTGAACCAGGTCAAGGCTGGCCTTGCTGGTCTTGAGATCACCTGCCCCAAGCAGGTCGTCGTCGCCTATGAGCCCATCTGGGCCATCGGCACCGGCAAGACCGCTACCGCCGAGGACGCTCAGGAGGTCTGCGGCGCTATCCGTGAGACCCTCAAGGAGATGTTCGGCGAGGAGCTCGCCAACGGCATCCGCGTTCTCTACGGTGGTTCCGCCAAGCCCGGTAACATCGCCGAGCTCGTCGCCAAGCCCGACGTTGACGGCGCCCTCGTGGGCGGCGCTTCGCTCAAGGCTGCCGACTTCGCCTCTATGGTCGTCAAGGCAGGCGAGTAGGACATATGGCACAGCGTCATCTTCCTGCACTCCTGATTATCATGGACGGCTGCGGCCTGGCTCCGGCCGATGGCGAGAACGCCGTCGCCGCCGCCAAGACGCCCTTCCTTGACAGCCTGTACGAGAAGTACCCCCACACCACGCTCGGCGCTTCGGGCGAGGACGTGGGCCTTCCCGACGGCCAGATGGGTAACTCCGAGGTGGGCCACCTCAACATCGGTGCCGGCCGCATCGTGTTCCAGGAGCTTTCGCGCATCAACAATGCCATCAAGGACGGCTCCATCGCCAAGAACGAGGTTTTCGTCAAGGCTATGGACGACGTCAAGGCTGACGGCAAGACCCTTCACCTCATGGGCCTTATGAGCCCTGGCGGCGTTCACTCCCACATGAACCACGTCGAGGCTCTGGTCAAGATGGCTGCCCAGCATGGCGTCAAGACCGTTCGCGTCCACGCCTTCATGGACGGCCGCGACGTCGACCCGCAGTCCGGCGCTGGCTACATGAGCGAGTTCTGCGCCTTCCTGGCCAAGATTTCCGAGGAGACCGGTTGCGACGCTCGCGTTGCCACCGTCTCGGGTCGTTATTGGGCGATGGACCGCGACAACCGTTGGGAGCGCATCCAGCGCGCCTACGACGTCATGGTCAACGCGTCCGATGCCGATGTCGACCCCGTTGCCGGTATCAAGGCCTACTACGAGAAGGACCCGCGCGGCGACGAGTTCGTCGAGCCCTTCGCTGCCCACAACGAGGGCATCCACGAGGGCGACGCGGCCATCTTCTTCAACTTCCGTCCCGACCGCGCACGTCAGATGACCCGCGTGTTCACGGACAAGGAGTTCGACGGCTTTGAGCGCGAGCAGATCAAGCTCTCGCACTTTGTGACGATGACCGAGTACGATCCGACGTTTGACGTCGAGGTCGCCTTCCCCAAGACGTTCCCCGAGAACGTCCTGGCCGACGTCATCGCCGCCAATGGCCTGAAGCAGCTGCACACTGCCGAGACCGAGAAGTACGCCCACGTGACGTTCTTCCTCAACGGTGGCATCGAGGAGCCCAAGGAGGGCGAGGAGCGTGTGCTCGTCGCTTCCCCCAAGGTCGCTACCTACGATTTGCAGCCCGAGATGAGCGCTCCCGAGGTTACCGAGAAGCTTGTCGCCGCCATCAACGAGGATCGCGCTGATTTCTACATCGTGAACTTCGCGAACTGCGACATGGTTGGTCACACCGGTGTCTTCGACGCTGCCGTTAAGGCCGTTGAGGCTGTTGACGATGCCCTGTCCAAGGTTGTCCCGGCGATTCTCGCCAAGGGCGGCTTTGCACTGATTACCGCCGATCACGGCAACGCCGATCACATGTTTGACGTTGCTTCCGACGGTTCTAAGCATCCGTTTACGGCGCACACCACCAACCGCGTGCCGTTCATCATCGTTGATGAGAAGGCACAGCTCACCGGTATCGAGGACGGTCGTCTTTCCGATATCGCCCCGACTATGCTCACCATGGCTGGTCTGGAGCCTTCCGCCGAGATGACGGGCCGCGTGCTCGCCACCGAGGCCTAAGAGAAAACAAATACCGTTTTCTAGCAAGGGGGTTGTCCACAATCGGACAATCCCCTTTTTGGTATTTCTGCCATTTCCGCCCCGTCCTTGAGTGGCAGGTAGGGGAGAACGGGGGATTGTGGTACAGTACTGGGGTTTGAATTGTTCTATTAAGGAGCTTATCTATGGGTCCGTTCCAGATTCTTCTGTTTGTCGTTTGGGCTGTCTCTGCCGTGGCGCTGACGATTCTCGTCCTGATGCATTCCGGTAAGGGCACCGGCGTTTCGGATATGATCGCTAGCTCGCTGTATAACTCCAGCTCTGCCACGGGCGTCATGGAGCAGAACCTCGATCGCCTGACGGTAATTATGGCCGTTGTTTTTGCCGTGTGCGTCGTCCTGTGCATGTTCTTCTTCCCGCAGGGCATCGTGGGCTACTAAGCATCGGCGTATATACGTTTGCAATGGGTCTCGCATGTGCGGGACCCTTTTTGTTTACATATTTGTAACAGAGTCAAAATATCCCCACATACTTCGCCCAACTAAAGAAATTCTCGACCGTTAACCGGAATTAGCCCCAAATCGTGCATAAAATGCGCTACTGTATTGCAATACGTTGGTCCGCTTTGTATAACCAGCCAAAACGGCGGACCGCGTTTGAATGGTTCGATTGGGCTGTCTTGACGTTGCCCGACCGAACTTACTTTGTCCTATCTCATAAGGAGGATGGCATGGCTGATTCTATGTTCCACCAGCCCGTTATGGGTCGTCGCGCCTTTGTCGGCGGTACCCTTGCTGCGAGCTCCATGGCTTTTCTTGCCGCATGCGGCAAGAAGGGCGGCGACGCTTCCGGTTCTGAGTCCGGTTCGACGCTGAACTTCTACATCAACAACCCGGTCTGCATCGACCCCTATAACGTCCAGGAGGACCAGGGCACTCAGGTCGAGTACCAGCTCTTTGATGCTCTGACCTCTTATGACGCCGAGAAGGGCGAGATCGTTCCGCTGGCTTGCGAGTCCTTTGAGGCCAACGACGACGCCACCGAGTTCACCTTCAAGATCAAGAAGGCCAAGTTCCACAACGGTGACGACGTTACCTCCAAGTCCTTCAAGCTCGGTTGGGAGCGTCTGGTCAACACCAAGTCGGCCATCGCTACCGAGTACGGCCCTTCCGAGGTCTCCTATCACCTTTCTATGGTCGAGGGCTATGACGACCTGCTTGCCGGTAACGCTACCGAGCTCAGCGGTGTTACTTGCCCCGACGATGAGACCCTCGTCGTCAAGCTGTCTTCCGCTTACGCCGACTTCCCCTTCGTCGCCTCTCACCCGGCTCTGGCCCCGGTTCCCGAGTGCGCCGAGTCCGATGTCAAGAGCTTCTATCTTGCACCGGTCGGTAACGGCCCGTTCATGATGGACGGCAAGTGGGAGGATGGTCAGGAGATCAACCTCAAGAAGTTCGACGATTACTATGGCGACAAGGCCAAGATCGATGGCATCCACTTCCAGGTCATCAAGGACATGGAGACTGCTTACAAGGAGTTCCAGGCCGGTAACCTCGATGTCTGCGACGTTCCCGTTGCTCAGATCGATGCCGCCAAGAAGGATCGCGGCGTGTCCAAGGACGGCTACACCATGGGTGACGGCGAGCGCATGCTGCTCGGCGCCGAGCCTTCCACGTACTATCTGACCTGCAACACTACGGCCGAGCCGTTCAACAACGCCGACTTGCGTAGGGGCATCTCCCTGGCCATCAACCGTGAGGCCATCTGCAAGACCATCTTCAAGGGTACCCGTACCCCTGCCGACGGCATTGTTCCTCCGGGCATCGATGGTTACAAGGAGGGCGCATGGGAGTTCTGCGCCTACGATGTCGACAAGGCTAACGAGTACCTCGACAAGGTTGCTCCCGCTGGCGCTAACGGGGATCGTGGCATTAGCGTGACCCTTTCCTACAACCAGGACGGCGGTCACAAGGAGATCATGGAGTCCATCATCGGCGACCTCGCCAAGGTTGGCGTTACCGCTGTCTCCGATACCCCTGAGTGGTCTGCCCTGCTCGAGCAGTATCAGAACTTTAACTATCAGTTCGGTCGTCTGGGTTGGATTGCCGACTACCCGATTATGGACAACTTCCTGTATCCGCTGTTCCACTCCGACTCCCTCGGTGGCGACAACCGCTCTGGTTACAGCAACCCCGAGTTCGACGCCAAGGTCGACGAGGCTCGTACTATTGTTGACGACAAGGAGCGCGTCGCTAAGATGCAGGAGGCCGACGCAATGGTCGCTGCCGACTGCCCGGTCATCCCTGTGATGTTCTACACGCACACCATCGTCGGTTCCGATCGCATCAAGCACCTCTATGTCGATCCGCAGAAGCATGCCGAGCTGGGTACCGCTGAGCTCGCCTAAGAGTTTGCAGCTTCCGTGAGGGTCAAGTATTTACGTAGACCTCATGGGAAACATACAGTTCTCCCTAACCTGGGGTAAACTGGCTGATGGTAATTTTGGGATGCCGGTCTGGCGATCGGCATCCCATTTAGGTTAATCCCTAGATAGGGGAGTGGTATGGGTAAGTACATCGTTAAACGTGTGCTTCAGTTCATCCCGGTGTTTTTGGGCGTTACGCTGATTCTGTTCGCCCTCCAGAATATCGTGCCGGGAGATCCGATCAAGCTGATCGGTGGAGACAAGGCTCTGTCCCCCGAGGTGGAGCTTCAGCTTCGCGTCCGCTATCACCTAGTCCAGTCGGACGAGGACGGCAACGCGATTCTTGACGAGAACGGCGATCCCGTTCAAACGTCGCTCGTGGACCGTTACTTGTATTACATGAACGGCCTGCTTCATGGCGATCTGGGCAATTCGTATCAGCGCAAGCTGCCGGTTACGGAAATCTTTGCCCAGAAGTATCCGTATACGGTCAAACTTGCCGCGTGCGCCATCGTGCTCGAGGCAATTATGGGTATCGGTGCGGGTATCATTTCGGCGGTAAAGCGGTATTCCTTCTGGGATATTTTGGTAACGCTTACCACGTCGATCCTCGTTGCGGTCCCGGCCTTCTGGCTCGGTATGTTGCTGCAGCTGTTCTTTGGCGTCATCCTCAAGGACGCCACGGGCGGTGCAATCTCCATGCCGATCTCGGGTGCCGGCGGTTCCAGCTCTCAGTATCAGGATTGGATGCACTATGTGCTTCCGACCATTACGCTGGCTTCGGTTTCGACCGCTTATGCTGCGCGCATTATGCGCTCGCAGCTGCTTGACGTCATGAACCAGGATTACATCCGTACGGCAAAGGCCAAGGGTCTCTCCAATCGCGCGATCATCGTCAAGCATGCGCTTAAGAATGCACTCATCCCCGTCGTTACCTATATTGGTGTCGACTTTGGCGGCATGCTTTCGGGCGCCATCCTGACCGAGACGGTCTTTAACTGGCCCGGTATCGGCTATGAGGTCTATCGCGCCATTAGCATGCGTGACTGGCCCATCGTTATGGGCGGCGTTACGCTCATCGTTGTCGTCGTCATGGTGATCAACCTGCTCGTCGACATTAGCTATGCATTCCTCGACCCGCGCATCCGCCTTGGCGGTCCGTCGGATAAGGCCTAAGGGAGGTACGTCTCATGCAGGAAACTGATTCTCAGTCTCAGGAGCAGGCTACCGCCACCAAGGCCGCATCTGCTCCCGCCAAGTCCCGCACGCTGTGGGGCGACGCTTTTAAGCGTCTTCGTAAGAACAAGCTCGCCGTTATCGGTGTCTGCTGGATCATCATCGTCGTTGTGGTTGCCCTGACCGCAGATCTGTGGGCTAAGCCCTGGCTCGGTTCGCCGACGGCTTCGGACTCGACCACCATGGCCCAGACGTCGCTGCTGGCTCCGTGTGCAGAGCACCCGTTTGGCACCGACGCCCTTGGTCGCGACATTCTCGTCCGCGTTATCTACGGTGCACGCGTTTCGCTTTCCGTCGGTATTATGGCTACTGCGATCTCCACGCTGATTGGTCTGGTCATGGGTGCTCTGGCCGGTTTCTACGGCGGCATCTGGGATACGATCATCATGCGCTGCGCGGATATCTTCCTGGCGTTCCCGTACGTGCTGTTCGTCGTCGCCATGATCGCCGTTATCGGCCGTGGTCTTCAGAACGTCTTTATCGCCATCGGCATTCTCGGATGGCCTTCGATTGCGCGCGTCTTCCGCTCTGCAATCTTGACCGTCAAGGAAAACGACTATGTTGACGCTGCGCGCGCGATGGGTGCATCTGATGCTCGTATCGTCGTGCGTCACATCTTCCCGAACTCCGTCGCCTCCATCGTGGTCTATGCGACCATGAACATTGGTGGCGCCATTCTGACCGAGTCCGCTCTGTCCTTCCTCGGCATGGGCGTTATTCCGCCTACGCCTTCGTGGGGCTCCATGATTCAGGACGGTCAGCAGTATCTTCTGACTGCTCCCTGGATGATGATCATGCCCGGTCTGGCAATTCTCTCGACGGTGCTCGCCTTCACCCTGCTGGGTGACGGTCTGCGCGACGCCCTCGACGTCAAGATGAAGGACGCATAAGGATGAAGAAGAACAAGAACTATGTGGACCTGAAGGACCAGCCGGTTCCCGAGGGCCAGCATCTGCTCGAGGTCGATGACCTTAAGATGTATTTCCATACCGAGGATGGCGTCGTTCGCGCTGTCGACGGTGTCTCCTACACGCTCGATCGCGGCGAGACCCTGGGCGTCGTCGGTGAGTCCGGCTCCGGTAAGTCCGTGACCGCCATGACCATTATGGGCCTCATCTCGATGCCTCCGGGAAAGATTGAGGGCGGCGACGTTCGCTATCGCGGTCGTTCTATCCTCGAGATGACCGAAGAAGAGATGCAGCACATTCGCGGTAACGATATCGCGATGATCTTCCAGGATCCTATGACCTCCTTGAATCCGGTCTATAAGATCGGCAAGCAGGTGGGCGAGGGCCTTCGTCTGCACCGTGGCTACTCCAAGCAGGAGGCACTCAAGCGCGCCACCGAGCTTTTGGACCTCGTTGGCATTCCTGAGCCCGAGAAGCGCGTCAATGAGTATCCGCACCAGTTCTCCGGCGGTATGCGTCAGCGTGTCATGATCGCTATGGCTCTTGCCTGCGATCCCGATATCCTGATTGCCGACGAGCCCACGACGGCTCTGGACGTTACCATTCAGGCTCAGATTATCGAGCTCATGCAGGAAATGCAGGAGAAGAACGGCAACGCCATCATCATGATTACCCATGACCTGGGCGTCGTTGCCGATATGGCCGATAAGATCATGGTTATGTACGCCGGCCGTCCCGTCGAGTTCGGTACTGCTGAGGAAATCTTCTACGAGAGTCGCCACCCCTACACCTGGGGCCTTATCCGCTCCATCCCGGAGCAGGCCATCGAAGAGAAGAAGCCGCTTACGCCGATTCACGGCAACCCGCCTTCGCTCATGAACCTGCCTGAGGGCTGCGTCTTCTCTCCTCGTTGCCCCTATGCGACGGACAAGTGCCGCAAGCAGCGCCCCGAGCGCGTTGTCACCGAGTCTGGTCATTACTCTGCGTGCCACTACTCCGGTGACCCCGAGTTCCTCAAGAACGCTCCTGAGACGTCCCGTACGCGCAAGGATTCCAAGAAGGGAGGCGAGGCGTAATGGCAGATACCAACGAGCGTACTCCGCTGCTGAAGGTCGAGCACCTCTCTAAGGAGTTCCCCGCTGAGTCCGGCATGTTCGCCAAGCGCTTCTCCAAGCGTGTCGTCTCTGCAGTGAATGACATTTCGTTCGAGATTTATCCGGGCGAGACCTTTGGTCTGGTCGGTGAGTCTGGTTGCGGTAAGTCCACGACGGGCCGCACCATCATGCGCCTGACCAAGCCGACCGCCGGTAAGGTGTTCTTCCAGGGTAAAGATGTTGCCGAGATGAGCAAGCATGAGATCAAGGACATGCGTCGCGAGATGCAGTTTATCTTCCAGGATCCTTATGCTTCGCTCAACCCTCGTATGACCATCGGCGAGATTGTCTCCGAGCCCATGACCATTCACGGCGTGGGCACCAAGGAGGAGCGCATTGAGCGTGTCCGCGAGCTTCTCGACGTTGTCGGACTGAACCCCGAGCACATTAACCGCTATCCTCATGAGTTCTCCGGCGGTCAGCGTCAGCGTGTCGGCATTGCCCGCGCATTTGCGCTGAAGCCCAAGCTGATTATCTGCGACGAGCCTGTCTCTGCACTTGACGTTTCCATTCAGGCCCAGGTTTTGAACCTGCTGAAGGAGCTTCAGGATAAGTTCGGCACTGCTTATCTCTTCATTGCTCACGACCTCTCCGTTGTACAGCACATTTCTGATCGCGTTGCCGTTATGTATCTGGGTAAGATGGTCGAGGTTTCGGACTGGAAGACGCTCTATAGCGAGCCTCACCATCCGTACACGCAGTCGCTGCTGTCTGCCGTGCCGGTGCCCGATCCGGATATCCAGAAGACCCGCAAGCGCATCATCCTCGCCGGCGATCCGCCGTCGCCGCTGGATCCGCCGACCGGCTGCCGTTTCCACACGCGCTGCCCGATCGCGCAGGGCATCTGCTCCGAGAAGCTTCCCGAGTTTAAGGAAGTTGCCCCGGGCCACTGCTGCGCCTGCCACTTCGCGGAGCCGTTCCCGATCAAGGAATCGCACATCGACCTGTAGTCGGTTGTCTGTCCGGGCCCGTGCTGGACTTAGTTTTCAGAACGTCCTCGACCATGGAAACCCCCTTATCCTGCTCCTTCGGAGCTGCGGATA
>FR878705.1:0-1897 GCA_000434535.1 Collinsella sp. CAG:166
ATGAACGTGGCGAGTGGCGCCCCTATACCGAGGAAGAGCTGCTCGATGTGCTGGCCGATGACATCGTGGTGACGCCGGCGTTCTGCCGCATCAGTCGCATGATCCGCGACTTTAGCTCCGATGACATTATGGTGGGTAACAAGAAGCCCAACCTGCGTCAGCTCGTTGAGAACCGCCTAGCTGCTCGGGGTGACGGTGCGACGGTGCGTGAGATTCGCTATCGCGAGATCAGCACGGCGGGTGCCGACTTGGATGAGCTCGCCCTTGACGAGGAGGTGGCGTACGAGACGCCGGTGACGCACGAGCGCTTTTTGCAGTGGGTGACACCGCAGGGCAAGATCGCGGGCTTTTTGCGGTTGTCGCTGCCCGACCATTCGTTTGTTGCCGCGCATGCGGGCGAGTTGCCGACGACGCCGGACGAGGCGATGATTCGCGAGGTGCACGTGTATGGCATGGCGGCACGCGTGGGCGACCAGGGCCAGGCGGCGCAGCATCACGGGTTGGGGCGTTTGCTCGTAGAGCGTGCGTGCGAGATTGCCCGGGATGCCGGCTATGCGCGCATCAACGTGATCAGCGCGATTGGCACACGCGAGTACTATCGCCATCTTGGATTTTATGACCATGGCCTTTATCTGCAAAAGGAGCTCTAGATGAACAAGCCGAGTGTTTCTGCTGGTGTCGTTGCCGGCGTTGCTCTGGGAGCCGCGGCGCTTGGTGCGGCCGCCGTCGCTGTTCGTGCTGCCTGTCTGCAGGTTGCGCGAACCCGCAATGGGTTGGCGCGTGTGAAACGCGTGCACGATGAGGGCGGCGACGAAGTCCGCGTGCTCGTACAGGGCGGCGTCTACCAAAGCGCGAGCTATGTCGGCGATCGTTGGGCGGAGCCGGTCTTTGCGTACTATCGTGCATTTGACGATGTGTTTGAGTCCGAGGACGCAATGCGCGACGCTTATGGCTACGGCATCGACCGCATGCTTATGCTGGGCGGCGGCGGGTTTGCCTATCCCAAATTTGCGCTGATGTCGCACGAGAGCTTGCGCATGGACGTCATTGAGTACGATGCCGAGATTACGCGCCTGGCGCGCCGTTGGTTCTACCTGGACGAGCTGGAGCGCACGGTGGGCGATCGCCTGCGGGTGATTACCGCTGAGGCTCGCTCGTATCTGGGCGTGACGAGCGTGGGCCATCGTCGCTACGACGTGGTCGTGAGCGATTGCTTTGGCGGTGCCGAGCCCGTACGCGAGTTGGCAACGGTTGAGGCGTTGCGTTTGGTGCGGGGTAGCTTGAACTCGGGCGGCATCTACGTGGCTAATATCGTGAGCGCAAACGAGGGGAGCGACGTGACGTTCCTGCGCGACTGCGCTGCCACGGCACTCGAGGTATTCGCCCATGCCTGGGTGGTCCCGTGTGGCGATGCGGAGTTCGGCGGCGAGGAAAACTACCTGCTCATCGCCAGCGACGGCAACTACGCCTTTGCCGAAGCCGTGCCCTTCGACACCGACTTCCTCGGCACCGTCCTTCACGACAAATAAGTCTCCTCGTCCCAAAAAGACTGGTCTTAGGCGTGGTCGCGCCAGCCGAGAACGCGCTGCTTCATGCCTTCGATGTCGAGCACGCCTTCGGCAAAGCCCTTGCGCACGAGCTCTTCGGGAACAAACTCGTCGTAGCGGTCAAAGTAAGGAACCTCGCCGGGATAGACGAGGTCGATGGGGTCGAAGTCTTTCTCGGCTTCGGCGGCGAGCACTTCAAAGAACGTCTCCTCGTCGGCCTTCATCTTAAACTGCATAAAGTACGGGCGTGACGGGTCGAGTCCGCGAAGGCCCAACTCAGCGGCGCATTTGATTTTAAGCATGCGCTCGAGTGCTAGGAAGGCGTAGCTGCCCAACCAGGGGAAGAGCAC
>FR878705.1:1912-3048 GCA_000434535.1 Collinsella sp. CAG:166
GGGGAAGAGCACCCAGGTGTCGCCACCCAGGTTGATGAGCGGCTTAGTTCCCGCGCCCGAAATCTCGGCGGTATGACGAGCTTGCGCCAAGCGAGCCCGCGCGTTACCCATGAGGTACGGATATGTCGCGTGCTCGTTGAGCGTCTTGCGCATGCGCTCGAGTACGTGTGTATTGATGTCACCGGGGCAGTCGCCAAAGTAGGCCGGCACACGACCCTTGACCTGCGTGGCAAAGACGGTGTGGCGCTTCCAGTCCACTTCCTCGACAATCCAGCAGTGTCCGGCGATGGCGATGCGCTCACCGGGCGGCGGCGGGTTGACGATCGTGCCCAATTCGGCCGACTCGCTACGAACGGTGAACTCCTCGTTTTCCTGGAATACGGCGTAGAACTTAAAGTTGTTGATGATGCGCTCGCCCGCGAGACCCACGATGAGTCCGCCGCCCTCGGTGACCTGGATATGGTCGATCTTAATGAGGTGACGCAGCAATACGCGATAGTCATCGGCCGAGATGCGATGGAAATAGCTGAGTGTGAGCACGCGCTGGGCAAGCTCTGCCGGCGTGAGCTCGCCGGTGCTGGCAAGCGTCGACATAGTCTGGTGGTAGAGCAGGCTGTAGGGGAGTCGATCGAGCTCGGGCGGCTCGACCCACTTTTCCTCGCGATAGAGTTGTACGAGTGCGATGCCCTGCAGGAGCTTCCAGGGAATCGTTTCGGGCATCATCGTGCGCGGCTCGGGCTCCTCCTCGCGCATGACAAACCACATCTCGGGCGGAAGATCGCGGCGGCCCGTGCGCCCCATGCGCTGCAAAAAGGAACTGACGGTAAACGGCGCGTCAATCTGGAACGCACGTTCCAAGCGGCCGATATCGATACCGAGTTCCAGCGTTGAGGTGGTGACGGTTGTCTGTGCCTGCTCCTCGTCGCGCATGAGCTCCTCGGCCGTCTCGCGCAGCGATGCCGAGAGATTGCCATGATGGATAAGGAAGCGGTCGGGCTCGTGCCGGTATTCGCAGTAGCTGCGCAGCATGGAGCACACGGCCTCGGCCTCCTCGCGCGAGTTGGCAAAGACCAGGCACTTGCGGCCGCGGGTATGTTCAAAGATATAGCCCATGCCGGGGTCGGCGTTGTCGGGTG
>FR878706.1:0-1057 GCA_000434535.1 Collinsella sp. CAG:166
GCGCTCGATGACCTCAAGGCCGCTGGCTTTTGGGTGGGCGGTGCCTCCGAGCACGCCGAGGGCAGCTGCTGGGATGCTCCCTTCGAGGGCCGCGTGGCGCTCGTCATGGGCTCCGAGGGCGACGGCATCTCGCGCCTGGTGCTTGAGAAATGCGACTTTTTGACCAAGCTTCCCCAGCGCGGCATGACCGAGAGCCTCAATGTTGCCCAGGCGACAACGGCGCTGTGCTTTGAGTGGCTGCGCCGCAATGCCGGCGAGCTCATGGGGGAGGAGTAGCGCATGTCCAAGAAGAACCGCGCCAAGTCCAAGGCCAAGCGCTTTGGCGAGGGCTCGGCCAAGCCGATTGTTTCGGCCGCGACCTATGGCGTGGGCGGCAATGCGTTTGCGCAGGCTATCGCCGACCCAGTCTCGACGGTGCACTCCAACAAGCCCGAGCTGCTGGTGGTCGACGGTTACAACGTGATCCACTGCACGCCGCGCTACGAAAAGCTCGTGTACGACCATTCCGACGATCCGTATTCCAGCGACGTTCACGATATGGCGCGCACGGCGCTCATTAATGACGTAGCTGCGTTTGCCCAGGGCCGCTACGAGGCCGTGATCGTATTTGACGGCGCGGGCAATATCTCCAGCGAGCGCCCCAACCTACCGGCCCGCGGTGTGCGCATTGAGTTTTCGCCGACGGGTGTTTCGGCCGATACCGTGGTGCAGAAGCTCTGCATCGAGGCGCGCGAGGAAGGCCGCGCGTGTTCTGTAGTGTCGAGCGACGGCACGATCCAGGCCGTCGTCATGGGCAAGGGCGTTACGCGCATCTCGAGCCGTATGCTGGTGGACGAGATCAAACAGATCGATAACGACGTTCACGAGGCCGAGGAGGCCCCGCAGATCAAGATGACCCTGGGCAGCCGCCTGAGCCCCGATGCCCTGGCCAAGCTCAAGGCCCTGCGCGGACGATAGGGGAGTTGGCGGGGCAATGCTGCCTCGCTAACTCCATTCAGCGATGTCGATCATTCTTTCGAGGCGCCACGTTAGCGCCTCTTTTAGATAAGGCAGTCTC
>FR878706.1:1102-2658 GCA_000434535.1 Collinsella sp. CAG:166
TTTTTAGACAGAATCTCGATCGCCTCGTCGACAAAGCCCTCGAGTTTGTCTCCATCGAACCAGCCCATGTCCTCGACGAGCAACATTTGTTTGGCGGGGCTTGAATGAAATTGTGCGCTGGTAAAACTGTGCCCTCCTGCCCTAAGCTCCTCTAGTGATATGTTGCACCAGAGCGATGAGCCCGAATCGAAGATGGGGGCAGGTCTGCAGGCTTGCGTATTTACGTTTCGCACAAGGCCAAAGTTACGCCAATGGCGGTCATAGTTGGCGATGATGTCGTCACATACGATCATGCGGTCAAGGGCATCCTTAACGCCTGTCACCCCGAGCTCCTCGCAGTTTGCTACGTATCGCTCGTAGTCGGTTAGCCGTTCATCTGCGTTCGCGTACTGGTTTACATAGAACGCAGGGACATACTCTTCTTCATCAGTTAAGAAGACATCGCATATGCTCAGGGCGGAAGTGCCCGTGCCCTCGAGCGAGTAAGGCACATAATCGCAGGTGTTTAGGATGCGACGGTGGAGTGCGGTCGCCACCATCTCGTTATAGGGTTCCTGGTTTAGATGCGCACCTGCCTTGTGGAGGATTCGACGGTCACCCTCGCATGTCCAGTACTTTTGAAGATTGCCGTCCGAGGTGTTGTCGGGCTTTGCGGCAGCCGCCTTGCCCTCTGGGGCGAAGGGCGCGATGCTGAGAGAGACGTCGTCAAAAGCATTATTGAAGAAATTGATATCTTTCCACGCGAGACCGGAGCCTTGGGGCCTAATCCAATACTGGTCGGATAGGGAGAGGCCAAGATTTCGCTGTACGAGTTCATCGGGAACATCGACTGCGGCTTCTGCAAGCAGGGAGGCTAACCCAATGCGTGCGAGCGGGATACCGCGGCCGCGCCACCAGATGCGGAAGGAGTCGAGCGATATGGGGCTATTAGGGCCAAATACTCCAATAGGGGCGTGGGCGTAATCGACGTCGGCGCCGATGTGGGTGAAGTCTTTTCGCGATGTGCTGTAGACCAGTTGGGCTACTTCGTGCGTGCGGTTCATGAGGGTAAATGCGACTTCGCTTTTCCCATGCCCACGACGAGGCCGTCCCCCTCTTTTGGTTGCGGAGCGGAGTCGCGCGTCTACGCTGTCTTTGTCGATGAGCCACACGCCAGAAGCCTTGCGGGCGGTCAGCGCGCCGTTCTTAATGAGCTCCTGCACCCTGCGCGGGCTGATGCCGAGCAGCTCGGCTGCTTCCTTGGTAGTCAACATCGCGAAACCCTTCGCCAGAACGAATAGTTTTATATAGCCAATTGTAATTAAAACTATTCGTTCTGGCGAATGGTTTTAAGATTGAGGGCGCACTGACAGAAATGAACGGGCCTGGTACGCGCTGTTGCTGGATTTTGCATATTTATATAACGCCGTGCGGCCTGTTGCGCCCCGTCCGCAATTCCATTATTCTTAACAGGCTTCGCGCGAAAGCGCCAAGTGTGCCAGTGTGGCGCAACGGTAGCGCAACTGATTTGTAATCAGTGGGTTGCGGGTTCGATTCCTGTCACTGGCTCCATAAAA
>FR878707.1 GCA_000434535.1 Collinsella sp. CAG:166
GCGTAACCCCCTAGTACATCTTTGCGCCGGCGGGGATGGAGGCGTCGAGCTGGATCAGGTTGAGGCGCTCCTCACCATCCTCCTCGTGGATGGCACTGATGAGCATGCCGCAGCTGGGGATGCCCATCATCTTGCGCGGAGGCAGGTTGGTGATGGCGAGCAAGGTCTTGCCGACCAGGTCCTCGGGCTCGTAATAAGCGTGAATACCGGAGAGGATGGTGCGGTCGGTACCGGTACCGTCGTCGAGCGTAAAGTTCAGCAGCTTCTTGGACTTCTTGACGGCCTCGCATGCCTTGACCTTCACAGCGCGGAAATCGCTCTTGGAGAAGGTATCAAAGTCGACGAACTCCTCAAACAGCGGCTCAACGGCGATCTTGGAGTAATCGAGCGTGGGCTTAAGCGACTTAACGAATGGGCTCGCGGCGTTGCCGGCCTCTGCAGCCTTGGCGGCAGCGGCACCGGACTGGAAACCCTTCTCGGGCTTCATGTGCGGGAACAGCAGGACGTCGCGGATAGAAGCCTGGTTAGTAAGCAGCATGACCACGCGGTCGATACCAATGCCAATGCCGCCCGCGGGAGGCATACCGTACTCGAGGGCGCGCACGTAGTCCTCGTCATACTCCATAGCCTCATCGTCGCCGCCGGCCTTCTCGGCCATCTGGGCAGCAAAGCGCTCAGCCTGGTCGACCGGGTCGTTGAGCTCGGAGAATGCGTTGGCGTACTCGTGGCCGGCGATGACCAGCTCAAAGCGGTGAGTCAAACGCGGGTCGTCCTCAAAACGCTTAGCGAGCGGGCTGACCTCGATGGGGTAATCGCACACGAAGGTCGGGTTGACGATGGTGTCCTCGCCCAGCTCATCGTAAATCTCGGCGATGATCTTGCCGGCAGTCCACTCGGGCTTGATCTCCAGGCCCTTCTCGCGCGCGGCGGCAGCAAGCTCCTCGACCGGCGTGTCGATGGTGACCTGCTTGCCGAGCACGTCGGAGACGATGTCGGTCATGGGACGGCTGGCCCACTCACCAGAAAGGTCGATGGTCTGGCCCTGGTACTCGATGACCTCGGGGTTGCCGATGGCCTTGTTAGCTGCCTTAATGACACCCTGGGCGAGCGCCTTCATGCCCTCGAGGTCGGAGAAGGCACGGTAGGCCTCCATCGTGGTGAACTCGGGGTTGTGGGTAAGGTCCATGCCCTCGTTACGGAAGATGCGGCCGATCTCGAACACGCGCTCAAAACCACCGACGATGCAGCGCTTGAGGTGCAGCTCGGTAGCAATACGCAGGTAGCACTCCTGATCGAGCGCGTTGAAGTGAGTGATGAACGGCTTGGCAGTAGCGCCGCCCTGGATGGTCTGCAGGATGGGGGTCTCGACCTCCATGTAGCCGTCGGACTCCATAAAGCGACGGAAGGTGGAGAGAATCTGCGAACGCTTACGGAAGGTCTCGCGAACGTCGTCGTTGGCGATCAGGTCGACGTAGCGCTGGCGATAGCGGGTCTCCTTGTCGGAAAGACCGTGGAACTTCTCGGGCAGCGGACGAACGGCCTTGGAAAGCAGGGTCGCGCTCTTAGGGGCAACGGAAAGCTGACCGCGCTGGGTGCGCACGACCACGCCGGTCACGCCCAGGATGTCGCCCAGGTCGAGGGCCTTGAGCGTATTCCAGGCAGCCTCGTCCATGTCGTTGATGCGGCAGAACAGCTGAATCTCGGCAGTCGCATCGCGCACGACGATGAACATGATCTTGCCCTGACCGCGCTTGGCGACCACACGGCCGGCGATCTTCACGACATCCTCGGTGTCCTCACCATCGGCAAGATCGGCGTACTTAGTCTCGATATCGGCGACGTAGTCCTCAAGCTCAGAGTGCTCAGGATAGGGGTTCTGGCCCGCCTCGAACAGGGCGGCGCGCTTGGCCAGGCGGGTGGCGCGCTCGTCGTTGAGCGTCGATGCCTGATCGGCGGCGTTCTGGTTCTCTGCCATAAGTTAGCTCCTCAAACTAAAACGCTCCCCAGGATTCGGTCCCAGGGAGCGAAAACATACCTTTACGCGGGACCGTGGTCTAGCGTGCGATCTTGGCGATGGTGTAGACGCGAGTCTTGCCGGAAGGCGTAACGACCTCGACGGAGTCGCCCTCGCCGTGACCGATGATGGCGTGACCGACCGGAGACTCGTTGGAAATCTTGTGCTCGAGCGAGTTGGTCTCGGTGGTACCGACGAGCGTGACTTCCATGACCTCGCCGTTGGGATCAATCAGCGAAACGGTGGAACCGATGGAGACGGTCAGGTCGCCCGTGGTGGCAGCAACCTGAGCGTTGGCGAGGATGGCCTGGATCTCGGCAATACGAGCGGCGTTCTGGGCCTGCTTGTCCTTAGCGGCGTCGTACTCGGAGTTCTCCGAAAGGTCGCCGAACGCGCGGGCTTCCTTGATGTCCTCGACGATCTCCTTGGCGTAATCGCCCTCACGCCAAGCGAGCTCCTCGACGAGCTTCTGGCGGCCCTCAGCGGTCAGTACGATCTGGCTTGCGTCCATACGGATATCTCCCCAACTCTGATCAAACAATCAACTGTCAACAAAACGAAAAAGACCGGCTAGCCTGCGGGCAAGCCGGTCAGGTGCTCACCCCAAAGGGATGGGACTACTCTGCGTCCGCGTCGCTGTCCTCTGCCTGCTTCTTCTTGGCAGCAGCGAGCTTGGCCTCGAGCTCAGCGATCTCCTTGTCCTCCTCGGACTGCTCGACCACGACCTCCTCGGCCTGCTTGGTCTCGGCCTTATCGTCGCCCTCCATACCCTCGCGGATATTCTTGACGGTAGAGCCGAGGGACTTGCCGAGCTTCGGCAGGTTCTTGGGCCCGAAGATAATCAGGACAACGACGAGAATAATGATGAGCTCAGGAGCCCTCAGTCCAAACATGTAGACCTCCACAATACAGCGAGACAAGCTCGAATGAGTATACCGCGGGTATCGCGGTATCACAACACTAGCTAAAAAAAGGGACCGCAAGAAGCGGTCCCTCCTCATGCTCTGGTCGGGTTGACTGGATTTGAACCAGCGACCCCTGCGTCCCGAACGCAGTGCTCTACCAAACTGAGCCACAACCCGTTAGCTCGACTATAGTAACAAAGATTTTCGCCGCGTGCTAGAGAAATTTTTATTTCTTTGGCGCGTCGATTTGAACCGTGTTGGGAATAAGCTCAGTCGCGCAGGCCCACCAGCCACTTTGCTGGGCAGCATCGGCAAGCCTTTCGGCCGTGGCAGCGGTGTCGCAAATGGCAAACGAGCAGGCACCCGATCCGCACACATCTACAGCAACGGTTCCGTCCTGTTTACGCAGCCAGTCGAGGACCGTTTGAATCTGCGACTCCATCTGTGCGGAAATGACACCAAGGTTGTTATGGATGAGTGCATATGCCGTCTCGGCATCACCAGCACGCAAGGCAGAAGCTATCGCGCCGGGCTTGTCCGCAGGCACCGGGGCCTCGTCAAAACGTCGATAGGCTTCAATTGTCGAAACGCTTGCCTCGCGCGGCTTGACCAGCACGACGGGCGTCGCGGGCAGCGCGGGGTACTCAGTTGCCAGCACATCTCCCCCACCTACGTAGAACGCAGGACTCGCGTGCAAAAAGAACGGGACGTCAGCACCAATGCCCCGCGCAATATCGTCGAGCGCTGGGTCGGTGCGATCAATGCCCCAGAGCTCCGCCAAGGCGACAATGACCGCGGCCGCATCCGTCGAGGGGCCGCCCAAGCCGGCGCACAATGGAATGCGCTTCTCAATCGTCACGCAGATGTTTGCCTCGCGACCATAATGCTCGGCCATAGCAACCGCAGCCCGATACGCCGTATTCTTTTGCATGGGAAAATCTGATGCTGGAACCGTCTGGACGGTCAGCGCCTGCGCCGGCGTGACCGTCACGGTATCGGAAAGACCGACGGCTGCCATCAGGGAATCGACCCTGTGGTAGCCGCGGTCATCGCGCTCGGTATGAACCCCCAGGTAGAGGTTGATCTTTGCCGGCGCGGAAAGAGTCAGGGACCAATCGGTCACCGTTAATGCTCCTCGAGCTGATTGCCGAGCGGGGTAAAGATATGCTCGCCGCTCTCGGGGTCGAACAGCTCGACCTGGCCGGTGAGGACATCGATGTACTGGTAGGACTGACGCGACTTGCGGCCGCGACGCTCGTCAACCTCGACAATGAAGACGGCCGGGTGGACGCTCTTGATGGTGCCCATGCGCTCGACGACGCGGGTACGGCCCATGTTGGCCTTAACCTTGACGCGATCGCCCACCATATCGGTCAGCTTCTCGTGGATGTCGTCGACGTGATTGACTTCCATCTCTTCCATGAACAGGGCCTCCAGAAGGTGCAATTCAAAAAGGGGATAATACCCCTAAGATAGACAAAACTCTAATACTATAGCACCCTGTTGTGGCCATACGCAAGTAGCTAAAAAAGCCCGGTCTCGAATACGCACCAGACGACAATCTCGCATGACCAGTTGTTACGCGGTTTGGTAAAACCGCGTAACCTAAAGGTTATCGGTGTCCAAGACGATGGTGAATGGGCCGTCGTTGACCAAGTCGACTTTCATATCGGCGCCAAAAATGCCGTGCGCCACATGCTCAACGTCCTCGCGCACAAGCGTCAAGAAGTACTCGTAGAGCTCGTTGGCGACATCGGGGGCGCCGGCATCCGTAAACGATGGGCGGCGACCGTGGCGGCAATCGGCGAACAGCGTGAACTGCGACACCACGAGCACCTCGCCGTCGACATCGGCAAGCGCCAAGTTGGTCTTGCCGTTCTCGTCCTCGTTGATACGCAGCCCGCGGAGCTTGCCCCACAGCTTGTCGGCCTCGGCACGCGTATCGCCATGGCCCACACCAAGCAGCACCAGGTAGCCGCGTCCAATGCGACCCACGCACTCGCCGTCGACCGTCACGCCGGCGTTGAGCACGCGCTGCACCACCGCACGCACGGCCTACTCCTCGCCCGTCAGTTTGGCGGATAGGTGCTCGAGCGCATGGAATCGATGGCTGATGGCGTTCTTCTCGTCCGCCGTCAGCTCGGCCATGGTCTTGCCCGGCGTGTCGACCGGCAGGAACAGCGGGTCGTAGCCAAAGCCGTGATCGCCGCGGCCCTCGTGCGCGATAACGCCCTCGCAGGCGCCCTCACCATAGGTGACCAGACCATCCGTGTCGATGAGCGCGACGACACTCATAAAACGCGCGGTGCGATCCTCGTCTGCCACGCCTTCCAAGTTAACGAGCAGCTTGGCGTTGTTGGCGGCATCGTCGCCGTGAACGCCCGCGTAGCGCGCGCTATACACACCGGGCTCACCGTCCAGCGCGTCGACGACCAAGCCCGAATCATCGGCAATGGCCATAAGGCCCGTCTCCTCGACCGCAGCCTGCGCCTTGATGATGGCGTTCTCCAAAAACGTCGTGCCGTTTTCCTCGGGGTCCTCAAAATCGCCCAGCTGGCCGAGCGCCACAAAGCGCACCTCGGGCATGACCTTGCCCAAAATGGCCTCGATCTCGGTGAGCTTATGGGCGTTGCCCGTTGCCACGACGATGGTCGCCGCCGGGTCGAGGGTGTCGATGTCAATCTTCTCAAGTGCCATGACTGGCCTCCTTGTCTCTATAGCAAGCCGCGTGAGGGGCGTTTGGGCACTTGACCTCTCCCCTCTCAGGCGATCGGACCTTTCAACGCAGCATTTCAGCAGATAAAACCTACCAAAATAAACCTGTCCCTTTTGGCAGGTTAGGCGATGGCTTGGCGCTGAAGCTCGATGAGCTCGGCGATACCCTTGTCGCCCAGGTCGAGCAGGGCGTTGAGGCGTTTGCGGTCAAAGGGCGCCTGCTCGCCGGTGCCCTGGAGCTCGATCATCTCGCCGGTGTCGGTGGCGACGAGGTTCATGTCGACCTCGGCATGGCTGTCCTCGGAATAATCGAGGTCAAGCAGCGTATTGCCGTCGGCAACGCCCATGGAGATGGCAGCCACCTGGCCGATAAGCGGGATGCGCTCGATCTTGCCCGCCTCGACCCACATGGCGAGGGCGTCGCGCAGCGCCACCCAGGCGCCGGTGATGCTCGCTGTACGCGTGCCGCCATCGGCCTGAATCACATCGCAGTCGACGGTGACGGTGTACTCGCCGAGCGCCTTCATGTTGACGACGGTACGCAGGCTGCGGCCAATGAGGCGCTCGATCTCCATGGAGCGGCCCTTGCGGTTGGCGTGCTCGCGCTTGCAGCGCTTGCCGGTCGACGCCGGCAGCATGGCGTATTCCGCGGTCACCCAGCCGGCCTTAGCTCCCTTTCGCCAGCCCGGCACGCCCTCCTCGATAGTGGCGGCGCACAGCACGCGCGTGTCACCGAACTCGGCCAGACACGAGCCGTGAGCGTGCTTCATGACGCCACGGGTGAGCTTAACGGGGCGCAACTCGTTGGCGGCGCGACCGTTGGCGCGGTTGACCTGCATGTACTCCATAGAAATTTCCTTTCGGCAAAAGATGTGGCGAAGGCTTTGGCGGCTGCCTTACATCTATTTCAGCTCATCGATATCGATATGTTCGATGCTCTTGAGCGGCTGACCAAAGATAAAGCTGCCCGCCACCGCAAACTCGGCAATGTTATCGGCCGTCGTGGCAAAACGATGCTGCGGCTCGGCGGCGTCGCCCGCCAGCTGCTCGCGGCGCGTGAGGATATCGGTCAGCTCGCGTGTAGTCTCCTCGGCGGAACTTACGACGCGCACCCCAGGCCCCAGCGCATGGCGGATAGGTCCCACCAACAGCGGAAAATGCGTACAGCCGAGCACCACGGTATCGATACCGTGGTCGCGCAGCGGCTCAACCGTGGCACCCACCAGCGCACGCACGGCAGGCGTATCGAAGATGTCCTCGTTCTCAAGCCACTGTTCCTGCAGATGTGCACCCGAGGCGAGCTCGTGTTCGACAACCTCGACAAAGCTCGAGGCAGGACAGCCGTATACATCGACGCCGGCATCTAGATCCTGAATGGCGCGCGTGTAGGCGCCCGAGCGAATGGTGAGGTTGGTGGCGAGCACGCCCACGCGACGCGAGCGGGTGCTGTTGATTGCCGCACGGGCACCCGGCGCGATCACACCGATGACGGGAACGTCGAGCACCTGCTGGGCCAGACGCAAGGCCGCAGCGGTCGCCGTGTTGCAGGCGATGATCATAATCTTGACGTCGTGCTTCGAAAGCCAACGACCCGCCTGCAATGCAAACGAGCGCACCTCATCCTCGGTACGCGTGCCGTAGGGACAGCGCTTGGTGTCGCCAAAGTAGTAGACGGACTCGTGCGGCAGCGCCGTCGCGATGGCGCGCGCAACCGTCAGACCGCCCAAACCAGAATCGAACACGCCAATCGGGCGCGTGTCGCCTGCCGAATTCTCGATATCGGACATTACCTCACCAGTCTCTCTCGAAAAGACATGTCCAAGTGCGGCGGCGCGCTACGAACGCGCCGCGACCAGCAGCTCTGCCGTCGCCGCCCAACCGTCGACAATTTTGCCACGCGTAACGAAAGCGTTCTCGCAAGCAGCCAGGAACTCGGGCGCGCCGGCGCTCGTCAGGCCATTCTCGACCAGGCAGAACGTGCCCACGTGATCGGCCATGTAGAAGTCGGACTCGGAATCGCCGAGCGCGAGCGTCTCCTCGCGCTCGATCCCTAGGTGCTCGCAGAAGCGCGCAATGGCGACGCCTTTGTTGAGGCCCGCGGGGTTGATGTTGAATGCGCGACCGTCCTCGACGCGATCGAGCTCGAGCGTCGTCGGCTTGGACAGATGCGTCAGATGGCCGTTGCAAGCCCAGATCAGACCGCAGCCGGCCTCGTCCAGGATGGCCTGAACCTCATCGTCGGG
The DNA here is from genome assembly GCA_000434535.1 of Collinsella sp. CAG:166. Classification (GTDB taxonomy): domain Bacteria; phylum Actinomycetota; class Coriobacteriia; order Coriobacteriales; family Coriobacteriaceae; genus Collinsella. Next base: position 7,878 of record FR878707.1, read on the forward strand.
CACATCGCCGCGCATGCCGACGGTGACCTCACGGTACTTGTAGCCGGTCGACATGTCGTTGTGGTATTCGATCTTGTGCGGCCAGCGGGCAAGGATCTTCTCGCACACGCCGGTCTGCTCGATCACCTGGTGCGGCGTGAGACCGCAGGCGGGGTCGTAGGGCATGTCGCCCGTCAGGTACTCCCAGTCGTTGGCCTTGAGGTCGTACATGACCAGGCCGCCCATCTCGCCGATGTAGGAGTTGAGGCCGAGCACGCGGGCGTCCTCATGGATCATGGTGCGATTGCGACCCGAGGTGGGAACCACCTGGATGCCGGCACGGGCGAGCGCGACAACCGCCTCGACGAGCTTGGTCGAGGGATTGCCGTCGTTATCGCGCAGCACGCACGAGCCGGGGGCGAGCATCGTGGCGTCCAGATCGGTAAAGACATACTTGACCTTGGCAAGGCGCTCGCGCATCTCGCCCGAAAGCTCGGCAACGGTCGGCAGGATGTTGTGGGACATGGTCACTCCGTTTACATAGAAGGGGCTGGTCTAGGCGTCGTACGCCGCAAGGGTGCGCTTGAGAATCGAACCGTCGCGCTCACAAGGCTCGGGTCCGTTCTTGCGCAGCATACACTCTTCCTCGCCCTTACCGGTCACGATGACCACGGCAGGACGGACAGTTTCGCGCACGGCAGTCTCGATAGCGGCAACGCGATCAGTCACGATTTGCCAGTTATCATTTCCCTGCGCTTGAACGTTGCGCGCGATCTCGGCGCAGATGTCCTCGACATCCTCGGGGCCGGGGTCATCCTCGGTAATCACGATTCGGTCGGCATACTTGCCAGCGGCGATGCCCATCGTGGTGCGTCGATCGACACCCTTACCGCCCGTAGCGCCAAATACAACCGCCAGCTCGCGCTCGGGATAGTTCTCGCGCAAGTCGCGCAGGAGTGTCTCGAGGCTCATGCCGTTATGTGCAAAATCGACGATGCCCAGGATTTTGCCCGATACGGACGGATAGAGCTCCATACGACCGGGAACGAAGACGCCCTCAAAGCCATGGACGATACCCTCTTCGGAAATGCCCAGGGCCTCGGCGCAGGCAATAGCGGCAAGCGCGTTGGACACATTGAACTTAACCGGCGTGGGAATCACAATGTCACGCGTAAAACGGGGCGTGCGCACCGTTGCCACCACGCCGCAGTCGCCATTGCGAATCGCCAGCGCAAGCACGTCGGCACGCTCGTCGGTCAGGGAGAACGTCACCGTACGTTCGCAACGAGATGCCGCCTCGAGCACGCGATCGACCTTATCCATATCGAGATTGACCACGGCAAAACGGCTCTGCAAGAAGATTTTGAGCTTGCTGGCAAAGTAATCCTCGAGCGTCGGATGCTCAATCGGCGAAATGTGATCCTCGCCGATATTGGTAAAGGCGCCGACTTCAAAGTCAATCTTGCCCGTACGCTCGTATTTGAGGCCCTGACTCGATGCCTCCATAACCAGCCACGGGGCACCCGCCTCCGCAGCATGCGCGATGCGAGACTGCAGCAGGAAGGATTCGGGGGTCGTCAGCTTGGAAGGGCCCGTCTCGATGCCGTCGTCGAACTCAATGCCCGTATTAAGAGCGGGTCGATGACAGCCCGTAAGCTTGGCCTCGTTGGCGAGGATGCCGCGCAGATAAAAGCTGCAGGTCGACTTGCCCTTGGTGCCTGTAAAGGCGCAGACCTTCACCTTACCCGACGGGTGCCCATAAAAGGCATCTGCCACCACGGCGAGCGTGCGACGAATATCGCTCACAATCACCGCGGGAAGATCAACATCGTAATCGACCTCGGAAACGTAGGCCACGGCGCCATCGGCGATTGCCGAAAGCAGGTACTCGCGCTTAAACGCACGGCCTTTGCAGACAAACAACGTGCCCGGACGCACCTGGCGCGAGTCATCAGTCGCAAACTCAATGCGCTGGTCGCACGAAGCGCTCGGTCTGGAAACAACAAGGTCATCTTCCTCGAGCAACTCTATATAGCGCATCAGAGTTAGCTTCTCTTGTGTCGGACTCGACATACAAAGACCTCTCTCGCTAAATTCAGCCTTAAAGGGCAGAAGGCGTCCCGCGGCAGAAACGATGAAACATTCTGTATTATCAACCATCCTAATATGCCACCTGACCTTGCGCGCATCACAGCCTTCTAAAAAATTGCATGGACTGTGCCGTGGTCTAATAAATGGCAACAGTGTTCACCCCGTGTAAAACCAAGGAAATCTGGGTGCTGTTCTTTAACATAGCGTTCGCAACCACGTCCCGCCGCTTCGCCTGAAGATCGGGACGTGGTTTTTTCGGTTCGCTCGGCGCTTATGCCCTATCACGAAACAAAAGATTGGCATGATAGTAAAGATTATTTGACATCAGCTGCCGCAATCCTTGCGGCAGTACACCTGAGCCGTCAGCAGAAAGGATCTTGCATGTGCGGTTTTGTCGGTTTTACCGGTACAGATGAACAGAGTGAGCTGGTTCTCACGGCCATGATGAATCGCATCATCCACCGTGGTCCCGATATGGGCGGCCAGCATATCGTCGACAACGTTGCCCTTGGTTTTCGTCGTCTTTCGATTCTCGATCTTTCCGAAGCTGGAGCCCAGCCCATGTCGAGCGACGACGGCAAGGTCACGATTGTCTTCAACGGAGAGATCTACAACTTCCAGGAGCTTCGCGCCGAGCTGGAGGCGGCCGGCTACGCCTTCCACTGCAACGCTGATACCGAAGTCCTGGTACACGGTTACGAGGAGTGGGGCGAAGACCTGGTCAACCGTCTGCGCGGCATGTACGCGTTCGTGATTCACGACCAGAACAAGAACAAACTCTTTGGTGCTCGTGACATCTTTGGTATCAAGCCGTTCTATTACTACCAGGCATCCGATGGCTCGCTGCTGTTTGGCTCCGAGATCAAGAGCTTCCTGGACCATCCCAAGTTTGAGAAGGCTGTCAACCACGACGCGCTGCGCCCCTACCTGACGCTGCAGTTCCCCGCCACGGAGGAGACCTTCTTTAAGGGCGTGTTCAAGCTTGCCCCGGCGCATTGTTTTACGTATGACCTGACGACCAACACCATGGACATCAAGCGTTACTGGAGCTGTGACTTCACCGACGACAACTCCAAGACCTTCGAGGAGTACGTGGACGAGTGCGACAAGGTCGTGCACGAAAGCGTCGCTGCGCACCGAATCGCCGATGTTAAGGTGGGCTCGTTCCTTTCTGGCGGTGTGGACTCCAGCTACATTGCCGCCTGTCTCATGCCCGACACCACGTATTCTGTCGGCTTCGATTACAAGAACTTCAACGAGACCAACTACGCCGCCGAGCTTTCCGACAAGCTGGGCATCAAGAACGTGCGCAAGATGATTACCGCCGACGAGTTCTTTGATGCACTGCCCGATATCCAGTACCACATGGACGAGCCGCAATCGAACCTGTCCAGCGTGCCGCTGTACTATCTGGCGCAGATGGCTTCCAAGGAGGTCACCGTCGTCCTCTCGGGCGAGGGTGCCGACGAGCTGTTTGCCGGCTATGAGTGGTACGAGGACACCCCCGAGATGCGCACCTTTAAGAAGCGCGTGCCGCTCGGCGTACGTCGCGCCCTGGGCTCACTCGTTCAGCATCTCCCCTACTTTAAGGGCCACAACTTCCTGACGAAATGCGCCGAGGTTCCCGAGCGCTGGTATGTGGGTCAGGCAAAGGTGTTCGATCCCTCCGAGGTCGACGAGGTGCTCAAGCCCGCTTATGACACCGGCAAGAACGCCGCCGAGATGTGCGCCGAGTACTACAAGCAGGTTCCCAACTGCTGCGAGCTTTCCAAGAAACAGTATCTGGATATGAACATGTGGCTGCCGGGCGACATTCTGCTCAAGGCCGACAAGATGTGCATGGCGCATTCTCTGGAGCTTCGCGTCCCGTTCCTGGACAAGAAGGTCATGGAGTTTGCCGAGCACATTCCCGCCAACTACCGTGTTAACGAAGAAGGTTGCAAGCTCGTCCTGCGTCACGCCGCCAACCGCACGCTGCCCGACGAGTGGGCAACGCGCAAGAAGGTGGGCTTCCCTGTACCGGTCAAGTTCTGGCTACGCGAGCAAAAGTATTACGACTACGTAAAGGAATACTTCACCGCGCCGTGGGCTGCTGATTTCTTTGACACCGATGCGCTCATGAAACTGCTCGACGATCACTTTAAGGGTCGCGCGCTCAACCAGCGCAAGATCTATACCACGCTGACGTTCCTCATTTGGTACAAGCGCTTCTTTATCGACGAGGACAAGGACGCTAAAGTCGCCGCTTAGTTTTCGTTATGAATTAGCGGTGAACCACGCAGGGTTTCCGCTATACTCAATCCCTGCGGGCGATTGGCGCAACGGTTAGCGCAGGTGCTTTACACGCACAAGGCTGGGGGTTCGAATCCCTCATCGCCCACCATTGAATTGTTAGGCCTCCAGTGATGGAGGCCTTTCTTTTTTGTGCCCGGTACATGGAATTCGAACCCGCAAGGGTGCGGAGCTGAGGAAACGCGAAGCGTTTTCCAGCGCAGCACGCGAGGACTGATTTGATAGGCTCCCAGCTATGGGGGCCTTTCGTTTTTGGGCCCATCGCATGGGATTCGAACCCGCAAGGGTGCGGAGCTGAGGAAACGCGAAGCGTTTTCCAGCGCAGCACGCGAGGAGCGGAGCGACGAAGCGGGGCGCGGACGGCGCCAGCCGCACGCGGACATCCCTCATCGCCCACCACTGATTTGATAGGCTCCCAGCTATGGGGGCCTTTCGTTTTTGGGCCCATCGCATGGGATTCGAACCCGCAAGGGTGCGGAGCTGAGGAAACGCGAAGCGTTTTCCAGCGCAGCACGCGAGGGCCGCAGGCCCGAAGCGGGGCGCGGGCGGCGAAGCCGCACGCGGACATCCCTCATCGCCCACCATTGAATTGGAAACGGTCCTCGAAAGGGGACCGTTTTTGTTTGGGCCCATCGCAGAGGGATTCGAACCCGACAGGGTGCGGAGCTGAGGAAACGCGAAGCGTTTTCCAGCGCAGCACGCGAGGAGCGAAGTAGCGAAGTGAAGCGCGGGCGGCAAAATGGACCCCTGGCGAATACCCGTGTGCAAAAAATGCCAAATATGAGTACTGCTACCTTTTTAGTAGCAGCGTTTTCGAAGTCATAAAAGGCAAATCCGGCATTAGAAAGACGATCGATAGTCCAGTTAAGCCAATTTGCCAACTACAAAACTGGACATATGTGGCCCAACTCGTCTAAAAACAACTAATTTATATGTTACGAAGTTAGTGCCCGTACTCATATTTACCACTTTTTGCACACGGCCCATCCCGGCCATGGTAAATCGATAGCAAAACGGGCTCCAGTTCGCCCAATCGTGCGCCAAACGGCACGTGGCAGCCTGAAACCCGCTCCAAATTGCTATGTCTGATGGCGCTAAGCCAAAACGTCCGACAGGATCTCGGTTAGGCTGTCCACGTCGGCCTCTTCGCACACGAGCGGCGGAAGGAAGCGCAGCGTATGTGCGCCTGTAGCGTTGATCACGGCACCAGCCCCCAATGCACGGGCCACGACGTCGTGTGCATCACCCGCGGCATCGTCCAGATCGCAGCCGAGCATCAGGCCGCGACCACGCACCTCTACCACATGCGGAAGCTTAGCCAGCGCCTGCTCCATATAAGCACCCACCTTGGCAGCATGCTCGGCAAAATCGCCGCGCACGAGCGCAGAGAGCGTCGCGGCGCACGCCGCGACAGCCAAGCAGCTACCGCCAAAGGTCGAGCCGTGGTCACCCGGCTTAAACACGTCGGCGATCTCCTTCTTTGCCACCACGGCACCCATGGGCACGCCGTCGGCGATGCCCTTGGCAAGGCTCATAATGTCGGGCTCCACGCCATAGGTCTGGAATGCAAACGGCTTGCCGGAGCGGAAGATGCCACACTGGACCTCGTCGGCGATAAGAACGGCGCCCACCTCGTGTGCCAAGTCGCGCGCCGCCGCCATAAACTCCTCGGTCATGGGGTGCACGCCGCTCTCGCCCTGAATCGGCTCGAGCATGACGGCGCAGACCTCGCTTCCCAGCTGCTTAAAGATCGAACGCAGTTCGTCGACATCGTTGGGTGTACAGGCCACAAAGCCACCCGGCAGCGGACGGAAACTGTCCTGTAGCCAATCCTGCATGGTGGCGGCAATGGTCTCGAGCGTACGGCCGTGGAAGCCGCCACGCATGCATACGATGGTGTTGCCGCCGTTACCAGCACGCTTGGCGTACAGACGCGCAAGCTTCATCGAGCCCTCGTTGGCTTCGGCACCAGAATTGGCAAAGAACGTCTCCCACACCTGCTCGTCCGCAGCCGGGGCACCGAGCGCAGCGGCCGTGGTCTCATCGCCGGCGGCAATGGCATCGGCCAGCACGCACGCACCATCTACGTCGTCGTTGGCAAGCTTGGACAGCAGCGCCGCGACCTGTCCACGCTGCTCGATGTAGAAGTAGTTAGACACATGCAGAAGCTTTTTGGTCTGAGCCTCGAGCGCCGAGAGCACTGCAGGGTTGCCGTGGCCAAGGCTGCACACACCGATACCAGCGAGAAAGTCGAGATACTCACGACCATCGTCACCGATGAGCTTCATACCGTGACCTTCGACAAACTCTACCAGCGAGCGACCAAAGGTATGCATAACGTAATGGGATTCGAGCGATTGCTGAGTTGCAAGTGACATGAGATGCCTTTCGTTGGGCGCCGTACGGCGCAGGGCTATGGGATGGCTCTCATGGCGGTATCGATTGTCTCGCCTTTCGTTGGGCGCCGTACGGCGCAGGGCTATGGGTGCAGGGACGCGACGACCGCGGGTCGGCTAGACCGTCTGGAGCTTCTCGACCTCGTCGAGGTTCTCGGTCAGACGCGCCGCAAACGTCGAAAGCGGATGCGGATGCGTATCGAACTCGTAGGCCGTCTCGGTGGAGTGGATCACGGTACCGACGCCAGCATCGGTCAGCAGCTCCAGCAGCAGCGAGTGCGGCGTCGTGCCGTTGATGATGTGGGCTCGGAACACGCCAGCAGCAAGCGCATCGACGGCCGCGCGCAGCTTGGGAATCATGCCCTTATCGACCTCCCCGCCGTAGAGCATCTCGTTGACCTCGTCGAGCGTCAGGTTGGAGATGAGCGAGTCCTTATCACTAAAGTCCTTGTACAGACCGTCGACGTCGGTCAAAAAAATCGCCTTGTGCGCATGAAGCGCCGCCGCAACGGCGCCGGCGGCGGTATCGGCATTGATGTTGAAGAAGCCGCCGTCCTCCCCCGCCGCGACGGTAGCGATTACGGGAATGTACTCGCTATCGAGCAAGCGCTCGATATAGTCGGTGTTGACGTGCGTCACTTTGCCCACGCGACCGAGTTCGGGGTCGAGCGGCTCGGCGATGAGCGTGCCGGCATCGCTGCCCGACACGCCTACGGCCAAATTACCGTGGTGGTTGATGGCAGCGACCAGCTCCTGGTTAACCTTGCCGCCCAGCACCTCGCGCACGATATCCATGGTCGCCGGCGTAGTCACGCGCTGCCCGTTCTTAAATTCGACAGGGATGTCATAGTGGCTGAGTGCCTCGTTGATGGCTTTGCCGCCGCCATGCACGATGACGGGGCGCATGCCGATGATCTTGAGCAAAACGATGTCGCTCATCACGTCGGGGCGCAGTTGCTCGTCGACCATGGCGGCTCCGCCATATTTGATAACGACCGTCTTGCCGGTCAGGTTTTTAATCCACGGCAGCGCTTCGAACAGCAGCTGCGCGGTTGCTTCGTTGGATTCGCTCGAACGACAATCGCGTGCGAATTTCATAATCTGCCTCGTCTTTCGTATCGTTATCACGCCGTGCTTCGCTGTCCGCAATGCGGCAAGATGCGCAGCGTGCCTGGAATCTAGGAACGGTAGTCGCCGTTGATGGAGATGTACTCGTGCGTGAGGTCGCAGGTCCACACGGTCGTTGCCGCGTCGCCTGCACCCAGGTCGGCCGAGATCACGATCTCGGACGCCTCAAAACGTCGCAGAGCCTCGTCCTCGTCAAAGGGAACAGTCAGACCGTCGCGACAGACAGGCATGCCCATCATGTCGATGGAAACGTCTTCCTGATTAAACTTCACGCCGCACTTGCCGAGCGCCATGGCGACGCGGCCCCAGTTGCAGTCGTGACCGGCGATGCAGGTCTTGACGAGCGGCGAGTTGGCGACGGCACGGGCGGCGATATCGGCTTCCTCGTCGGTGGCGGCGCCGGTAACGTTAACCGTCACGAGCTTTGACGCGCCCTCGCCATCGGCCGCGATGTTGCGCGCCAGGCTCTCGCACACCTCGTGCACGGCAAAGGACAGTTCGTCAAAGGCATCAGTGCCCTCGACGATAGCCTCGGTATCAGCGGCAGCAGCGCCAGAAGCAAGCATGATGCAGGTGTCGTTGGTCGAGGTATCGGAATCGACCGTCACCTTATTAAAGGTCTGCTTAACGGTCGAGAGCAGTAAGGTGTGGAGCGCCGCCGGCTCGACGGGGGCATCGGTAGTAATGACCGCGATCATGGTGGCCATATTGGGCATGATCATGCCCGAGCCCTTGCACATGCCGCCCACCGTATAAGCGTTGCCCGCATGGCCCGCAGCCTCGCTGCGATAGCGAACGGCATACTCCTTGGAATGCGTATCGGTCGTCATGATGGCACGGGCCGCATCGGCACCGCCATGGGCAGAGAGCGCCTCGTAGGCGGACGGGACGGCTGCCTCAAACGTGTCGATCGGCAAAATCTGTCCGATCACACCCGTCGAGGCAACCAGGATCTGCTGGGGCTCGCAGCCAATAACCTGCGAGGCGATGTTGCACGTCTCGCGCGCGCAGGCTAGGCCGGTCTCGCCCGTGGCAGCGTTCGCGTTGCCGGAGTTGATTGAAACGCCGGCGATGATGCCATAGCCCTTGTCCGCACCGCCCAGGTTGACACGACTCACCTGCACGGGCGCCGCGCAAAAGCGGTTGCTCGTAAACACGCCGGCGCCGGGACAGGGCTTATCGGGCACGACGAGCGCATAGTCCAAGCGCTCGGGATTCTTCCGGAATCCCGCATGGATGCCTGCGGCCTTAAAGCCAGCTGCCGCCGTAACGCCACCCTCGACGGCGCGAATCTTGATATCAATCAGGTCGGTATTCATCGTCCCTACGGCTCCTTATATCAAATAAAAAAGCGGGCATCGGCTGGCACGCCATACCGGTCGCAACTACTAGACCAGCTTGAAAGCGGCGCCCAACTCGATACCCGACTACCAAATCGTTAACAATCGAATGTGCTACACCGGGCACGCCACTGTGGGCAAGCCTCGTCGCTCGTCAAAGCCAAAAACGATGTTGGCGCACTGGACCGCCTGGCCTGCTGCACCCTTGCACAGATTGTCGATAGCACCCGTCGCCACCAGCACGCCCGCGCGCTTGTTGAGCGCAAGGCCAATCTGGGCAGCGTTGGTGCCGACGACCGAAGCCGTCTTGGGCTGCTGGCCGGCATCGAGCACGCGCACAAAGGTGCGACCGGCGTAGAACTTCTTGTAATGGTCGACGACGTCCTCAAGGGCCAACGCGTCGAGAGCCTGCGGCGCGAGCGGCATCGTCACCGTGGAAAGCAGGCCGCGCTTGAGCGGTGCCAAGTGCGGAGTAAAGACGACGCGATCGGTCAGGTCCAGGATCTGCTCAATCTCGGGCGTATGGCGATGTTTGCCTACGCCATAGGCCTCCAGGTTCTCGTCCGCGCTACAAAAATGGGTGCGAGCGTTGCAGGACTTACCGGCGCCCGTCACGCCACTAATGGCATCGACGATTACGGGGCCGTTCTCTGCCACCCAGCCCGCACGCACGGCAGGAGCGGCAGCGAGGCTCGTTGCGGTGGGATAGCAGCCGGCGCAAGCGACCAAAACGGGCTTTCCGGCGGCATGGCTGGAAGCAGCGGTCTCTAAGTCCTGGCAGAACAGCTCGGGCAGGCCAAAAGCGCGGGTCTTGAGCAGCTCGGGGCTCGTGTGCTCGGCGGCATACCATGCCTCAAAGACGGTCGGGTCGCTCAGACGGTAATCGGCCGAAAGATCAAAGCAGGAAACGCCCGCGGCAAGGAGCGCGGGCACCTGCGCCATGGCAGCCGTGTGCGGCACGGCAAGAAAAACCGCATCGCAGCTTTTGAGCTCGGGGGCGTCATGCGTGGTGAAAACCAGATTGCTTACGCCAGCAAAGCTCGGATACACTGCGGACAGCGGCTGGCCGGCATCGGCGTTGGACGTAATGGCAACAAGTTCAAACTCGGGATGGCCGAGTACGAGGCGAATGAGCTCGGCTCCGGCATATCCAGCCGCGCCGACGATTCCAACCTTCAAAGACATATCAGACTCCTTGTCTGCGATTTATGCACCGATGCGCATTTCGCAGCGGTCATTATGAGGTGGGTTGAAACTTTAGCACCAAAAGATGCATGAATACGTAAATAGCTTGCATGTTCATGCATTGAAACATTCCCGACACATTCGCTTGAAGGAATTGACAAATAGAGCGGGCCCCGTATTGACCGGCACTCCTTACGGTGCCGGGCAACACGGGGTCCGCCCATGCGAAAACTAAGTTGTTAGGATGAGCCAGCTGGCTAGAGCTCAACCGGCACCCATTCGTCATGATTGCAGATAAATGCCTCAGGATCCTCGACGCTAAAGAAGACGAGCGCGGGGTCGTTAGGCCCCTCATAGTGCTCGCTCAAGCGCTCAAGATGCTTCCATCCGGCCTCGCGCATTTCGCTCGAAGCCCGGTCTTCCAGCCCCGCACGCCCGCGCAGGATCAACCAACCATGGCCCGGCCACCAACTCGTGACCTCAAAGCGCTGGTTTTGCAGCAGCTCCTGCCACACATCTTTGGTGCGCGCTGTCACAAGCCACAGCTTGCCGTCCTGAATCTGTGCAAACGAGAACGGACGCACATGTGGCTGCCCGTCCACGCTTGTCGCCAGATACCACGCCGGCACCGACGTCAGATACTCCAACACCGCATTCAATCCGTCCATGTGTCCTCCTGGCACTAGTCTTTTTGGGTCGGGGCTGTTTTAGCTGCCCTAGAGTTAAAGCTCCAGGCGCTCCTCGCTGCCGTCGATATCACAGAAGCGGGCGGCGATATTACGCACCGAGAAAAACGCAAGGCGACCGTCGTTGGCGCCCTCGTGGTCTTCACCGATGCCCACCATGTGCTTAAAGCCCGCTTGACGTACCTTGTCGCTCGCAACTGTGTCGTCCTCAAGTGCGGCTTCGCCGGTCAATACGATCCAACATTCCCCCGGCTTCCAGCCCGAGAGCTCAAACTTGGGGTTCGCACTCAGCTCCGCCCACACATCCTTGTCGCGCGATGTGCAAAACCACAGCTTACCGTCATCGACCATGGCAAATGAAAACGGCCTCACGCGAGGCTGATACCCGTCGGCCACATCGGTCGTGGCCAGATACCACGCCGGAATGCGCCTGAGATACGAACAGGCGCGCTCAAGCTGAGCCGTGCGGTCGTTGTCGGTCATAGGGACCCCTTTCTTGCGCTCGAATCGTGCCTAAACAAGTTGAAGGTTGATGACGATGACACACACGAGCAGCAGCACCGTCACCACCGCGGCCAGTGCATCCCCGCGGCCAAACGTAAGTGTATGCAGACGCGTGCGTCCCTGTTCGCCGTGATAGCAGCGCGCATCCATGGCGGCCGAAAGCGTCTCGGCATGACGGAACACGCCGGTGAACAGCGGAATCGCCACACTGCCGAGCATGCGCACACCGCCGAGCGGACCGCACGTCACGCGCGCGCCGCGGCTTGCCTGCGCGTCCGCCGTCTGCTTCATCTCGGTGGCGAACTGCGGCATAAAGCGCAACGCGATACCCATGATCATGCCGAGCTCATGCGCAGGGAGCCCCACGCGCGCAAACGGTGCGAGCAGACGCTCAAAGCCCGCGGTGAGGTCGAGCGTGGGCGTGGTGACCGTAATGGCGCTCATGCCGGCCATCATCAGGGTCAGGCGGCACGCCATAAAGGCGGCAGAACGCAGCGAGCCCTCGCTTATCTGCAGAAAGCCGAGCTGCCACAGGATGCGCCCGCTCTGGTCGGAAAACAGGTTGAGCACCGCAACCACGATGACGATTGCCAGCAGCGGCGCCATCGACGACAGAGCGCGACGAGCCGGCACCCGGGACACGGCATAGATCAGGACAACGAAGATTGCGACCGGGGCCAGTCCGCGGAAGCTGCTGACTGTGAGCGTCGTGATCAGAAACACAAAACCCAAGAGCAACTTAGTTCGCGGGTCCAGGCGGTGGATCGCACTATCGCCGGGATAGTAGCTGCCAAACGAAAACGCCTCCATTAGCAGCCCTCCTCTCGCGCGACCGTCTTGGATTTAGCAATGTCCGCGACGTTAGAAGGACCGCCCGAGCGACCGATTAGCAGGTCCACCAACTCGTCTGCCAGCGACTCAACCGTATAGAGCCCGCCGCGACGCAGCGGCACGCCCGCCTCCGTAAGCGCCAGCGCCATACGCTGGGCGGCGGGAACGCCCAAGCCGATCGACTTGAGCTCATCGGCATGCGCAAACACCTGCGCGGGGGTTCCCTCGGCAAACACCGCGCCTTCGTTCATTACGACAATGCGGTCGCAGCAATTGGCCAGGTCATCCATACTATGCGAAACCATGACAACGGTCAGGCCATCGCGGTGAAGTCGATCGATAAGCTCAAGGAAATCCCTGCGCGCAGCCGGATCGAGCCCCGCCATGGGTTCATCGAGCACCAGGACTTCGGGCTCCATGGCGAGCACGCCGGCGAATGCCACACGCCGTTGCTGACCGCCCGAAAGCTCAAAGGGACTCTTGTCGCCGACCGTGGAAAGGTCGAGGCCCACGCGCGAGAGCGATGACTCGACACGACGGTCGACTTCATCTTGCGGCAAGCCAAGGTTGTGCGGACCAAACGCCACGTCCTGCGCCACGGTTTCGGCAAATAGCTGGCGCTCGGGATACTGAAACACCACGCCGACCTTGGCCTTAACAGCGGCGGCGTCTTTCTTGTTTGATAGGTCGAGCCCCAGCGCGCAAACGCTTCCCTCCTGGGGACGAATCAAACCGTTGAGATGCTGGACCAGCGTCGACTTACCCGAACCGGTATGACCTGCCAAACCCAGGAACTCGCCGCGACGCACCGTCAGCGATACATCACGCAGTGCCCACGGGCTGCTGGGGTCGTTTCCCCAGAGAGCCTGTTTGTTCGATTTGCCCGCAGTGGCCGAGCGCTTATGCCAGCGGCGGCGCTCGCGCGGACTGAGCGAATAACTGTACGAAACACGGGCTAGCTCGATGACGGGCTCCGACGCGTTGTCCTCGTTGTCTACCGGAACAGTGCCGTCAGCGATTTCCAACTGGGATACGGAAGACTGCCCCGCGATGTCTGCCCCACTTCGCTCGGCATAAGTCTGCGCAACCTCGGCGACCATATCCACCTCGCGCACCTGCGCGTGAACGGGCACGCCCTTCGCACGAAGCGCCATGCCCAAACGGCACGACGCCGGCATATCTAGGTTGAGCTCCGCGAGCTCATCTGCCCGCGTCAGAATCTCCTCGGGCGTGCCCAACATGGCAACTCGTCCCGCCTGAAACACCGCGATGCGATCTGCCTCGGCGGCCTCTTCCATAAAGTGCGTAATCATCACGATGGTCATGCCGCGATCGTGCAACGCGCGGCAAGCCTTCATGAGGCCCTTGCGTCCGCGCGGATCGAGCATCGAGGAGGCCTCATCCAAAATGAGAACGCGCGGCTCCATGGCAAGTACGCCGGCGAGCGCCACGCGCTGCTTTTGTCCGCCCGAGAGGGCGTGGGTCTCATGGTGCTCAAAGCCCACCAGGCCCACGCCCTTCAGCGCCTCACGTACGCGCCGCGCAATTTGCGCCGATGGCACGCCAAGGTTTTCGGGACCAAACGCAACGTCATCTTCGACAAGCGTTGCCACCAGCTGATCATCGGGATTCTGGAACACCATGCCAGCAGTCGAGCGGATGTCGTAGACCAGCTCGGGATCGGACGCGTCCATGCCGTTGACGCACACCGTTCCCGCATCGGGCTGCAGCAGCGCATTCAGATGCTTGGCAAACGTCGACTTGCCCGACCCATTGCCACCGAGGATGCAGAAAAACTCACCGTCCTCGATGTTCAGATCGACACCGTCGAGTGCCGACGCGGCACCGTCATAGCTAAAGGAAACGCCCCGACACTCAATCATGCGCGGCCTTTGGCCTGGTCCTTTTTAGGCGTGATGAGGTTGGAGACTGCTTTATACACCGCCAGCGTCAACACCGAGTTAAGCACGGTCTTGATAAGGTTGAACGGCAGTACGGCAGGAATCATGAGCGGAGCGATCACATCGACCGAGCCATACCAGAACCATACGCCAATGGTAAGGTTTGCGACCATAGACAACGCCGTAGCGGCAATAACGCCGATCACCAGACCAATCACGGCACCCTTATAGGTATGCATCTTCTGATAGACGATGGCCGCGGGCAGAATGTAGCCCAGCGTGGCAACCAGGTTCATAAGCGCGCCGACCCAGTCACCCGTGGTGAGCGCATGGATAACGATCGCCATGGCTGCAACAGCGGTTCCGGCACCGGGGCCATATGCAAACCCGCACACCATCGCCGGCACCAGCGACGGATCGTACGTCAAAAACGGCGCCGAAGGAAGGATGGGCAGCTGCACATACATAAAGAGCGCGCCCAGGGCACACATAAGCGCCATGGTTACGAGCTGTTTGGTGCTCCACCTATTCGTGTTCTCAAAATGGATATGCTGCGACTGTTCAGACATAAGATCACCTGCCTCTTTCATCCGGACTCTAACCGTTGGTACTGGGGTCTCACCAGTTCAGCCGGCATGCGAACCAACGCACGCACGGGTCGCGGACTCATCGGCTCGACGCAGGTCCTCGCCTGCGCCACGGCACCCCTTTGGCACCGCCCAATTTACCGCCAGTGGGGAATTTCACCCCGCCCTGAAACAGCAATTGCAAGTGTAGCACCAGCAGGCTTTCGCGCAAGCATGCCAAGGGTAATTTATGGCGGGGACTAGTTGCCGCAACTACCACGTTCCCCACCCATCCCAAAGTAGCGCGCCTTTCGCGGCAAAGCCGCGAAACAGCGACCGGGACACGTATCCCCATCAGCCACGATCTCCGCCCACGCCGACCTCAAGGCCGTAAACGCAGGGGATCCGGGGGCGTGACGGGGTTTCTCTCCGG
>FR878708.1 GCA_000434535.1 Collinsella sp. CAG:166
CACAAAGGTGCCTGTCCCCTTTGTGGTGGTGGGACGGCCGGCATAGAAAAAGTCCCCGCCGAGCGTGTGCTCGACAGGGACTTTGCCGTTTAATGGCTAGCGCTGAGGGTGATTACTCGCCCAGCAGGCTCTTGGTGATGGAAGCGGCGGCCTTCTTGCCGGCGCCCATCGCCAGAATGACCGTAGCGGCACCGGTGACGATGTCGCCGCCGGCCCAGATGCGGGGATCGGTGGTCTGGCCGGTCTCCTCGTCGGCGACGATGTAGCCCCACTTGTTGAGCTCCATCTTGCCGCCGATCTTCTTTGCGAAGGGGTTGGCGTTGGTGCCGATAGCCGAGATCGCGACGTCGCAGGGGATCTCCTCGATGGCGCCCTCGATGGGCACCGGGCGACGACGGCCGGACTCGTCGGGCTCGCCGAGCTCCATCTTCTGGACCTTGACGGCGCACACGGAGCCGTCTTCGCCAGCGACAAACTCGAGCGGGGAAACGAGCGGCAGAACCTCGACGCCCTCGGCCTTGGCGTGGTGCAGCTCGGCACGACGGCAGGGCATCTCGTCCTCGGTACGGCGGTAAGCGATGATGGCGTGCTCGGCGCCCAGACGCTTGGCGGTACGGACGGCGTCCATAGCCACGTTGCCGCCGCCAAAGACAACGACGTTCTTGCCGTGCTTGGTGGGGGTGTCGTACTCGGGGAACTTGTTGGCCTTCATCAGGTTCACGCGGGTGAGGTACTCGTTTGCGAAGAAGACGTTGGGCAGGTTCTCGCCGGGGACGTTGAGGAACTTGGGCAGGCCAGCGCCGGTCGCCACGTAGATGGCGTCGAAGCCCTGCTCGAACAGCTCCTCGGCCGTGGCCATGTTGCCCACGACGGAGTTGTACTCAAACTTGACGCCCATGTCCTCCAGGCCGTCAATCTCGCGCTTGACGACCGCCTTGGGCAGACGGAACTCGGGGATGCCGTAGACCAGCACGCCGCCGCCGGTGAAGAAGGCCTCGAAGACGGTAACGTCAAAGCCGTTACGGGCGAGCTCGCCGGCGCAGGTGATGCCGGACGGGCCGGAGCCGACGACGGCGACCTTCTTGCCGTTCTTGGGGGCCATCTTGGGCGTGGAGGCGAGCTCGGGGCGATCACCCAGGAAGCGCTCGAGCTGGCCGATGGCCACGGGCTCGGACTTCTTACCACGGATGCACTTGCCCTCGCACTGGTTCTCCTGCGGGCAGACGCGGCCGCAGATGGCGGGAAGCATGGAGTCCTCGCGGATGGTATCGAGGGCGCCGCCGAAGTCCTTCGCGCGGATCTGCTCGATAAAGCGGGGAATGTTGATGTTGACGGGGCAGCCCTCAACACAGAACGGCTTCTTGCAGTTGAGGCAGCGCTCGGCCTCGGCCAGCGCCATCTCCTCGGTGAAGCCCTTGTCGACGGGGCGGAAGTCGCAGGCGCGCTCGGCAGCCGGCTCCTCGTTATCGGGGGTGCGGGGCGACTTCATATCGGCAACGAAACGACCGTTAACTAGTGGCATGCGCAGCTCTTTTCCTCATAGGCCTTGAGGGACTCGCCCTCTTCGGAACGGTAAGCGGCCTGGCGGGCACGAAGGTCATCCCAGTCGACCAGGGTGGCATCGAAGTCGGGGCCGTCGACGCAAGCGAACTTGGTCACGCCGCCCACCTCGACGCGGCAGCAGCCGCACATACCGGTGCCGTCAACCATGATGGGGTTGAGCGACGCGGTGATGGGGGTATCGTACTTCTGGGCGGTGAGGGTCGAGAACTTCATCATCGGAACGGGGCCGACGCAGAAGACCTGGCTCACGGCCTTGTCCTGCAGCAGGCGCTCCAGCGGAGCGGTGACAACGCCCTGCTCTCCGTAGGAACCGTCGTCGGTGGTGATATGGATGTGGTCCTCGTCGAGGAGCTCGCGGAACTGGTCCTCCATGAGCAGGAGGTCCTTGGTGCGGGCGCCCATGATGGCGTGCACCTCGTGACCGGTCTCGACCAGGTGCTTGGCGACCGGGAAGGCAATTGCCAGGCCGACGCCGCCGCCAATGACGGCGCAGGGGCCCTCGGCCATCTCGGTGGGAACGCCCAGCGGGCCCACGACGTCGCGCAGCGACTCGCCGGCTTCGTAAGTGGACAGCATCTCGGTGGTCTTGCCGATCACCATGAAGATGAACTCGACCCAGCCCTCGTCACCGTTCCAGCCGGCCAGGGTAAACGGGACGCGCTCGCCCGTCTCGTTGGCGCGGACCATGAGGAACTGTCCAGCGTGCGCATGCTTGGCGATTGCGGGCGCCTCGATGCGGAACTTGAACACCTTCTCCGAGAACTGCGTCTTCTCCAGGATCTTATACATAGAACCCCTCTCTTGTTAGGGCCGCCGAACCGTGCCTCCACGGAAATGGACGGTAGCCCGAATAAAACCGTACGCGCACAGGCGTTGTGCAGACATACGGTGCAAATTATACCCTCATGGACATGTCACTTACGTGTGTCTTCGGCGGTTGGGAGCAGGGTTTATCCACTTCGACCTGCCAAA
>FR878709.1:0-1838 GCA_000434535.1 Collinsella sp. CAG:166
CGCATGAGCTCGCGGATTACCACGGCGCCAGCCAAGATCACGCCCGCGCGTTTGGGCTGCACACCCGGTAGCGCGGCGATGCTGCCCGCGTCCAGCGTGGACATGCGCTCGATAGCGGCCGAGACCTGCTCCAGCGAAAGCTCGCGCAGGTGCACGAAGCTCGAATCATACGGCTCCAGCTCGTGGACCAGAGCCACCAGCGTAGTCACCGTGCCGCCCACTGCGACCAAGCGTTCGGCGCGCTCAAAGTCGACAGGCAGACTCTCAAAGTAGCCCGCAAACTGCTCGTTTGCCCATGCGGCAGCGGCAGCAAGCTCGCCGTCCGCAGGCGGCAGCGCCGAGAAAAACCGCTCCGTCACACGGCGGCAGCCAATGTCCAGCGAGCGCGTCCCTTCTAGCGCAAAGACGCCACGCTCCGGCGCATAGACGCCCGTCGCGAGCTCCGTGGATCCGCCACCCGAATCGGCAACAATAATGCGCTCGCCGGCAAAGTCGTGCGCCACGCCAAAAAACGTCAGGCGTGCCTCGACCTCGCCCGGAATCACCTGCGGTTCGAGCCCCAGCTCGCGCAGGCCGTCCAGCAGCAGGGCGGCATTGGACGCATCGCGCGCGGCACTCGTGCACGTGGTGCAGATGCACACGGCCCCAAAGGCATGCGCCTCGTCCACAAACATGCGACACGCGGCGAGCACACGCTCGACGGCCGCCTCGCAAAAGCGGCCCGTCGCGTCCACGCCCTCGCCCAAGTCGGTGATCTCGGTATGCTTGGACGATTCCACGATCGCCCCGGCCTCGACCTGCGCTAACACCAGTCGCGACGACACTGTTCCCAGGTCGATCGCGGCTACCTTATAGCGTTTGCAATCTGCCATTGCAGGCTCCCCTCCGGGCGCTATTTGCCGTTGGACACGACCGTCTGGCCCTCGACACCGTTAAACCCAAACAGCATGTCGAGCGCCTGGATGTACCACGGCGCGTCCTTACCGACGTCTTCGATTTCCTTGGCAACTTCGCTGGCCTTCTTGGCGTTCGACGACTTCTTGCTCGAAGACGAATCCGAATCGTCGTCCAGGCCCTGCACTTCAATTCTCTTCTCGCCGGGCATCACCAGGCCCAAGTCCTCGGATGCCGCGTCCTTGATACCCTCCTCCGAGAGCAGCTTGTCGACGCTTTTCTGCAGCTCGTCGTTGTACTGCTGGCGAATCTCGACCTGCTTGGCCAAGATATCGTTCGAGCGTTTGGCAACGTAGAGGTCGCGCACGGGAAAGTACAGGCTCACGAGCACCAGGACGACGACAATGCCAATAAACAGCCCGCGCTGGGGTCCATGGGTAAAGTCGTAGATCGCCTTGACCACCGCATTGTCGTTGGCGTAGTGCATGAAGTCCGAGCCCGAAAGACGGCTCGAGGGCCTGGTCGACTTTTCGTGCGTTTGAGCCGAGGGGTGCTGCGTACGCGAAGCATGCGTCGGGGGCGCCGAGCGTGGCGGGCGACCCGTCGACGTATTCATTTGAGCACGGGGATGTGAGGCACTTGCCGGACGCTGTGCGCGGCGATCGACACCGGCGTAGTCGGACCCGCCGAGCTGCACGGTACGCGCACGACGAGGCGACGGCTCGCGCGAACCGGCGGAATAATACCTGTTGTCGTAAATCTGATCCATGTGCGCCTTGTGCGGTTGAGGTTTGTTTGCGCTAAGTCCTTTAGTTATAGCACGAGCGCCCGCACCGCCTTCGCCAGCCTTTGCTCGACATAAAAAAGGCGCTGAGCCGTATGGCCCAGCGCCCATAGTTCTTTGCGGCATCCAGCCAAGACGGGGAGGAACCGAGTCAGCCTCC
>FR878709.1:1844-4905 GCA_000434535.1 Collinsella sp. CAG:166
GGGGAGGAACCGAGTCAGCCTCCCCCTCGCCAAATTCGCCCGTTTAGCGAATGTTGTAGAACGCGGCCTTACCGGCGTAGCGCGCGCTGCCCTCGAGCTCGTCCTCGATGCGGATGAGCTGGTTGTACTTGGCAATACGGTCGCTGCGGCACGGGGCGCCCGACTTGATCTGGCCGGCGTTAACACCCACGACCAGGTCGGCGATCGTGGAGTCCTCGGTCTCGCCGGAACGGTGACTCACGATGCAAGCGTAGCCGGCCTCCTTGGCAGTCTCGATAGCCTCGAGCGACTCGGTGAGCGTGCCAATCTGGTTGACCTTGACCAGGATCGCATTGGCGGCGCCCAGCTCGATGCCCTTCTTGAGGCGCTCGGTGTTGGTGACGAATAGGTCGTCGCCCACCAGCTGCACTTTGTTACCAATGCGGCGGGTAAGCTCGACCCAACCGTCCCAGTCCTCCTCGGCCATGCCGTCCTCGATGGAGATGATGGGATAGGTGTCGACAAGCTTCTCCCAGTAATCGACCATCTGGGCGCTCGTGTACTCTACGCCCTCGCCCTTGAGCTCGTACATACCGGTCTCGGCGTTGTAGAACTCGGTCGAGGCCGGATCCATGGCGTACATGAAGTCGACGCCGGGCTTAAAGCCGGCCTTCTCCACGGCCTTGGTGATGTACTCGAACGGTTCGGCGTTGGTCTTGAGGTTGGGCGCAAAGCCGCCCTCGTCGCCCACGCCGCCGCCCAGGCCTGCCTCGTGCAGCACGCCCTTGAGGGTGTGGTAGACCTCGGCGCACCAACGCAGGCCCTCGGTAAAGCTCGGAGCGCCCACCGGCATGATCATGAACTCCTGGAAGTCAACGTTATTGTCGGCATGCACGCCGCCGTTGAGGATGTTCATCATGGGCGTGGGCAGCAGGTGGGCGTTAACGCCGCCCAGGTACTGGTACAGCGAAAGGCCCGCCGACTCGGCAGCGGCGCGGGCGACGGCCAGCGACACGCCCAAGATGGCGTTAGCGCCGAGCTTGGTCTTGTTGGGAGTACCGTCCGCGGCGATCAGCGCGGCATCGACGGCGCGCTGGTCGAAGGCATCGAGGCCCACGACGGCATCGGCGCACTCGTTGTTGACGTGCTCGACGGCCTGCGAGACGCCCTTGCCCAGATAGCGACCTTTGTCGCCGTCGCACAACTCGCATGCCTCAAAGGCGCCGGTCGAAGCGCCCGAAGGCACCATCGCGCGGCCGAAGCTGCCGTCCTCGAGCACGACCTCGACCTCGACGGTGGGGTTGCCGCGGCTGTCGAGTACCTCGCGACCGTAGACGTCCAAAATATCGCTCATGTTGTCTCCCTCTCACTTGGAAACGTAGTTGATGCAAGCGACTGGCCGACTGTGCACCATCGGTGCGCCTCCGTAAGTTAGCCATGTCGCACTTTTTGCATTATGCCCTAAGTTAGCCGAGGGATACACTTGATTTTCGAAAAATTTAGCGGGAACGATGAGGCGTGTCAGCCCGTCGTTCCCGCAGTCTTACTCCTCCGCCTTTGCGGCATCCCACAGGTCGTTGAGGCCGTGGGTCGAAAGCTCGGCAAGATCCACGTGAGCATCGGCCACCATCTGCTCCATCGCGGCCCAGCGACGGCGGAACTTTGCCGTGCTGGCACGAAGGGCGCTCTCGGCGTCAATGCCCTCCTTGCGCGCGACGTTGACCAAGGCAAAGAGCAGGTCGCCAAACTCCATTTCGCGCTCGGGCGAGCCGGGGGCCTCGGCCTCAAACTCGGCACGCTCCTCGGCGACCTCGTCCCACACATCCTGGACCGTCTCCCACTCAAAGCCCACGGCAGCCGCCTTGCGCGACACCTTCTGGGCCTGCATCAGCGCCGGCAGATGCGTGGGCACGCCATCGAGCAGACCCTCGGGCGCGGCCTCGCCTGCTGCCACAGCCTTGTCCTTGGCGGCCTTCTCGGCAAGCTTGACCTCGTCCCAGATCTTGAGCACCTCGTCGGAGCTCTCGGCATCCGCATCGCCAAATACGTGTGGGTGGCGGCGAATGAGCTTGGCGTCAATATCGCGCGCCACGTCGGCCAGCGTAAACTCGCCGGCGTCCGCCGCGATCTGCGCATGCAGCACGACCTGCATGAGCACGTCACCCAGCTCCTCGCGCAGGTGAACCGCGTCGTCCGCCTCGATGCAGTCGAGCGCCTCGTAGGCCTCCTCGATCATGTTCTTGCCAATGCTGCGGTGCGTCTGCTCGCGGTCCCACGGGCAGCCGTCGGGCTGACGCAAGCGCCAGACGGTCTGCACCAGATGTTGTAGCTCGGCCGACGCGTCGACCAGCGTGGACAAATCGCGCGAGCCCTTGGCATTTTGCTGAGCCATGTGCTGCGCCATGGTTAGTCCTCCTCCAGGATCACGTGGCGGAACGCTCCGCCCTCGTAGATGCCGTAGCTATGCGTGCCGTCCTTGGGGATGCTCACGCTGCCGGGGTTGAAGAGCCACAGGCCCGGGTGCGCGGCGCTTTCCTCGTTGACCTTGATGTGCGTGTGGCCGTAGACGAGCGCGGAGCCCTCGGGCAACGCGGGCGCGTGGTCGACGCTGTTGTGCATGCCGGCGCCAAAGACATGGCCGTGCGTCAGGAACAGCTCGCGGCCGGTCTCGTCGAACAGCGTGGCGTAGTCGGCCATGACGGGGAAGTCGAGCACCATCTGGTCGACCTCGGCGTCGCAGTTGCCGCGCACCGCGATGATGCGGTCGGCCAGGGCGTTGAGCAGCGGGATAACGCGCTTGGGAGCGTAATCGCGTGGCAGGTCGTTGCGTGGACCGTGGTAGAGCAGGTCGCCCAGCAGCACGACGCGGTCAGGCTGCTCGGACTCGATGGCGGCGCAGAGGCGCTCGGCCCAGTATGCCGAGCCGTGGATGTCGGAGGCGATGAGGTATTTCATGGGGAGATCCTTTCGAATGGGGTTGATATGGCTAGGCGCAGGATGTCGCCACCAGCCGCGTTATTCAAATCGCAGTGCCGCGCTCTGGGCCGCCCGCATCACGCGCTGGAGCGGCACATTATGCTCG
>FR878710.1:0-2206 GCA_000434535.1 Collinsella sp. CAG:166
ACCAGCACCGCGAGCTCCTCGGTGCACAGCAGGGGAAACGCCGCATCCTCCGCGCCCTGCAGAGCAACCGATCCGGTTGAGCACGCGTCGAACAGCGGCACCAAAAACGGGTCCTCCAGCGCGGCAGACGCGGTATACAGGAACGGCACGCGCAGGATCTTGGCCTGAACGCCCTCGCTAGCAGCGTAGTAGCGGCACAGGTCGTTGGCTGCGCGGGCGATAATTCCCTTGCCCGTTCGCCCCACGGCATCGGCGGCACCCCCGGNTCGCCCCACGGCATCGGTGGCACCCTCGGCACCTGCGGGACCTGCTATATACAACAGCTGGATCCGGCGACCCGCGCACGCACGAAAGACCGAGCGCAGCAGCTCGATATCGCCCACGGTATCGGTATGCGGGGTAAGGTAATTAGACAGGTAGACCACGCGGTCGAACTCGTAGGCCTGATCCAGGTGTTGCAGAAGCTCTTTCCACGAGGCATGGGGCGATGACTCGTCGCGGCGCGCTTCCGCGGCAGCGACGACCTGGACATGGTCCCCGGGGAACGCCTTGGCACAAAAGTCATCGTCAACATATGCGGTATTGCCAACAACCAGCACCTCCATGGCGCACCCCTCCTCTAAAATCCACTTCTGTCATAGTCAAACATGCGTATTTTACGCTGTCAACGCGAGCTGGAGCGTCTTTAAGGCTGTTTTAAGAACTTTTTTAGAGGGAGGAGGCAGCTTTGATTGGACTAGAGGGCAAAGCCTCGAGCGTCTGTTTCATGTTAGAGCCCCTCAAAAGAGAGTTATTGTCCTGGGCGATATAAACCCAACTATCCTGATATGAGCCAACGGGAGCAAGGAACGTAAGGAGCTCCAAGAAACCAATAACGTCCGTGCCGTATTTTTTAGAAAACTTGCGCGCCAGATCATATTTTTTCTGCTGTGTTGCCCTACCTGAAAAATCGGACAAAGCATGCTCAAGGTTGCGTGACATATATGCAGCTTTAAAAGGAATCTTCCTTTTGTTACAGGTCAGCTCATGCGTCCTAGATAACGTCTTAAGACACGAAGATTTACATTGATTTCTCTGACGCAGCGAGGCGACGTTCGACGTTTCGATCCTATCTTCAAAATAGGAACAATGAGGCCCATCTTCATCATAGACAACCAGCGAATCATCGATAAATGCGCCATCGGTATCGGACAACAGCACAATGGCGTCTAAATCGGTGGCACGCAACTTGTCCTTAGCGAGAAATTCCTTCACGGTATCAACCAACCGCCTCTTAATAGTCGAAGCGGGATTTCCTGCACCGAGAGCATGTACCGATGTGATGTCGCCGCGCACAATCCCAAAACGAGGACCAGGATGCTCCCCGCTTGCAAACAAACTTGTAAGAGCATGACCCAATGCCAGCTCATCAGTTTCGCCTTCGACGATAAAAAGAACGAACTCGGTGGCACCCACTACTCGTCACCATCCAAGCAGAGCGCGGCATCGATTGAGTACCTGTCCGTAGAATCGTACAAACGCTGTCCGCTATCGCCAAGGCTAATCGCGCGCAAATACTGGTCACGCATGTTATTGGTGGGCTTAACGCCTTTAAAGCGAACAAACCTGTTATCAGGATCTGCAGTGGTCAGAAGAATCTCCGATGCCGGCAGCAATTCAAGAACACGTAGGTTGTGGGCAGTAAACAAGAGCTGCCCCTTGCCAAACGACTCAAGCACGGAAAGAAGCTGCCCCAAGAGGAATTCGAATACGCCCGAGTCGAGCTCGTCAATTGCAAGGAATGCGTCGGAGTACGAATGGACTTCCATAAGGCAGAGCGAGAAAGAGATGAGTTTTCTTACGCCCTCAGATTCACAGCGCAGTGGAATCTCGACCCCATTGCGGCAAGAAAGAAACTCGACTTGCTTAGCGGGTGAATCGCCCTTATCCAAAAGCTGAGAGCCAATGACTTTAGCCTCGATGGAAAGACCCGGTACAAGCGTGCCAATTAATCCGCTCACACGCTTAATCGCAGACGAAACGGCTGGGAAATCATCGTCCTTAATAACAGCGGGCTTAAAAAGATTGACAGAAAGGTGACCCTTCTGGCCAAACACGCGGTCATCGATAATATCCATCGAAAGTACGTTTAAGCTGCAAGTTGCATTTGCCAGTGTCGTAAACACATTGACTCGGTAACGGAAAAAAAGCCCAAGCTCGGCGAGCA
>FR878710.1:2228-3243 GCA_000434535.1 Collinsella sp. CAG:166
GCTCGGCGAGCAGGTAATACAGCGGAGTGAGAATCTCTTGATGGGCACTCTTGAAAGAAGCCGATTGCAGCTCGTACACAGCCTCATTAATCTGCAATTGCTCCGGAGGTTCCTCCTGCATATAAAGATTGAAATCGCAGACGAAAAGCGAGATCAGATATTTAACAGTTTGTATGGAAAGCATGGGGGACATGTTGCCCCGCTGAAGAACACCTAACGAAACCAACATCGACATCTTAAGCTGTTGATCCGCGTTCAAAAGATGGAACCAGCGATTTTTGGGCAGAACAGCCGCGGCAGACTCGGGGGCCTCTTGAACAAGCTCCACGAGAGTCCTCTTAGACCCCCATTTGTCTATATCGACATTAAATTGTTTTACAGCCATTTTTTCGTGCGAAATCCAGACAGAGGCTGCTCTACGCGAAAAAGTGACGGTGTAGAACGTAAGAAACAATTCATCCGCGGTATCAATGTTAAACTCAATGTCAATTGAAAAAGAGTCTTTGCCAGGATAAAAGTAATCGAGAACTTTCTGCCTGTCATAAGCGGCACCCGTCATCAGGGTTTTGACCAGGTCAATCGCCTCAATTACAGAAGTCTTGCCGGAGCCATTTTGGCCATAAATGCCTATAACGTCCGCCCCGGGCACAAAGGCAGAGCCGGGCTTCGATTTCGTAAAGGCAATCTCGCCAAAGGCAATATTCTTAAAATCATGCAACGCGATCTGAACAATACGAACCATCAGCAGTCTCCTAGCGTGGAAGTTGCTGATAATCATACTAGATATCGATATATTTTTGCGAATTAGTTATAAATTATTCCGAAATCTAGAAATGATTATCCTCGAAAGTCTTGCTAATCGAATTGTTTTGACGGTCGATCGACTACAACGATGGCTAAAACCAGAAGTATGCGGCAAAATCAGGACAGGTCGACCACGCCAAGTGGCGCCAACGCGTTTACCTGCGGCTTCTTTGTGCGATAAAGGTGGTGTGCTCGGGGGTTCCGGAATTTG
>FR878711.1 GCA_000434535.1 Collinsella sp. CAG:166
CGCCATGATGATGTATTCCATCGTGAGCATCCGCGAGCAGGCCACGCTCGATCGCCTGGCCGACCTGTGCGACCATCAGCCTATGATTGCCAAGGCGCCCTGGGCACTTATATTTGTGGTCGACTATGCCAAGTGGATCGATCTGTTTGAGCATGTGGGCTGCTTTGAGCCCGAGTTTATAGAGCGCACGGGCAAGTCGCCCCGTCGCGCGCCGGGTCTGGGCGACTTTGCCATCGCGGCACAGGACGCCGTGATCGCCGCGCAAAATGCCGTGGTCGCCGCCGAGGCCCTGGGCCTGGGGAGCTGCTACATCGGCGATATCGTCGAGAATGCCGAGGAAGTGGCCGAGCTGCTGGATCTGCCTGCGTATA
The DNA here is from genome assembly GCA_000434535.1 of Collinsella sp. CAG:166. Lineage (GTDB taxonomy): Bacteria > Actinomycetota > Coriobacteriia > Coriobacteriales > Coriobacteriaceae > Collinsella. The sequence goes on from FR878711.1 coordinate 372, forward strand.
CCGTGCCGCTGTCGATGCTCATCATCGGCACGCCCCGTAAGGAACGCCCGGCAATCGCGCACCCCGTGGTAAACCTGGTACACGAGGAACGCTATCGCCGCGCCGATGCCGCGACCATGGACGCCCAGGTGGCCGAGATGGATGCGATGTTTCGCCCGCATGCCCGCGAGGTGGGGGAGCGCGTCGTGGACATCTATACCCGCAAGCACACCAGTCCCTTTATGGCCGAGATGAGTCGCTCCATGGAGTGGTGGTTCAAAAACTGGCTCGGAAAATGACGAATGTGACAAGGGGACAGTCCCTTTGTCACATTCCATATCGCCGCGGTAGCCTAAAGACTGTATAAATCTTTATCTAGCTGGGAAAACAGTGCATTAAAACATGGGCCGATTACCTATAATCCCTTCGAACATTAAAGTTGGGAGGAAACCGGCTTATGGAACAAAAGGCCAAGGAGGCAGCCTCGCACGCTGCGATTCCTGTGAGCATCTCGGCGATGCTCGTCACGCTGGGCGTGGTGTACGGCGATATCGGCACCAGTCCTATGTATGTAACCAAGGCGCTCGTTGCCGGCAACGGCGGCATCGGAAGCGTCACGGAGGAGTTCGTGCTCGGCGCGCTCTCCCTTGTCGTGTGGACGGTCACGCTGCTGACGACCGTCAAGTACGTGCTGATCTCGCTGCGCGCCGACAACCACGGCGAGGGCGGTATCTTTGCCCTGTACAGCCTGGTCAAGCGC
>FR878712.1:0-1653 GCA_000434535.1 Collinsella sp. CAG:166
TGCTCGGGCGCCTTGGTGCCAGATGCCGCTTTGCGTCTACTGGCCCGTAGAGGGGTCGGGCGTGGGCGTAGGATCGGGGGTAGGCGTCGGCGTGCTGCCGTCGCCACCCGTGCCGCCATCGCCACCCGTGCCACCGTCGCCACCTGTCGTGCCGCTATCGCCGGCGGTGTTGCCGCCCGGGGTTTCAGTGGTCGTGGTTGTCGTTGTCGTTGTGGTGGTCGTGGTCTCTTCCTCTTCTTTTCCCTCGTCTTTATCCTCTTCGTCTTTCTTTTTGTTGTTTGTGCCGTAGAACTTCCAGACGTTATTGTTCTTGTACGTGGGAGCCGTTCCGGTCGGGAATTCCTCGCGCTCGGTGCCCGCAAGAACGGTGTTCATGAACTTCTTAAAGACGGGCAGGTTGGTGCTGTCGCCCAGCAGGTCCGAACCGTACTTTTGGATGGGAATCTCGCCTGCGGAATAACCGGTCCACAGGGCGCATGTCAGTTGCGGCGTGAAGCCGCAGAACCACAGGTTGGTGGTGTTGTCAGTGGTGCCCGTCTTGCCGGCATAGGGCTGGTTGACGCTCAGCGCGCCGGCGGCACCCGTGCCGCTGCCCTGCATGACGCCGGATAGAACGTCGGTAACCGCGGCAGCCTCGCCTTCGGTGAGCACCTGCGTGGGATTGTCGGTGTGCTGGTACAGAACCGAGCCGGTACGCGAGTCGATCTCGGTAATGGCGATGGGCTGACGGTAGTAGCCACCGTTGGCAAACGTTGCGTAGGCCGATGCCATCTCGAGCGGTGAGATGGACCCGGTGCCGAGCGTCATGACGGGAACGTCCTCGATATTGTCCTTGGCGGGATCGATGCCGAGCTTTTTGACGAGCGACATGATCTTGTCATTGCCGATGGCTTCGGCCACCTGAATGTAGCCGGTGTTGGATGAGTATGCCGTTGCCTGCTTAAGCGTGATGTTGCCATAGCTCTGGTTGCCGTAGTTTTGCACCTCGGTCGTGGTGCCCTTGGCCTTGAGCGGCGAGTTGCAGTTGAGGGTGACGTTGGGGTTCATACCGTTTTGGATGGCAGTTGCCAGCGTAAAGGCCTTAAACGTGGAGCCCACGGGGCGCTTTGCCGTAGCGTGGTTCACGTGATTCTCGTCGGCGTTGTAGTCGTAGCCGCCTACCATGCACTTGATGTAGCCGGTCTTGGGGTCAACGACGACCATGCCCATGTCCAGGCCGTCGAGCGAAAGCGTGTCGAGCTGCGAGCGCACGGCCTCCTCGGCCACCTGCTGCATGGTGGGGTCGATGGTGGTCTTGACGGTCAGACCGCCCTTAAAGAGCACGTCGGTGGAGAACTCCTGCTCAAGCAGCTGCTTAACGTAGGCGACAAAGTAGGGCTGAGAGTACACATCGACGCCACTGCCCGAAATCTCGGTCACGTTAAGCGTGATGGGCTCAGCCTGCGCGGCATCGTGCTCTTCCTGCGTGATGTGGCCCAGACGCAGCATGTTGTCCAGAACCTTGTTGCGGCGGGACAGCGCCAAGTCGGGATTAACCGTGGGGTCGTACTGCGAGGGCGAGTGGGGAAGGCCGATGAGCAGCGCGGCCTCGCTCAGGGTGAGGTCGGCGGCGGTTTTGGACAGATAGGTCTCGGCGGCGGCCTCGATGCCATA
>FR878712.1:1664-2290 GCA_000434535.1 Collinsella sp. CAG:166
GGCCTCGATGCCATATGCTCCATGGCCGTAGTAGATGGTGTTGAGGTACATCATGAGGATCTCGTCTTTGGAGTACATATCCTCCATCTTGATGGCGATATAGGCCTCGCGCACCTTACGCTCGATGGTCGAGTCGAATTGTTCCTCCTGCAAGATGGTGTTGCGAACCAGCTGCTGGGTGATGGTCGATGCGCCCTCGTGGCCGCCGGTGAGGGTTGCCACCGATGCGCGTGCAATGCCCCAGAGGTCGATGCCGCCGTGCTCGTAGAAGCGCTCGTCCTCAACGTCGACGGTGCCCTGCAGCACGTACGGGGACACTTGGTCCTTGGTGATGGACTTGCGGTTTTGCGTGTAGAAACTCGCAATGGTATTGCCGTTGCAGTCGACGATGTCGGTGGGCTCGCTCACCAGATACGCGTTGGCATCGGTGTAGTCGGGCAGATCGGACAGCCAGCGGTTGACGTTGCCGATCATGCCGATGCCAAACGCTACGCCCGCGATAAGCAGAAAGCCCAAAAACGAGAGCAAGATCATGGGAAGGGCATGCGTCTTAGAGCGACTGCGCCCCTGTCGTTGGCGAGGACCCATATATTGACCTCCAGGTATGTCGTGCCAGGCGGCAGGTG
>FR878713.1 GCA_000434535.1 Collinsella sp. CAG:166
GTCTGCTGCGGGCTCGGCTGCCGGGCCTGCCGCTGACGGTGCCGCCGCGGAGCCGGTTGAGGTACACGTCGCCTCGCTCAAGGGTCCGACGTCGATCGGTCTGGTGCAGTTTATGGACCGGGCGGCCGATGGCGAGACGGACAATGAGTTCGACTTTGCGATCAGCGCCGCAGCCGATGAGATCGTGCCCAAGGTGATTCAGGGCGATGTCGACATTGCCCTGGTGCCCGCCAACGTGGCGAGCGTTCTCTACAACAAGACCGAGGGCGCGGTGCAGGTCATCGACATCAACACGCTGGGCGTGCTGAGCGTGGTGACGGGTAACGCGGACGTTGCCTCTTTTGGCGACCTGGCGGGTCGCACCGTCTACATGACGGGCAAGGGCGCCACGCCAGAGTACGTCATGAACTACCTACTGGAGCGCGCGGGTCTGACCGGCCAGGTGGCACTTGAGTTTAAGAGCGAGCCCACCGAGGTGCTGTCGGCTCTGCTTGCCGATCCGTCTGCCGTGGGCGTGCTGCCCGAGCCGTTCAAGACGGCGGCCATCGCAAAGAGCGAAGGCAAGCTGTCAGCTCCGGTAAGTCTGGCCGATGTGTGGGATGAGCTGGCGGGTGACACGGGTTCGCGTCTGCTGACGGGCGTGACCGTGGTGCGCCGGGCCTTTGCCGAGGAGCATCCCAAGGCCGTGGCGGAATTCTTGAGCTGCCATGCGGCGAGCGCGAAGGCCGTCAATGCGGCGCCGGCGGACTGGGCTCAGGCCGTGGTCGATGCGGGCATCGTGGATAACGCCACGATTGCCGAAAAGGCGATTCCCGGGTGCATGCTCGTGTGTCAGACGGGGAAGGACATGAAGGCGGCGCTCGGTGGGTATCTGCAGGTGCTGGCCGATGCGGACGCGAGTGCCGTGGGCGGCAAGCTCCCGGCTGACGATTTCTACTACATGGAGTAACCCGTGCGTGCGTTTGCTCGACAAATGACAGAGCGTATGAAGGCGGTGGCGGCAGCAGGTGCCGTTGCCGCCTTTTGGCTTGCCGCATGGGTTTTCGCGGCGGCGCTGGTGGCGCAGCCGTTGATTTTGCCGGGGCCGGGCGCTGTCGTGGTGGCGTTGCTGCGGCTGGTGTGCGATGCCGGCACGTGGGCGATTCTGATGGGCTCGGGTGCGCGGATACTGGGCGGGCTGGCGCTTGCCGCGGTGTGCGGCGGCGTGCTGGCGGGAGTCTCGGTGCGGTCGTGTGCGTTTGCCCGCCTGGTGGCGCCGGCACTTTCGTTTGTTAAGGCGACGCCGGTTGCCTGCGTGGTGGTCCTGCTGCTTATTTGGTTGGGGTCGGCACGTGTGAGCATCGCGGCGGTCTTTTTGATGGCGCTGCCGGGCGTATATTTCTCGCTGGTCGAGGGCTTGGCACAAGTGGATAAGCCGCTGGAGCAGATGTTTCGTCTGCATGGCGTGCGGGGCTGGCGACTGTTTTGTGCCCACACCTGGCGCGAAGTCCTGCCGTTTGCGCTTT
>FR878714.1 GCA_000434535.1 Collinsella sp. CAG:166
CAGGGCCTCGTTTTGTAAGGATGAACTAGTTGAGGAGTTGGGCCATGGCGTTGACGAATTTTTGTACTTGGAGGGTTGGCTCGAGCGGGTAGTGCAGAAAGACCGGCACCTCTCGCCCGCACAGGAACGGCACGCCCACAAAGGCCGGGTGCACGCCCGACCATGCGCCGCAGGTGAGCACCGCGTCGCCCTTTTCCTCGGCTTCGTTAAAGAGCGCAAAGTCGAAGCTATCCACATCAATCACGTCCACACCGCCGTCGGCCAAAAGGTCGATACGTAGACTGTCCATGGCATCGTTGCCGTGACGGAGCACGCGCAGGCGCATGCCCTCCAGGTCGGCAACCGTGATGCGCGTCTTGCGCGCAAGCGGGCTCGTGCGCAGCACATCGATATAAAACGGCACATTGACGATAAGGAGCTTTTGGCATGCGTCACCCCAGCGCGGGGTCGAAAAACTCGACTGCACCACGTCGACCTCGCGGCCCAAGCTGCGCATGACGGTCTCGCGCTCATCGTAGAGGTCGCTCACCGGTACGATCTCAAAACGCAGCGACGGCTCCAGCTCGTGTACGCCCGTCCACATCGAAAGCGTCTGACGGCCCGGGCACATCATCGATACGCCCAGGCGCACCGCACCGCCATCGCCCGCCGCGCGCCGGGCACGGCGCAGGGCATCCTCGGACTGGCGCATGATCGAGCGCGCGTCGTCTACCAGCAACGCACCCGCCGGCGTCACTTTGACGCCCGAATGTGAGCGCTCGAACAGCGTGATGCCGAACTCTGCCTCGAACCCCGACACCTGTTTGACGAGCGCCGGCGTCGACACGCGCAATTTTGCCGCGGCGCGCGAGAAGCTTCCCAGCTCCGCGGCGGCCGAAATAGCCTCAAGTCGTCGATCGTACACGTCATCTCTCCGTTTTCGCACGTACGGCCACACGGTGCCGCAGGGGGTCGTTTTCGCAGGTCACGCGCTCAATCGGATACAAATCGCATCGCACGGTGTAAACCTACGGTTAACGCCATTCTAACAAATATGCAATTCACCTGCGCAAACGCAAAGCATACGATAACCAGCGAAAACCACGTGGGTCGGTTACTGGGAGCGACCCACTGGGAGGCACAAGAAGGGAAGTTACTATGAGCAATTGGCTTAAGCTCGAGGGCGATGTCTGCGCCGTGACTGGCGCGCTCGGCGGTATGGGAGCCGAGATCTGCCGCGAGTTCGCCCGCAATGGCGCCAACGTCGTCATGCTCGACCTGGACGAGGAGAAGGTCAAGGCCGCTGCCGCCGACCTCGCTGCCGAGTTTGGCATCCACGCCGAGGGCTACAAGATGAACGCCACCGACGAGGCCGAGGTTCAGGCCGCCGTCGATGCCACCATCGCCAACTTCGGCCGTGTCGACGTCCTCGTCAACACCGCCGGCATCCTGCGCTTCGCAGCTATGGAAGACCTGCCGCTCTCCGACTGGAACGAGGTCATCAACGTCAACCTCACCGGTTACTTCATCACCTCGCAGCGCTTTGGTCGCGAGATGATCAAGGCCGGCCAGGGTCGCCTGGTGCACATCTCGACCGTCGCCAGCCACTCCCCCGAGACGTTCTCGGGCGTGTACAGCTCCACCAAGGCCGGCGTCAACATGATGTCCAAGATGCTCGCCGCCGAGTGGGGCCCCTACGGCGTCCGCTCCAACTGCGTCGAACCCTGCTTCGTTAAGACCCCGATGTCGGCCAACTTCTACGCCGACCCCGAGGTCGAAAAGAGCCGCAGCCGTCTGATCGCCACGCGCCGCATCGGCGAGGTCAGCGATATCGCCAACGCCGTCATGTTCCTGGCGTCCAAGCGCTCGGACTTTACCACCGGCGACGCCATCAAGGTCGACGGCGGCTTCTCCAACATGATGGGCGACCTCACCGCCAAGCCCGGCGGCCGTCGCGCCTATGCCGACAACTACCTTAAGAACAAGGGTGTCGAGCTCTGGTCCGATGAGTCCGGCGTCGCCAAGCCGACTGACCAGTAAACCAACCTGACAGGGAGGTCCCGCGGACACGCCCGCTCCTCCCCCGTATCGATTAGAAAGAGTCCAATGGCTTCCACCAACTCCAACAAGGGTCGCGCCGTCGTGCTTTCCGCCGCGTGCGTCACCATGTTCTTCATCAGCTCCATCGCGCTGTATTCCGTCGTGAGCAAGAACCTGCTCGCCGTCTACCCCGAGTGGTCGAGCGCCCTTACCTGGGCGTTCCCGGTCTTTCAGACCATCATGGCCGTGACGGGCATCTTCGCCGGCCGCATCTCCGATAAGATCGGCCCGCGCAACGTCGTGATCGCCGCCGCCGCGTGCTACGGCGTGGGCTGGTTCATGTCCGGCACCGTCACCGAGCCGTGGCAGTTCTACCTGTGGTTCTCGCTCGTCGCCGCCATCGGCAACGGCCTGGGCTACAACCCGGCGCTCACCACCGGCCAAAAGTGGTTCATCGACAAGAAGGGCCTTGCCTCCGGCATCACCCTGGCCGCTTCGACCGCCGGCCCCGCCGTGCTGTCCCCGGTGCTCGCCTCGCTGCTCATCCCGAGCCTGGGCATCTTTGGCGCCCTCAAGGCACTCGGCGTCATCTTCTTTGTGACGATCGCCGCCTCCGCCCTGTTCCTGAAGGCCCCCGAGGCCGGTTGGCTGCCCGAGGGCTTCGAGGCCCCCAAGGGTGGCGCACATGCCGGCACCTTCGGTGACCTCACCCCGGGCGAGATGGTCAAGACCCCGCGCTTCTGGGTCCTCATCATCACCTTCGCCTTCGCCGCCACCGCGGGTACCCTGCTCGTGGGCAAGGTTGCCTCCATCGCCGCCGTCCAGCTCTTCGCCGACCCCACGAGCGCCGCGGCCGTCGCCCTCGGCGGTGTGGTGGTCTCCGTCAACACCTGCGCCAACCTGGTCGGCCGCCTGTCCTTTGGCCAGATCATCGACAAGCTCGGCGCCTATAAGTCGCTGCTCATCAGCCTTGTCGTCACCATCGTCGCGCTCGTCATCATGTCGATGAGCTTTACGCAGAGCATGTTCTTTGTGGCACTCGCCCTGCTCGGCTTTAGCTTTGGCGCCCTGCTCGTCATCTACCCGCCGCTCACCGGTGGCGCCTTTGGCACCAGCAACATCGGCGTCAACTACGGCATCATGTTCCTGGGCTATGCCGCTTCCACCTGGATCAGCCAGCCCATCACCGCCGTGCTGTATCACGCCGAGGCCGGCAGCGCCGCCTACCAGCAGTCTTTCTACGGCGCCATTGTGATCGCCGCCATCGCCGTCGTGCTCACCGTCTACATGATGGTCTCCGACAGCAAGAAGAAGTCCGCTTAGTTTTACCGATGCGACAAAGGGACAGCCCCTCTGTTGCATTCCACCGGTCACCAGTATTAAGGAGTCGAAATGTCTGAGCTCAACCCCGTCCGCATTGCCGTTATCGGCGCCGGCGCCATGGGCCGCAACCACATCCGCTTTGTCACCGAGGAGCCCGAGGCCGAGCTCGTCGCCATCGCCGACGCCTTTGAGGGCGCCCGCGCCACGGCCGAGGCCGCCGGCGTGCCGTTCTTTACCGATCCCGCCCAGATGATGGACGAGGTCAAGCCCGAGGCCGTCATCATCGCCACCCCCAACGACCTGCACCTGGGCGTTGCCCGCGAGGCCGTGAAGCGCAACATCGTGCCGCTGGTCGAAAAGCCGATCTCCAACGACCTCGAGGATGCCCAGGCCTTTGCCGCCGAGGCCGAGACCGCCGGCGTGCCCGTACTCGTGGGTCAGCACCGTCGCCACAATCCCTTCGTCAACAAGGCCAAGGAGATCATCGAGTCCGGCGAGCTGGGCAAGCTCACCGTGTCGAGCTTCCACTACATGATCTATAAGAATGGCGAGTACTTCGATGTCGAGTGGCGCCGCAAGAAGGGTGCCGGCCCGATCCTGGTCAACCTGGTGCACGACGTCGACCTGCTCCGCTACCTGCTGGGCGAGCCCGTTGCCGTCCAGGGCATGCAGTCCAGCGCCGCCCGCGGTTTTGAGACCGAGGACTCCGCCGTGGTCAACGTCCGTTTTGCCGATGGCGCGCTCGCAAGCATGACCATCTCTGACGCCACCGCCAGCCCCTGGAACTGGGAGGCCACCGCTCGCGAGGATCCGCAGTACCGCCCCTTCGACGCCGACGCCTATTTTATCGGTGGCACCAAGGGCGCCCTTTCGCTGCCCCGCCTGCACCAGTTCTCCTACGACGGTGCCTCCAACTGGCACAAGCCGCTGCAGATGGAGATCCCGGCTGTGGACCCGGCGCTGCCGCACAAGATGCAGCTCAGGCACTTTGTGAAGGTCGTCCGCCGCGAGGTCGAGCCCGTCGTGACCCCCGCTGACAACGTTAAGACGCTCACGCTGCTTAACGCCATCAAGGAGGCCGCCGAGACCGGCCAGCTCGTCGAGCTGTAATGCCTTAAGAGCGGCCGCGGCAGAAGCCCCATGCCGAGCCCCTCGGTCCGCCACCAATAAGCCCCTCTTCTTTGCCCCGCGAGCAGCCTCATGCCCGCGGGGCTTTTTGCTACTTCGCTGACGATTTTTCTGAGACGGGGGCTATTTTGCACCTCGGCTTGATTCGTTCGCCACGAAACGCACCTATCTACTACGTTTAACCGATCGCCCTCAACCATGCCAAATTTCGCGAAATAAAAACTGCAGGTAGACGGCTTGCCGATTTTCGGAAAACCCAGGCATGGTCGACCTATACGGTTCAAACGTAGTAGATGGGCCGTTTTCATGGCGCAGCCCCAAAACAGTCTTTTGGGACGGGTGGTATCCTTGGTAGCCCTGTGCTGCAAACGCACCTCAAACGCAAGGAGTCCCATGGATCTTATCGCCCAGCTCGCCCGCGAGCTCAACCTTAAGGCTGACAACATCGAGGCAGCCGTCAAGCTCATCGACGAGGGCAACACCATCCCCTTTATCTCGCGCTACCGCAAGGAAGCCACGGGCGGCATGGACGACGTCGCCCTGCGCGCCCTCGACGAGCGCCTGTCCTACCTGCGCAATCTTGAGCAGCGCAAAGAGGACGTCATTCTGCTCATCGACGCCCAGGGCAAGCTCACGCCCGAACTCGAACAGCAAATTCGCGAGGCCACGCAGCTCCAGCGTGTCGAGGACCTCTACAAGCCCTACCGCAAAAAGCGCATGACCCGCGCGCAAAAGGCCCGCGAGGCCGGCCTGGAGCCGCTCGCCAACATGATCATCATGCAGGCCTCGGCCAAGGGCAGCGCACTCGACGCCGCCGCGGCATACGTCAACGAGGAGGCCGGCTTC
>FR878715.1:0-15409 GCA_000434535.1 Collinsella sp. CAG:166
CGGTGCCGAACGGCAATATTCGGTCGGGTGGGCGGCGGTGCTGATTCGCAATATAGGTGGTGTCGAAAGGGCCTAGGACTCATATTTATCTTCTGCATTGCCTGCAACCTTATGATTGCTGCGTTTGCTATCGTTTCCGGCTTTCTCAATAAGGCTGCTGAAAAGTAATAAGCGCCGATTTGCATCGGCATAGATTGCCATGCAACAGGGGTCGACTCCAAGCCAGACTGGAGTCGACCCCTGTTTTCGTTTTAAAGGTTGCCCGCAGGCACCATGGGTGCCAACATGCGCTTCAGCTTGGCTGGTTTATTTGAACATAAGCTCGACTATTCCCGCCCAAACCGCTTTCTCATCAATATCCTCACCTTGAGCGACCGTATTGCTTGCTCCCTCCAGAACGGTATAAAGAATTTGTACGTAGAGCATTACGTCGGCGCTATCGGAAAACGCGCCAATCTCTACACCATGAAGAAGGATGTCTTTAAGCGCATCCATGGTTCGTTTGGTCGCCGTCGCTTGACGTTCCTGAACTGCAGGAATTCGATTTGCTTGAACGCTAACCTCGGCCAGCACGCGCCGGCGCTTTTCATCGCTTCGATAGCCACCTATAACTGAATTGCCGAGCTCGATAAGCGCGGCCTTGAACCCGTCCCTATCGACTATTAGCGAGTAGTCGCGCTGATAGTCAATGGTCGGAAACATGCTGTCCAAGAGCGTAGTGAAAATCTCCTCTTTTGAGGGAAAGTAGTAGTACACCGACGGCTTGGATATACCGACAAAGTCGCAAATCTTTCCGATAGACGCTTTGTCATAACCGACTTCTGCCACAAGATCGTACATTGCGTCCAATATTTTTTTTCTTGTGCTCACGCTGCATTTCTCCATTGCAAATCACTTCCGCACTACCAACATTATTAAGGATGGCAACGGAACATCAATTCGTGTCCAAACATGACCACTATATACGGCGAACGGTATGTATCAGTAGGCGAGCGGCAATTATTCAAAATTATCTACCGAACGGTAGGTATAGTAGTACTATAGCAGGTGAAACCCCGCTATTGTCGCGGCCGGACAGCATCGCGGGAAACCCGACGGAAGGACCAACCATGTACGAGAACTATCGTATGCCGGGCGAGTTCGAGAAGCGCTCCAACGTCTATGTGACATGGCTTCCCGATTACATCCGTGCAGAGGGCTACGATAACCGCCAGCCCTGCGTTGACGTGATCAAGGCTCTGCTCGAGTATGGCGACGTTACGGTCAACCTCAATTGCGGCACCCCCGGCTCCTATGAGGAGGCTTGCTCGCGACTGAAGGAGGAGGGGGTTGATCTCGATCGCATCGAGATCACGCAGTTCGAAGACTCCAACTTCTATGTCCGCGACAACGGTCCCAGCATCATGGTCGACGACAAGGGCCATTCTTATATGGTCAACCCCGCTTGGGCCTATTACGGCGTGTGGGACAAGAACTCCCCGGAGTGCCAGTCCGCACGTAAGGCAGCCGTTCACATGGCGGTTGCGCTCGGTTGCTTCGATATCGTCAATTCCGAAATGGTTTCGGAGGGCGGCGACCGCGAGTTTGACGGTCACGGCACTCTGATCGCCATCGAGGACACGGAATGCCGCAAGCGTAATCCCGAGTTCACGAAAGAGGAAGTAGAGGCCGAGTATAAGCGCATCTACAACCTCAACAAGGTTATCTGGCTTCCGCAGCCTATGCTCGAGGACGACGACTATCGACTGGGCATCCTCGACGAGAAGGAAGACGGAACTCCCGTCTTTGGCATGAGCTTTGCAGCTCACATTGATGAGATGTGTCGCTTTATCACTCCGAACAAGATTCTTCTTGCCGAGGTGTCCGATGAAGAGGCAGCCTCGAGCAAGGCTGGAGCAGAGTCTCGTCGCCGTATTGAGGCAGCCTACGAGATCCTGAGCAACGAAACGGACTGGGAGGGCAAGCCCTTCGAGATCGTTCGTATGCCCACCGCCGAGCCTATTGAAGTCGTTATCGCCCCTGGCGATGAAGATTACGAGCTCTATAAGGGCTTCATCGACGAAATGGGCGGCAAGTTTATGGATGGCACCCCCTGGCCCGAGGGCCCCGTCCACTTCTACGCCGCAGCGAGCTACTGCAACTTCCTGATTTGCAACGGCGTCGTTCTTGGCCAGCGTTATTACCACGAGGGCATGAGCGAGGTCGTGAAAGAGAAGGATGAGCAGGCCAAGGCAGTTCTTGAGAGCTGCTTCCCCGATCGCAAAGTCATCATGATTGATTCCCTCTCGCTTAACCTGTCCGGCGGCGGCGTGCACTGCTGGACTAAGGACGTGGCGGCCAGTCGTTAGTGAGCCTTAGAGCCTGCGCTCTTTGGCTTAGGCGCCACATGTACCGCTCCCCGAGGGATATCCGTGTTTTCCTCGGGGACACATTCAACAATAATTTTGATAATAATTCGAAAGGAAATAGGCATGAACAACAGCCTCCGCGGTCGCGACTACATCAACATCCATGATCTCTCCTCCGAGGATTTCCGCTATCTCATCGATCTTGCCTGGAACCTTAAGGCTCAGAAGAAGTCTGGTGTCGACCAGCGCTACTTCCCCGGCAAAAACGTCCTCGCCAACTTTGAGTGGGGCTCGACCCGTACTCGTTGCGCATTCGAGACCTCCTGCAATGATTTGGGCATGGGCTTCACTTATCTGACCAACTCCCACATGGGTGACTGCGAGACCGTCAAGGATGCCATGCGCGTCTTTAACGGCATGTACGATCTCATCGTCTACCGCGCACAGAAGGACGAGCAGTTCCTCTATGACGTCGCCGACCTGGTTGACATCCCGGTCATCAATGCCCTTACTCTCGGCGATCACCCGACTCAGATGCTCGCTGACGCTCTTACGATGGAAGAGCAATGGGGCGGTCTGCGTACGAGCCGCGGCAAGAAGATGGCTTTCGTTGGCAACTGCGCCGGCGCCCCAGTGTGGTATGGCCGTCTGTGCGCTATGCTCGACATGGACTTCCTCGCCATCGGCCCCGACGACCTCCGTCATCAGATGTGCAAGGAAATGATCGAAGAGGTGGAGGCCTGCTACGCCAAGTACGCTCCCAATAGGACCTTTACCATCACCTCTGACCTCGATGCCCTGGATGGCGTTGACGTTATCGTTACCGAGGAGTGGCGCTACATCAACCCCGAGTGCGGAGAAGAGGTTCTGGATCCCGACGACTACAACTCCTGGTTGGGCGATGCCGAGTCTCTGTACCCCTATCGCGTCACCAGCGAGCTGTGCAAGCGCACCAACAATCCCGACATCTTCTGCATGCATGAGCTTCCCTCTGTCCACAACGCGGATCACCGTGTTGGCAAGATGCTCCTCGACCAGTGCAAGAACGACCTTCATCGCGAGATCATCACCGAGGGTTTCGAGATTGCCGACGAGTGCTTTGAGGCCAACGCTTCGGTCATCTTCCGTGAGGCAGAGAACCGTCAGCACACCATCAAGGCCGTTATGTGTGCCCTTCTGGGTCTCTAGGAGCTGCGTCAATGGAAAATGCAAAGTTAAAGAGCAGCAAGGTTTACGCATGGGTTCTCGTAATCGCGCTCGGCCTTATGTCTGCCGGCACGACCGGATCCTATAGCGTCATCGCGGGCTCCTTCGTCGCACCCGTGTGCGAGGAGTTCGGGTTTGACTATTCCATCTTCTCGTATTACTTCACCGCAACGCTCATTGGTCTTGCGGCAGCTCTTCCGTTTGTCGGAAAACTCATTCCCAAGGTCGTTGGCAAGGTTTGGCTCCCCGTTGTCGAGCTTATTTTGCTCGCTGCCGGCGCAGGCATGGCCTTCTACACCGAAGTCTGGATGTTCATCGCCGCTGGCGCCCTGATTGGCGTTTGCTTCGCCTTCACCACCGGCGTCGCTATGTCCGACGTTATTGACCAGTGGTTCAAAAAATCTGGTGGCCTGGCAATCGGTCTCGCTTGGGCAGTGAACTCGATTTACATGCTCATCATGAGTCCCGTCATCACCTCTGTCATCGAGGCCGCTGGCTGGAGAACTGGTTATCTGGTGCTCGCCGGTGTTTCCGCAGTGCTCATTCTCCCAGCTTCCATTCTGATCATCCGCTACAAGCCTCAGGACAAGGGCATGCTGCCCTATGGCTACGTCGAGGGCGAGACGGTCACCGAGACCGAGGAGACGACCGAGGATAGCACGCGTGGCGTTAGCTATGCGCGCGCCATTAAGTCGCCTGCCTTCTTCTTCTGCATCGGCTTCCTCTGTCTCGTTCAGCTCACTTGCTGCATGAACCAGCTCTTCCCGACGTATGCTTCCGAGGTTGGTTTTAGCCCCATGGTGGGCGGCTTCATGGTATCCGCTGCATCGCTCTTCGATCTGTTCCTCAATCCGATCGTCGGCACCACTTGCGATAGGTTCGGCAGCACGAAGGCCATTCTGGGCTGGCTCGCTGTCTCCATCCTCTCCTTTGTCATGCTCATGATGAGCAGCGGCAACTCGACGCTCAGCATCCTCGCAGCAGGCGTGAACGACGTAATGTACGTCATCGCTGGCACTGCCTTGACCGTTTTGGTTATGGATGTCTTTGGCTCCCGCGATTTCGGTCGCATCTTCGCGCTGATCTGCTCCGTGGGCTATATCGTCGGCGCCTTTGGCATGCCCGTTATGATGAAGGTCTATGAGCTTGTCGGCTCCTTCCAGGGCGTCTTCATCTTCTGCATCGCATGCAACGTTATTATCGGCCTGTTCTTGCTGCTGGCAAAAAAGACTGGTAAGAACCTCTCCTGGGACGAATAGTTCGATTCGTCTTAGACATACGCTGTAGGGCTTAACCTGCAGCCGCTTTGGGGCATCGACTAACATCGGTGCCCTTTTTCATCGAATGTGACAAAGGAGCAGCCACTTTGTCACATTGAGTGGCATGTAAATCGAGGTCTAATACTTTTCCGAGAAGTGAACGGCCATACTTGGGCCTCCGAAGCATCGACATTTTTAGACGTCAAACCCGCAGGATTTGGCTGGCAAAACCGCAGGAAATTGCATCTCGAAAGTGCAGATGCTTCGGGGCCCGTTTGCACTCGTTCACTTCTCGGGAAAAGTATTAGACCTCGTTGTATGGGGTGCGGCTGGAGGGTGGTCATCGTTCAGTAGCTACCTCTTCCTTGTGAATCGCCTGAAGCGCAAGGCATAATGCATGTGACAAAGGGACGGCCCTTTTGTTGTGTTGATATGAGAGAAGAGTAGATGATCCTTTCGCTGGCCCCCATGGAGGGGATTACCGGGCATGTGTTCCGTCGCGTGCATGCGGAGTGCTTCGGTGCGCTCGATTGCTATTACACGCCGTTTTTGCCGCCGCCGCGGGTGGGAAACCGCTTTGGCGGCAAGGCGTTTAAGGAGATCGATCCTGCCAATAACCAGGGGCTCAACGTGGTGCCTCAGCTGATGTCCAAGAACGCGGACGAGTTTGTGTGGGCGGCACAGGTGCTCGCCGACATGGGCTATCGCGAGGTCAATCTCAACTTGGGTTGCCCCTCGGGGACGGTTGTCGCCAAGGGCAAGGGCTCGGGTTTCTTGCGTAATCTCGACGAACTTGAGGTGTTCTTGAGCGACGTGTGTGAGCGCTCTCCGCTGCCGGTATCGGTCAAGACCAGGTTGGGGTTGGAGAGCGACGACGAATACGAGCGCGTACTCGATCTATATTGCCGCATGCCGCTGGCAGAGCTGATCGTGCATCCGCGCGTGCAGAAGGACCGTTATGCGGGCTCGCCGCGCAAAGAGTTTTATGGCGAGACGCTGGAGCGTGCGCCGTTCCCGGTTGCCTATAACGGCGATATTTTTGATCTTGAGGATATGGATGCGCTGGTGGAGGCCTATCCCGGCACGCGCCATGTGATGTTGGGGCGTGGCCTGCTCGCGAACCCCGCTCTGGCTCGCATGGTCAAGGGCGGCCCTGCTGCAACGGCTGCTGAGCTGCAGCGCTTCCACGACACGCTGTTTGCGGCATATGCAGAAGAGATTGGCGGCAATGCGGTCTTCCGCATGAAGGAGTGGTGGTTCTACGCCAAGTGCGCTTTCGCTGATCCCGCTACCGTCCACAAGATCGTACGCAAGACCAAAAAGGTCGACGAATACCGCGCTGCCGTCGAGCGCGTCTTTCGCGAACAGCCGCTTGCACCCACAGCTCGCTTCCACGGCTAACTAGTCATCGGGGGCGTTCTTTAACGACTAGTCATTTAAGAACGTCCCCAATGACTATGTAGCAAAAAGCTGTACACCAGCATCCAAAGATGTCGAAAAATGTCGACTTTGGATGCTGGTGTACATGTTTGGGTCGACGGGGGAGTTGAGTTAAACTTGTATGTGCTTTTACTCGCCCTTGGACGCGGGGTGTTTGCAGACCACGCTCATGTAGATCATGCCGAGCACGGCAGCGGTGACCGAACCGGCAAGAATGGCAGCCTTGGCAGCAAGAACCTCAAACTGGGCCGTCGGGAAGGCAAGACCGCTGATGAGAATCGACATGGTAAAGCCGATACCGCCCAGAATGCCCACACCGGCAATCATGTGCCAGTTAACGTTATGCGGCAGCTCGCAGACCCTAAACTTAACCAGGGCAAACGTCATGCCAAAGATACCAATCGGCTTGCCCAGCAGCATGCCAAAGTACACGCCGAGCGTCACCGGGTCGGTGAGCAGCGTGCTCATGTCCACGCCCACTAGGCGAACCTGTGCGTTCACGAACGCAAAGATCGGCAGAATCACAAAGTTGACCGGCGTGGAGATCAGACGCTCCATGCGGATGAGCGGCGGGGTCACGCGGTGCATGACGCGCTCGACCCTGGTGGTCGAGACGGTAAAGTCATGCTGGCCCAAGATGTGCGCCTCGTCGTCGTAGCGGTCATCAAGCAGCGGCAGGCACTCGCCCAACCAATCGGTGAGGCTATCGAGCTTGACGCCGCACTTGGCCGGGATGGTAAAGGCCAAGATGACGCCGGCGAGCGTGGCATGTACGCCGCTCTTGAACATGCAGAACCACAACAGCAGACCCAGTACCGAATACGGGGCAAGGCGGTAATGCTGCGTCTTGTTGAGCCACACGAGCGCGCAGGTCACAAGCGCAGCGGCGCCCAACCAAAACGGATTGGGGCTCTGACCGTAGAAGATGGCGATGGCGGCGATGGAGATAAGGTCGTCGGCGATGGCGAGCGTCGAGAAGAACACGCGCACGCCGTTGGGCACGCGGTTGCCCAAAAGCGACAGCACGCCCAGCGCAAAGGCAATATCGGTTGCCATGGGGATGGCCCAACCGTTGCGGGCGCCGGCATGGTTAAAGATCAGGTAGATGCAGGCGGGAACGACGACGCCGCCCACGGCCGCCAGCATGGGAAGCATGGCCTGACGCGGATTCTT
Organism: Collinsella sp. CAG:166; assembly: GCA_000434535.1. Lineage (GTDB taxonomy): Bacteria > Actinomycetota > Coriobacteriia > Coriobacteriales > Coriobacteriaceae > Collinsella. The sequence goes on from FR878715.1 coordinate 7,427, forward strand.
GAGCTCGCCGACCGTCATCTCGTACTTAAGCTCAATGCCCACCAACAAAAAGAAAATCGCCATGAGGAAGTCGTTGACGAAAAGTTCAACGGTAAGACCGGCCGTAAGGTTGCCCAGACCCACATACAGCGGGGTCTCCAAAAAGTGATGGATGGCCTCGTAGGCATCGGTATTGGCGCAAATGACGGCGGCGATGGCGGCGATGACCATAACCGCGGCGGAAATCGTGCCGTTCTCGGCGATGCGCTCCCAAATGTCGTGGCGTTCAAAGCGCTTGCGCTCACGGACGTTGAACAGCTGCTCGGTTGCTGCCATGGGCGGCTCCTTTCACGGGAAAGCTCCCGTCTTAAAAAAGCACGGCCCGCCCAAGTGGCGGCGCCGCGCTCTAACGTATTACGCTTGCATCTAGCCTACCCTGCACGACAAGCACGCAGGCGTGGCCGAAAAGCGGAACCACAGGTTGAACATTATTTGCTCAACGGCACGGGCACGCCTGTCCAAGAGACGACGCGGCGCATGCACAAAAAACGACCGGAGCGCGGGGCGTCCGCGATCCGGTCGTGGCGTTCGGTCAACTAAACCTAGCAGGCGGCCATGATGGGGGCAGCGACCTGCTTCTTACGGGAGAGGACGCCCGGCATCCAGACGCCGTCGTGCTCGTCGGCAATGCCCAGGCCCTTCTGAGCAGCCTCGGTCTCGCCCTCGAGCAGGACCTGCGAGCCCTCCTCCATGATGTCGGTGATGCACAGGACAATGCCGTCGGCACCCTTCTCGGCGGCGTAGGCGCGCATGGCCTCGCGGATCTCGTCAATCATGCCAAGCGCACGGCTCTTGTCGACGGTCTCGTACTGGCCGATGAGCAGCTTCTTGCCGGCGGGCTCGAACATCTTGATGTCGTTGCCGACCATCTCGGCAGCGGTGAAGGAGCCGGACGGGCGGGTAAGGAAGACCTCCATGCCAAACTCGACCGGGTCGACGCCCACCTGCTCGCCGAGCTTGGCGGCGACGGCGCGGTCGACATCGGTGGTGGTGGGGCTCTTGAGCATGAGCGTGTCGGTCATCATGGCCGAGAGCAGCAGCTTGGCCTGGACGTCGGAAAGCTCAACGCCGAGCACGTCGGCGAGCTTGGTGACGATGGTGCAGCTGGAGCCCCAGGGCAGGCAGATGTAGTGCAGCGGGCCGGCGGTCTCGAAATCGCCGATGCGGTGATGATCGACGACGCCAAAGACCGTGGCGTCCTTAAGGCCGGCGACGGACTGGGCAGACTCGTTGTGGTCGGTGAGGACGACGAGCTGACCGGCCTCGACGGACTCGATCACGCGGGGCTCGGCGATGCCGGCGTCGGCGAGCAGCTTGGCGGACTCGGCCGGAAGCTGACCAAGGGCGCAGGCCTCGTAGGTGTTGCCGGCATACTCAACCTGGTTGAGCAGCTGGGACAGGACGACGGCGCTCATGATGGCGTCGTTATCGGGGTTCTGGTGACCAAAGACAAGAACGTTTGCCATGGATATCCTCCACTTGATATGTGTACTTGGACGTAGCTATGGTAGCACGCCGATGCCGAGCCTTCGCAGACGGAAGGGTCACGGCATATTTTGGGGCAGGCATGGGGGCCAAGACTGTCCCTTTTGCACCGTGTTGGTGCAAAGTAACCTGACCCCCTTGCACCAGCTATTTACCGGCGGCGCGCAGGGCTACGTAGGCGGCGCCGATGATGCCGGCGTCGTTGCCGAGCGAAGCGACCTTGATGGGCGTCTCGCGCGAGGCGGAAAGCGCGTAGCGCTGGAAGTGCTCGCGGACCTTGTCGAGGTAGACATCGGCCGAAGCGGACGCGCCGCCACCGATCAGGAACATCTCGGGGTCGACCACGTTGGCGATAAGTGCCAGAGCACGGCCGAGATAGTCAGCCATGGTATCGGCAGCTGCCAGCGCGAGTTTGTCGCCCTCGCGGCAGGCCTGGAACACGTCCTTGGAATCGGAGGGGCCGGTGAGCTCAATGGGCTCGACGCCCGCCTTCTTGCACTCGGCAAGGTAGTTGCTCACCACGCCGGTGGCGCTGGAATACTGCTCCAGATGGCCATGGCCGCCACAGCCGCAGGTGCGCTCCTCAGCCGGGTTCAGGCACATGTGGCCAATCTCGCCGCCGGCGCCCACAACACCCGATACCACGTCGCCGTTAACGATAACGCCGCCGCCCACGCCGGTACCGATGGTGACCATCACCACGTTCTGCACGCCCTTGGCAGAGCCGAGCCAGGCCTCGCCCATGGCGGCGGCGTTGGCGTCGTTCTCGTACTTTACGACCGCGTCGGGGCAGTGCTCCTGAATGGCAATCTTAAGCTCGGGCAGGTTGATGGAGATGTTCGCCTTGACCTTGGCATCGCCCGCAGCCGGAATGGGGCACGGAACGGCCAGGCCGATGCCCGCCACAAAGGCGCGCGGAATCTGAGCCTTGGCGACCACCTGGTCGATAGCCTCGGTTACCGCGGCAAAGCCCGCAGCGTCGACGATGGGAGGCGTGGGCACGCTGGCCTTGGCAAGCAGGTTGCCGTCCTCGTCGAACAGGCCCTCCTTAACCGAAGTGCCGCCGACGTCAATGCCGATGTAGTACTGCTTAGGTTCCATGAGAGCCCACCTTTCTCGTTTAAACATTGCCTGTATGGTACCGCTCCCAAGGCAAAAACCTACCAAAAAGGGACAGGTTTGTTTTGGCAGGTTTTATCTGGGGTAACGCAATTGGCCGCTTAACACGACATTACTCATATGTCTATCTATTTAGAGCGCTCTGAATTATATGCAAAGCGACTTTTAATTATATCTTTCTCGAACTTTTTCAATATATAATAGGGATGCTTAGGTGTTAACTATACTTTCTTTTATACTCAATCAAGTTGGAAAGGAGGTTCCATGATTCCCAAATACGAGGCGATAGCTGCAGATATTCGTCGAAGTATCGAGGATGGCGCTCTTAAACCGGGCGACAAGCTTCCCACCGTCGTTGAGTTCTGTGAGCTCTATAGCGTTTCCAAAATCACCGTCAAACGAGCTATCGAGCAAATCACCGAGGAAGGTCTTATTACCAGCCGGCGCGGATCGGGCACCTACGTTAAGGACACGGCGGGACTTCCCGGCCAGGCGTTTTTCCAGGGCAAAAACGACCGTGCCCAGGGCTTTTCGTATGAGCACCGCGGGGAAAAGGTGACCTCGGTGGTCTACGATTTCTCGATTGTTAATCCACCAGCGGACATCGCAGCCCAGCTGGGAATTGCCGAGGATGACTTTGCCTATCACGTCGTGCGCGTGCGTCAGGCCGATGGGAAGCCCATCGTTATCGAGTACACCTACATGCCCCTCGAGCTGATTCCGGGGCTGAAAAAGAAGGACCTGTACGGATCGGTCTACCATTTCATCCGCGAGCAATGCGGGCTGAAAATTTCGAGCTTCCACCGTACCATTCGCGCCGTGGCAGCAACCGAGGAAGAAGCCGAGCGCCTGGACACCAAGCCTGGCTCTCCCCTGCTCGAGCTCACCCAGATTGGCTTTTTGGACAGCGGCGCCGCCTTTGAGTATTCGGTCTCGCGCAACGTTGGCGACCGCTTTGAGTTGCACAACGTAACGTTGGCATAGGTTTTTGCAGTCATGCGGGCGCTCGTTTTGAACAGTTTTACGCAGCGCCCGCGCAACACAATGAGGTATGAATATGTCCGATTTGATTAAACTGACGCCGATCTTCCACGAGAAGATCTGGGGCGGTCGCCAGCTCGAAACCGTATTTGGCTACGACATTCCCGATGGCCCCATCGGTGAGTGCTGGGCCATCTCGGCCCACCCCAACGGCGACTGCCAGATTGCGGAGGGCCCGTATGCCGGCCACACGCTGTCGTGGCTGTGGGCCGAGCACCGCGAGCTCTTTGGCAACTGCGAGGGCAAGGAGTTCCCGCTGCTCATTAAGATTCTGGACGCCAAGGACGACCTTTCGATCCAGATTCATCCCAACGACGAGTACGCCGCCGAGCACGAGAACGGCAGCCTGGGCAAAACCGAGTGCTGGTATGTACTGGACTGCGAGCCCGACGCCACGATTATCGTCGGCCAGCGCGCGCACGACCGCGCCGAGGCTGCACAGATGATCGAGGAGGGCCGTTGGGACGAGATGCTCAACGTGCTGCCGATTCACAAGGGAGACTTTTTCCAGATCGACTCCGGCACCGTTCACGCCATCAAGACCGGCACGCTGATTCTGGAGACGCAGCAGTCGAGCGACGTGACATATCGCCTGTACGACTACGACCGCCCCGGCACCGACGGAAAGCTGCGCCCGCTGCACATTAAGCAGAGCCTCGACTGCATCGACTTTGATGTTCAGGCTCCGACCGACGGCACGGTGAACGCGCCTGAGGTCGACGGCGTGACCGAGCTCGAGTCTAACCCCTGCTACGCCGTCGATCGCGTGCGTGTCGACGGCAGCAAGATCCTCGACCAGCGCTGGCCCTTCATGTGCCTGTCGGTCATCGACGGCGAAGGCACCGTCTGCGGCGACCCCGTCCACAAGGGAAGCCACCTGCTGGCCCCGAACACCGTCAGCTCCATCGACCTCGAAGGCAAGATGGAACTGATCATCAGCCACCTCTAGGTCGCAACAACAACCAAAACGCAACAAGGGACTCCCCCGTCCACCAACGGAGGAGCCCCTTATCCATATATATCAGCCCACCCGGCTCTCCAGATCAAAAAAGCGGACGAGCAGAGCGACGTTCGCAAGCAACGTTATCTAAGGACCTGGGCGGGCGTATGGGGCAACATCGATCGCGAGTTCCGCACGAGCCGGAGAGCACTTAATGTGCTCTCCGTGCGAGCAGGACTGCCCGAGCAGGCGATGTTGCCCCATACGCCCGCCCAGGTCCGCCGGGATCACGACAGCTTGACGATCGGAGCAAAGCCCTTCATAAGCTTTTTGGTCTGGCCGGTCTTTTCGAATTGAACCTCGATCATGTCTCCGACGACCGAGATCACGGTACCCGTGCCAAAGGTCTTGTGGCTCACGGTATCACCCGCGGCAAAGTCCTGCGATGCGCTGGCACGATCGACCTTGCGCTCCACCGTCGGGGACACCTTGGACGACGGCTTTTTGACGCGCGGCGCGCCCGAGCCAAAGGTCGAGGCAACACGGCCGGCGTCGGGCGAGACCCCACGATGGCGCTCGGTTCCGTAGCTACTGCCGCCAAAGAAGTCGTCGAAGCTCGATCCGCCGCGCGAACCGGAACCGCCGGTCGAGCGCGTATGCGAGCCAAACACCTTGCCGCCGTACATATCCGAGCCCATGCCCGAGCCAAAGGTACCGTGGCGGTCGCCGCGCTTCTCCCAGCCCGTGCCCTCAAAACCGGCAGAGCCGATACCGCTAAACTCGATATCCTCAAACGGAATCTCGTTGAGGAAGCGCGAGCGCGGGTTGGCAGAAGTCGAGCCGTAGGTGCGACGCGTGGCCGCATAGGTCAAGAACAGGCGCTTACGGGCACGCGTGATGGCGACGTAGGCCAAGCGACGCTCCTCCTCGAGCTTGCCCGGATCGTCACTACCGCCAAAGTCGTGCACGTGCGGGAAGATGCCTTCCTCCATGCCGGCCACGAACACCGCCGGGAACTCCAGGCCCTTGGCGGAGTGGATGGTCATCATAGTGATGGCATGCGTCTCGCCGGCCAGGGAATCCAAGTCGGAGCGCAGAGCCAGCCACTCCATGAGTGCAGGCAGCGCCTTGCAGGTGAGCGGGCCGTAGGTGCGCTCGATCTCGTCGGCATGTACGGCACCCGCCGGCAGCTCTGTCGGCGCGGCATAGGCGTTGCCCGCGATGGCGGCAGCCAGGGCATCCTGCGGCGAGAGCGCCGGGGCCGCCAGGCTGTCGAGCGAATTGGAACCCGCGGCATCACGCGCGCCAACGAGCGCCTCAAACGAAGACACGGGCGCAGACGGGCCGGGCTCGGGCGCAGGCGCGCTCACCACAACGGGCTCGGGTTCAACGTCGGCGGGCACATCGGCAACACCAGCAGCGCGCAGCTCTTCCAAGCTCTCGAGCGTGCCTTCGATATCCTCGTGCGTCTCCTCAAATTCGGCAGCGACACCCAGGAATTCCTGGATGTTCTCGGCGCGGCTCTCGGACTCCATGGTGCCCTCGGCGCGGAAAGCCTGCAGCAGGCCCGTCTTATCGACAATCATCTCGACAACGTCCTTGAGCTCGCCGTCCATGCGGCGACCCTCGCGCACCAGCGACACAAAGCTCGACAGGCCATTGCGCACCTTGGCGCTAAACATGCCGGTTTCGGCGCACGCGATCTCGCAAGCCTGGAAGAACGAGCAACGGTTGTCGCGCGCCAGCTGCTCAATCTTTTGGATCGAGGTGGAGCCGATGCCGCGGCGCGGCGTGTTGATGACGCGCTTGACGCTCATCTCGTCTGCCGGGTTCACGATCATCTTGAGGTAGGCCATGACGTCGCGGATCTCGGCACGGTCGAAGAATCGCGTGCCGCCCACGATCTTGTAGGGTACGCCTGCGCGCAGGAACATATCTTCGAGGATACGAGACTGGGCGTTGGTGCGGTAGAACACAGCGATATCGTCGTAACTCGTGCCCTTGGAGTGCAGCTTTTCGATCTCGCCGGCAATCCAGCGGCCCTCGTCGCGCTCATCGCTTGCCTGGAAGGCCTGGATCTTCTCGCCGTCGCCCTCAGCCGTAAACAGACGCTTGTCCTTGCGTTGCGAGTTGTGGCGCACCACGGCGTTGGCGGCGCTCAGGATATGACCCGTAGAGCGGTAGTTCTGCTCCAGCTTAACGGTCTTGCAGTTTTTAAAGTCCTTCTCAAAGTCCAGGATGTTGGTGATGTCGGCGCCGCGCCAGCTATAAATGGACTGGTCATCGTCGCCTACGACCATGAGGTTTTGGTACTTGGCGGCCAGCAGGTTGGCGATCTCGTACTGGACGTGGTTGGTGTCCTGATACTCGTCGACGCTAATGTAGCGGAAACGCTCTTGGTACTTGTCGAGCACCTCGGGGCGGGTGCGCAGCAGCTCGAGCGTGCGCACGAGCAGGTCGTCGAAGTCCATCGCGTTGGCGGCGCGCAGGCGGCGTTCCAGCTCCAGGTAGACCTGTGCGGCCTTTTTGTCGTTGGGGCTGTCGGCGGATTTGAGCATGTCCTCGGGGCCGATCATGGCGTTTTTGGCCGAGCTAATCTTGCTGCGGATCATGTTGATGGGGAACTGCTTTTGCTCGATACCGAGCGCCTGCATAATGTCGCGCACCATGCGCTTTGAGTCATCGTCGTCGTAGATGGTGAACTGACCGGTGTAGCCCAGCAGGTCGGCGTCCTCGCGCAGCATGCGCACACACATGGCATGGAATGTGCACACCCACATGCCGCGGGTGCCGCTGGGGATGAGCGCTGCCAGACGCTCGCGCATCTCGGCCGCAGCCTTGTTGGTAAACGTGATGGCAAGGATCTGCCAGGGCTTAACGCCCAGGTCGCCGAGCATATGTGCGATGCGGAAGGTCAAGACGCGGGTCTTGCCCGAGCCGGCGCCGGCGAGCACCAGCAGCGGACCCTCGGTGGTCAGGACCGCCTCGCGCTGAGCGGGATTAAGGCTGTCGATGTCGACGAGCGGCTTGGCGGGCTTGGGTGCCGGCGCGGGAGCGTCGTAGATGTCGAGCGGGACGAGCTCGGGTTCCGGCGCAGCAGGGGCGGCATATGCATCGAGCGGCACGGGTTCCGGCGCGGGCGGCACGGGTACCGCGGCGTTCTTTTCCCAGGGCAAGGGCTGGGTCATGGGCGACTCCTCATCTGACGGACGGCGCGCCTGCGGGCGGCGCCATAGTTTGAGCCGTACCAGTATACCGAGCCGCGCGGACACCGACGCAAATCACACCACGACTCCGTGCGTCACCGTCAGGCCCGCCCCAGCGGATTTAGCGCAATGGGGTCAGGTTAGTCTGCACCA
>FR878715.1:15501-17450 GCA_000434535.1 Collinsella sp. CAG:166
AGCGAGCGGCGGCCAGAACGAACAAATTGGCATGAAAAGAGGGCGGCATAGACCTTTTGGTCATGCCACCCTCTTTGAATGACAAGTTGTCGTTCTGGCCGCCGCGCAGCGTCAACCAAGTTACAGGCCGAGCATAGGCTCCAAGACGAAGAAGTACGCAAGCACCACGATGCCCAGAATGATGCGGTAGACGCCGAAGCACTTGAAGTCGTGACGGCGGACGAAGCCCATAAGCCACTTGATGGCGATGAGCGAAACCACAAAGGCCACAACGCAGCCCACGCCCAGGATGGCGACCTCGTTGGCACCGAACGTACCGCCCTTGATGAAATACTTGACCAGCTTGAGCGCACTCGCGCCAAACATGACCGGGATGGCCAGGAAGAACGTAAACTTGGACGCCACCGAACGCGTGCAGCCCAAAAGCAGGCCGCCGATGATGGTGGAACCGGAGCGCGACGTGCCCGGAATCAGCGAGAGCACCTGGAAGCATCCGATGCCCAGTGCGGTCTTCCAACTCAGGTCCTCGAGCGTGGTGATGGAACCAAAGTCCAGATCCTCGTCATCGCCCTCATCCTCAGCGGTAGCCGCGGCGGGCGCCGCAAAGTGCGCACCGGCGGGACGTCCACCCGACACCACAGCACGCGAACCAAACGAACCGGCAACGGCCATTTCCTCGCGCTTGCTCGCGCGCCAGTTCTCGATCACGATAAACAGCACGCCGTACACAATGAGCGCCAGCGCCACGACGGGAGCATTGTAGAAATGCTCCTCCATCCAGTCGTTAAGCGGCAGACCGATCGCCGCGGCGGGAATGCAGCCGAGCACAATCTTGCCCCACAGCACCCAGGTGTCGCGACGGCCCTCCTTGCCCTTGCTGGGCGAGAACGGATTGAGCTCATGGAAGAACAGCACACAGACGGCCAGAATGGCGCCGAGCTGAATCACGACCAGGAACATATTCCAGAACGTCTCGCTCACGTTCATCTTGACGAACTCGTCCACCAAGATCATGTGACCGGTCGACGAAACAGGCAGCCATTCGGTGATGCCCTCGACCAGGCCCATGAAAGCAGATTTTAGAAGCTCGATGATATCCAAAGGGACCCCCTCGTTAGACACCCGCCGATATTGTTCTGCGGACGGTGCGGGCGATGTCCCATTATCAACCGTTCGGGCGCGTCTGCGCCTACCCTTACCAAAAAACTCGTCCGTTCACAGAATTGCGAGCGGTCAAACCCAAATCCTTGGGTATAACTGCAACAAGATAAAGTGTCCGGCGGCCACGCATCCGCGCCCGCCCGATGCACGAGCCCCACGCCCGTGCGATAGACCAAGGAGGAAACCATGAACGAGGGCTACACCAAGGTATTTGTTTCACTCGACGGTACTGAGCAGCAGGATTTTGTGCTCGCACGCGCCATCAAGGTCGCCGCGAACAACGGCGCCAAGCTGATAATCGGCCACGTTATCGATTCCACGGCGCTCGAGAGCGCCGGTTCCTATCCGGTCGATCTGGTCAACGGCCTAGAGGAGGCATTTAAGAACTCCATCGCCAAGCAGCTCGAAGAGGCTAAGGCCAATCCCGACATCCCCGAGGTCGAGGTCATGATTCGCGCCGGCCGCATTCGCGAGACGCTTAAGGACGAGATGCTCGACGTGGTTAAGCCCGACCTGGTGCTCTGCGGCGCCCGCGGCCTGTCCTCGATCAAGTATGCGCTGCTGGGTTCGATTTCGACGTTCCTGCTGCGCAACACGGACTGCGACATTCTGGTCGTGAAGTAGGTTCCTTCCCGCCGGCGCAAGGCCTGCGGGGTTATCACGCCGACGTCCTCGCCGCTTCGCGGCTGCGGGATGTCGGCTTAGATAACCCCTCCCGGCCTTGCGCCTTCGTCACCGTACTTCAACGAGTTGGCTGATAAAAGATGGCGTGCCGCCCCATTTGGGGC
>FR878715.1:17470-19537 GCA_000434535.1 Collinsella sp. CAG:166
CATTTGGGGCGGCACGTTTTGTTTGAGGCGGCACGTTTTTGTTTGGGCGGGCGTCTGCCGTGTGCGTTACTCAAAGTATTGGAACTTGTTCGTTGAAAAAGCGAATGTTACGACGAAGCCTTCGCCCGGCTCCGATGCCGCGGTGACGTCGATGCCCATCTTGGAGCACAGGCGCGCCACCAGGTAGAGGCCGATGCCCGTTGCGCGCTTGGTGGTGCGGCCGTTGTCGCCGGTAAAGCCCTTCTCGAACACGCGCGGCAGGTCTGCCGCACACACGCCGCAGCCGTTGTCCGCGACGGTAAGCTCGATGCGCTCGCTCGCCAGACCCTCGTCCAGCAACGCACCCGAAAACACGATCTTTGCGCCGTCCTCACGCGCATATTTAATGCTGTTCTGAATGAGCTGGCCCAGAATAAACTCGAGCCATTTCTCGTCGGTAAAGACCTCAAAGTCGAGGTTCTCGCACACCGGAGCCACGTGCGCCGCGATAAGCTCGCGCGCGTTGGCTTTAATCGCGCCCGTCACCAAGGTCTTGAGATCCCAGCGGCGAATCAGGTAGTCGCGCTCCACGACTTCCGAGCGCGCATAGTACAGAGCTTGGTCGATATAGCGCTCCACGCGGGCAAGCTCGCGTGCCAGATCGTCCACGCGCGACAGGTCGTCTTCGCTACCGTCCAGGTTTTCCAAAATCAGATGGGCCGCCGCCAGGGGCAGCTTGGCCTCATGAACCCAGCTCTCGATATAGTCGCGATAGTCATCGGTCTGACGGCGGCCTTCGGCAACCTCGTCGCAAGCGGCTTTGCCCACCCGGCGCAAGACCTCGTACTCGAGCTCGCCCTCGGCATAGGTCGGGCATTGCACCATCTCCTGCACCCATGCGGGACTCTCGAGCTCCTCGGCCGCACGCTCCAGCTGGCGCAGAAAACGACGACGGCGCGCGTACTCGATCACGATGCCGAGCATACCAAAGATATAGGACACGCCGACCGCCACGACCACGATAGAAACGGGTGCGCCGGCGACCGTCAGCACAAAGCAGCTCAGCAGCACGCCGCACGTCCACACGGCGACGGGAAGCAGCGCGTCTTTAAAGAACTTGGCAAACGACATAGCCGGCCCCTAGACCGAATAGCCCTGGCCGCGGTGCGTGGTCAAATACCCCTTGATGCCGATTTTTTCGAGCGTGGTGCGCAGGCGGTTGATGTTAACGGTAAGCGTATTGTCGTCCACGAAGGCGTCGGAGTCCCACAGGTCCTGCATGATGGCCGAACGCGAAACGATCTTGCCCGCGCGGCTCAGAAGCAGCGAGAGGATACGCAGCTCGTTTTTGGTGAGCTCGGTACTGGTGCCGGTTAGCGTGTTGGTGACCATGGAGCGTGCAAGGTCGAGCTCCAGTCCCTTGTGTACGAGCGTGCTGCGGCTATTCTATTTATAATTTCCGATTTCATTTTAATAGGTTTATAATGCGACGCAGCAAGGCATTGATGCGCGCCACGAGCACACGGGCGCTATAGGGCTTGGGAACAAAGTCGTCCGCACCGAGCGTCATGGCCATGACCTCGTCGATCTCGGTCGTGCGCGACGTGAGGACGATGATGGGAACCTCGGATTCGCGGCGAACCTCATGGCAGATATGCTGGCCGTCCTTGACGGGAAGCGTCAGGTCGAGCAGCACCAAGTCGGGCGCGGCGGCGAGAATATCGCGCGAGACATGCTCAAACGATTCGCAGGCCTCGATTTCAAACCCGGCGCGGGCAAGGATGTCGATAAGCTCACGACGAATGGGCTCGTCGTCCTCAACGACATAGATCAGCGCCATGGATTCCGCCCCCCTCTTGGTTGTCTTGCCCCATTATGACCGCGGATCCGCAGATACGCGCCTCACGCGGCACCAAAGTGACAGAACTGTTCGCGAGTGGCAGAGGCTTGCCTCTCGCTCGCGACGAGCACGGGAATTAAATGAGTTTTTAATCCCCGTCCCAGAAACATCATTTAGCGGCGGGCACGGAGCTTTTCGTAGCCGTCGGCAAAGAAGGCGACCGTGGCGGCGTCGGCCTCGGCGGCGTC
>FR878716.1:0-212 GCA_000434535.1 Collinsella sp. CAG:166
TGGCAATGCCATCAGACTCGGTCCGACATGCCCACTCCATTGCCATTTCCTCATGCGGTGTGCAATAAAACCCGCGCCCATAGTCATTGAATTGCCTGCATTTATCCAACGATGGATGCTCGACAACAACCTCCGACCCGTGCCAAAGCTCCATATCGACCTCCTAAAAAATATCACCTCAGCGATAGTTTACCAATAACTATCACTGAGGT
>FR878716.1:242-3688 GCA_000434535.1 Collinsella sp. CAG:166
GGTGATATAGATAGGAGCTTTTGAAGGGCTGCAGCCTGACTAGAGGCAGGCCTCGGCGATGCGCTTTTTTAGTTCGTCGATGCCGGTGCCGGTCTGGGAGCTTGTGATGATCACGTTCTCGGCCGGGACGTTGAGCTGCTTTTTGATGGCTGCTGCTTGGCGGGCCTGCTGGGTGCGGCTGAGTTTGTCGGCCTTGGTGAGGCAGACGATAAAGTTGAACTCGTTGCCCTGTAGGTAGTCGATCATGTCGTGGTCGAGCTTGCTGGGGTCGTGACGAATGTCCACCAGCGAGACGACCAAGTTAAAGCTGCGCTCGGAGTCGAAAAAGTCGCCGATAAGCTCGGCCCAGCGGTCGCGCTCGGCCTTGGAGCGACGGGCGAAACCGTAACCCGGCAGGTCCACGAAATGCACGTCGTCGGCCTCGAAGAAATTGATGTTGCTCGTCTTGCCCGGCGTGCTCGAAACCTTGACCAGATTCTTGCGGCCAAAGAGCTTGTTCATGATGGACGACTTGCCCACATTTGAGCGGCCAACGAAGCTCACCTCGGGACAGGTGGACTCGGGGATCTGCGAAACCTTGCCGTAGCTGGCGACGAACTTGGCAAGCTGGTAGTTAATGGAATCGGCCATGGACACTCCTTGGTCGTAGGTTTTTACAAATAGACGCGCTATTGCGCAGCGGCAATGCGGCGGACGATATCGAGCGTAATGTCACTTGCGACACGCGCGTACTCGAACAGATCGAACTCTCGCTCGCAAATTGCATCGTACGCCTCGTCACAATTATCGCTGATAGCGCGCAACACCAGGCAATCGACACCATTTTTGGTTGCGACATGGGCAATTGCCGCGCCCTCCATGCCGACACAATCGGCATGCGTCGCCTCGATAGCGTCGTTGCGCATGGTGGCGCCCGTCACAAATCGGTTACCCGTGGCAATCGTGCCGACCAGGAACTGCTTGGCGCCCTCGTTCGAAGCGACTGCATTTTTCGAAGCGTCAACAAACCCACGCTCAGCAAGCACGTCGGCGGCAATATCGACCAGCGCGGGCGTCGAGCCAAACTCCTCGAGCCCCGGTGCGGACTCGGCGATAAGCGCGGTATCGGTATCCAGATAGCGTAGGCGTTTGCCAATGACCACGTCGTCGATATGGAGCTTGGGGTTCAAACCGCCCGCAATGCCTGAAAACACAACAGCCTGCGGAGCATACTTGCTAATGAGGTGCTGTGTTGCAGCGGCGGCGTTCACCGTGCCCATGCCCGCCGTTGTGGCGACAACTGTCAGGCCGTCGAGCTCACCGCTCACAACGGTCAAGCCTGCCTCCCGTGCCTCGCAAACGTCGCTCAGCTCTTCCTTAATCTGCATGATCTCTTTTTCGAGCGCACCGATAATCGCAATGGTAGCCATGCCATTCCCCAAACCTATTCGAAATTCTCAACCACGGTATGGTACCAGCATTTTGTTTGACCTCGTCAAACGAACACGCTAAGCCAGTGCAGCTCGGATATCATAAAGGGGCAAAAATGGCTCGCTATCCGATAGCGTTTTTGAGCTCCGCACGGCGCTTTTTCATGCCGGTCATAACGGCATTGCGCAACTCGGGCATGCGCGCGGTATCCATCTGGGGCACGCCCTCGAGCTTATAGGGAATGCCCAGTTGCTCGTACTTGACGACACCCATCGTGTGATACGGCAGCATCTCCAGGCCGACCACGTTATGCCACGGGGCGATTAGACGACCGAGTGCCTCGCACTCCTCCACCGTGTCGGTAATGCCCGGCACAACCACGTGGCGGATAACGACCTTGATATTGCGACGTGCAAGCTCATCGCCAAACGCCAGGATGCGTGCGGGATCACAACCGGTCAGCTTTTTATGCTCGACCGGGTCGGCATGCTTAATATCGAGCAGTACCATGTCGGTCTCGTTGAGCACGGCATCGAACTTCTCGGGATGCTGAGGGTCGAAGGCGTAGCCACAGCTATCCAGGCAGGTATGCACGCGGCCATCGGGGTTGTTGTGCATTGCACGGAACAGGTCGGCCAAAAACTCAGGCTGTAGGAGCGGCTCGCCACCCGAAACCGTAATGCCGCCGCTGCGATAGAACTCATGGTTGCTCTGGAACTCGTCCATCAGGTGCTCGACTGTCACCATGGTGCCGCCGTTAACAGACCAGGTATCGGGATTGTGGCAATACGCACAGCGCATGGGACAGCCTTGGACAAACACTACGAAGCGGATGCCGGGTCCGTCGACCGTACCCATCGTTTCAATCGAATGTACGCGGCCCAGGGCAAACGCGGAGTCCTCGGGACGAGCGTCCACACCCTCGAGCGTCATCTCAGCCATTCCCGCTACCTTGCCTCTCATTGGTTTTAGTTACATAAATGCCAGAGCCATTCTAGCCCATACGCATGATGGTGAAACGGTTTAGCGGTCAATTGGGTTGTTCTATTTGGCCCCACACAAAAGCGGCAGGAAGGTTGTCACAACCCACCCGCCGCCGAGGCAATAGATATCGATAGACACCAGGCCTTACGCCTTAAGCGTAAGCACCGCGCCGAAGGCGGTCGGGCCGCAATGGCTCGAGATGACGCCGCCGACCTGAGTCCAGGTAACGTCCTTAAAGCCAAGATCGTGTGCATAGACTTCCATGTCGTCGCGCAACTCCTCGGAAAGACCCACCGAATACGCCAGGCCAATATGCGAGTAGTCGATCTCGCCCTTCGCAACCATGTGGTCAATAAAGGCACGGGCGCACTTGAGCATAGAGCCGCGGAACTTCTTGGTCGCCACAAACTTACCGCCCGTTACCTCAATGCAGGGCTTAATCTTGAGCAGGTGGGCGCCAAGGAACGCGACGTTGGACAGACGACCGCCCGCCTTAAGAAAGGCTAGGTCGGTAGGAACAAAGCCCAGCAGCACACGGTCCATGACGGAGTTCGTAAATGCAAAGATCTCGTCGACGGTGGCATCGGGGTGAGCCTCGATGTATTTGGCGGTCTCGACGACAACAAGCGACTGGCCTACCGAGACAAAGCGCGTGTCCATGGAGAACACGTAGTCGCGCCCCTGGGCCGCAATCTTAGAGGACTGATGCGAACAGGTCGTGGCCTCGGAATATGCAAGATGCAAAATAGTCGCGTCGGGCTGCTCAGCGTGAATGCGGTCGTACACGTGAGCAAAATCCGCAGGTGCGCAGCCGCTGGTCTTGGGCATCACGCCAAACTCGTTGCAGCGCGAATAAATCTCGAGCGGATCGATCGAGCCGTCCTCGACGGTCTCGTCACCAATCGTGACATGCATAGGCACGCGCACGATGCCGTAGCGCTCGCAGAGCTCCGGCGTCACATCCGACCCAGACTCAACCACGATTACGTACTTGCCCATTATTATCACGACCCATCTCGACGTTGGCTTTTCAATACATGACACGCGCCGCC
>FR878716.1:3739-9711 GCA_000434535.1 Collinsella sp. CAG:166
CAAGCGCCAAAGAGACGCCGCCCCTTGCGCACAACAAAGGACAGCGTCTCCCTGGAAAACTCCGTGCTTATCTGAGATTCTACACGGTTTATTAAGGAGTGTTACTTATTCCGCAAACGGTCGCTATACGCGATAAGCGGTAGCTGGCCGCGGCAACTGCGACACATTCCGCCCAACAAGTCCAATCGTGCTCCATGCACGGTTAATGAGCGAGGCGGTAGAAATCCATCGACGCCGCACCCTCGGCGTGCAGCTCCATCGCCGGAACCGCCGGCGAATAGGTACGGCTCGTAAGTGCCGCCTCGCCACCGTTGGCAAAAATCTCGACCATCGTAGTGTCCGAAAGCACGCGCAGGTCGCGAAGTTCGCCGAGCTCGATCGACCTCTGGTCGCGTCCATAGCCTTCGTCGCCCATATCGAGGGTAAGCATCCCGTCCGTATAACGCACAAAGACACCCTTGCGAATCTCGAGCTCAACCATCTTGGCTCCCTCGCAGGAAACCACGACATCAAACAGGCGTCCCGGCTCCTCAACGGTCTCACCGCCTACAGCACGAACGCAATCGCCGCGCATCCTCTCAATCTCGTGCGCCGGCCACTGGCAGAGCTTGCCGCCGCGCATGCTCAGCTCTCTCGGCATCGTCAGCGCGCACTGCCACCCGCGCGCCGCCGTCGGGCTTTCTGTCGTCGCATCGGGGCAACCCGACCATCCGATCATCAAACGCCGACCCGCAGCGTCCTCAAAGGACTGCGGGGCATAGAAATCAAAACCGGCATCGACCATCGGGGGCATGCCCTTCCCGACGATTTTAAAGCTCGGCGCCTCCCAATCGGCCTCGATGGGGAACCACACGCACTGATGCGGATTGCGGTAACGCCAACCATCGGCAGGCACACCCTGCGGACAGCAAACGAGAATAAGCTCGCCATCGAGCTCAAACAGATCGGGGCACTCCCACATAAAGCCAAACTTCTCGCCCAACTCAATGCGCGTCGCATAGCTCCAGTCCTCAAGATTGCGCGAGGTATAGACAAGCACGCAGCCACGGTCGTCTTTCGTACGAGCGCCCAGAACCATGTAGTAGATACCGTCGTGTTCAAGGATCTTGGGGTCGCGCACGTGCGTACCGATATCGTCGGGGTAATCGACCGGCCCAACAGCTATGCGCTTCTCGCCCAATTCGTCGGGATTCTCGGCAACCATATGAATCTGGTTTTGCTCACGGCCCGTCAACACGTAGTCGTAATCATCACGGTCAAAATGCTTAACGTTGCCGGTATAGAAGTAGTGAATCTTGCCATCACGTACAAAGGCAGAACCAGAATACGCTCCACTCGAATCCAAATCGGAATCGGGGAACAGCACGGGACCGTGATTCTCGTACGTCACAAAATCCTTTGTCGTCAGATGGTTCCAAAGCACTGGACCGCCATGCGCAGCATCGAACGGATCGTATTGATGATAGATGTGATACGTATCACCAATCTGAACCAAACCATTGGGGTCGTTGAGCCAGCCAAGCTCAGGCTCCACATGGAACAAAAGCCTATCGGGGTCGGACGCGATGCGAGCCGCCGTCTCATCCTGTCCGGCACGCCACTGCTCATAGTCCGCACGCATCACCTTGTTTTTTTGATTAAACATCGCCGTTGACTTTCTCGTCTATGGGGAAGGACGCTCGACTCGCACGAGCCGAACGCCCTTCCTCAAATGGACTTATCCGCACATTACGCTGAACGGCTCAACTAGAAGCTAACGTCGAAGCCAGCGCCAGCGCCCTCTTCATCGGTGGTCGGAACGCCCTTTGCCTTGTTGTAGGCAAAGATCAAGACGATCGGCACGATAAAGGCGATGAGATTGCCAGCCACATACCACACGAGAGTCTCGGGCGTAACGATGAGCAGGCCAAGCACACCGGTCAGACCCTGACCGATAGCGCGCACCTCAAAGAGCTTGACGAAGGCACCGCCGCAGCCTGCACCGATGCATGCGCAGATGAACGGAATGATCGAATAGCGCATGTTTGCAGCAAAGATAGCGGGCTCGGAGATACCGACCAGCGTCGGAATAAAGGACGACATGCAGATGTTGCGCTCTTTGGAGTGCTTCTTGTGAATGAGGTACATGCCGATGGCGCCGCCGCCCTGGGCGATAATGGAAACCGACCAGATGGCCTGGATGTAGTTGAAGCCAGTCGTGGCGACGAGGTTTGCCTCGATACCCTGGATGAACTGATGCGTACCGGTAACGACAAGCGGCTGCAGGAACGCGGCGAAGACAAAGGCACCAAAGACGCCCATCCTGTTGTACAGGATATCGATTACGCCGCCGAGGACGTCGCCGATCAGGTTGCCGAGCGGGCCGAACACGGTGAACAGGGCGACGTTAGCAAGAATCAGGGTAACGGTCGGGACAAAGACAAACGAGACGACCTCGGGGATGTACTTCTGGGCAATCTTCTCGACCTTGGCCATAAACCAGGCAGTCAGGATTGCAGGGAACACGCCGCCCTGGAAAGCAACCATGGGGATGGAGAGCGGACCGAAGTTCCAGTACTCAGCACCCGTCGGATCCATAACGAACGTGTTACGGTTCATAAGGCTCGGGTGAACCATGACGATACCGACGAGGATACCCAGAATCGGGTTGCCGCCAAAACGCTTGACTGCGCTGTACATAACCAGGACAGGCAGGTAGTCGAACGTGGTGGCGATAATGGCAAAGAAGCTTGCGAGGTTCTTGAGGAACTCGCTGTGATCGGCGAGGCTGCCCTCCATGCCAAAGAGGCCGTTGGCAACGATCAGCGACTTAAGGCCGATGATGATAGCAGCGCCGACGAAGGCGGGAATGATGGGGATAAAGATGTCCGAGAATACCTTGAGGACCGAGAAGAACTTGCCCTTCTTGTCTGCCTCGGCGCCCTTGACCTCGGAAGCGCTGATCTCCTTAACGCCCGTCAGAGCCATAAACTCATCGTAAACCTTGTTGACGGTACCGGTACCGAAGATGATCATGAGCTGGCCGCTGTTGTACAGCACGCCCTTGACGCCATCGATGTTCTCGAGCTCGGCCTTGTTGTATTTGCTCGTATCCTTGAGCACCAGACGCAGACGGGTCACGCAATGCGTGGCGCCCTCGATGTTCTCCAGTCCGCCGACGTTGTCGACGACTTGCTGGGACACTGCCTTGTAGTCCATGTTCCTCTCCATTCCTTTTCTAAATCATAAAACGGTTCGTTGCCGCTACAAAGACGCGATCGTTGCGTTTGCGCACTTGAGCGCACCGTCGGTGACGGTAAGCGCCACACCCTGGCCCTGCTTGTTGCAGAAACGAGCGTTGAGCGCAACGTCATCGACAAAGATGGTCGCGATGTCGTCGTCGACGACCAGACGCACATGGTGAGTGCCCTCGCCCTTAAAGAACAACGGACGCTCGAGGCCCATGTTGTTGACCTGGAACCACGGGTACTGGGGAGCCGGCGTGAACTCGAGCTTGCCCTCGCGCAGGTTGGCGCGGAACTCATAGGCAAGACCGGTCTCGGCGTCCTCGGCGAACTTGACCGAGAAGCCGGCAGCGTTACCGCCGAGCTCAATGTCGGCATCGAGCAAGTAGGTGGAGCCGGCATCTGCGGCGAGCACCTGCTCGACCTTGCCCGACTCGCAGGAGAGCTCAAAGGCCTCGACTGCCTTAGCCTCGCCAAAGGCGCCAAGCATGCTGTCAGGAAGCTTGGTGCCGAGCGTTCCGTCGGCACGCTGAACGATCTCGAGGGGCATAAAGGTGCCACCCCACAGGTAAGAGCTGGGGTCGCCGCCCTCGTCACGCGTAGGAACCCAACCAAAGAGAACGCGGCGCTCGCCGTCAAATGCGGTACGCGCGGCATAGTACGCGCGGCCATCGAAGGAATCGTCCGCAGGAGTGATCCAAGGACCGTTGATAGAGCGAGACATGCGGTAACGGGTCTTGTTGCCATCACTGTACTCGGAGAACACCAGATACCACCAGTCGCCCATCTTAAAGAGATCAGGCATCTCGAACATGGTGTACAGGCCCGGATTCCACCAGTCGCCCTGGAACTCCCAGGTATCCAGGTCCTTGGAGGTGAACTTGACCAGACGACCGGTCATCAGACGCTTGTCCTCGCCCACACGCGTGCCGAGGATGAGCATGTACTCTTCGTTCTCCTCATCCCAAAGCACAAAGGGATCGCGCCAGTTGCGGTCATCGTAACCCTCCTGGGGCGGAAGCAGCGTCTCGGCGATGTTCTTCTCCCACTTGACGGCGTCGTCACTCGTTGCGTGAAGAAGAACCTGCTTCATCAAGCGTGCCTTGACCTTATCGCGATTGCAACCAGTGTAGAGCGCATGGTACTTGTCGCCCACCTTAAACACCGTGCCGGCATAAACATACTGGTCGACTTCCTCGTCGCCGCCACGCTCAAGGCTCTCGCCAAAGTCTTTGTAATTGACGAAGTCCTTGGTTGTCGCGAGTGCCCAGCCAAACGGCTCTCCGAAAGGTCCGGGGTTTCGCGTGTCACGCTGATGATAGAGATAGAACGTGCCGTCCTCGCCGTACGGCATGATGTCGCCTACCCAAATTCCCTCAGGCTGGTAATACACCTTGTGCATCCGAGACTTCCTTTCTCACGAGATACTAACTCGGTACAACTGCAAGATATGTCAATCGTTTTCATATGTCAAACGTTTTCACACCAATACGTCTTTTCGCAGTTCCAGTCGTCGGTAAACGGTTGACATATGCCGGCGAACGGTCATCAGAGGCGTTTGAGGAATTCTTTTGGCACGGGATGAACTACGCGGTTTTGCCCTCAATGAGTTCAACGGGGAGCTTGATATTCGATTCGGGATTATCGCCGTTAATAAGAGCGATGATGGATTGCGCCGCGAGCTCTCCGATGCGATCGATATCTTGACGTACGGTTGTTAAGTCAGGCATAAACGTCATAGTGCGGCGGGCACCATCCGCGCCCACGACCTTAATGTCGTCTGGAGCGCTCAAGCCGCGCTGCTTCATCACGTTGAGACAGATGGCCGCCATCGTATCGTCTCCCGCAAAGATGCCGTCAATATCGGGGTTCTCATCGAGGATCTTCGCAACGACCGCGCCCTTTTCGTCGTCGGGCTTAACGAACTCGACCTCACGGACAAGCGCGGACAAACCGGCCTGCTCAACAACATCGAGGTAGGCATCGGTACGCTTATTGGCAGGCATGCGCATGCGGCTATTGCTGCGCAGGCACAGGATACGCCTGCAGCCGTCATCAATCAGACGGCGCGTGGCGAGCTCGCCGATGCCATAGCTGTCACTTGCAATCTGGACAGAGCCCTCGCCAAGATCGCAGTCGATGCCAACCAGGCTCAAGCCCATCTCGGCATATGCCTCGGCACCGATATTGAGGGAGTTGACGATGACGCCGTCGACCATATTGCGGCGGAGCATGTCGATATAGGAACGCTCAAGATCAGGTCGATTGGCGCTGTTGCACAGCAACATCTTAAAGCCGTTTTCCGCTAACGTGCGCTCGACCGCCTGCACAACCTGAGCATGGAACGGGCTGCTCACAAAGGGAACGATCATACCGATAAGATTCAGGCGACCGTTGAGCATGGCACGGGCGATATCGTTGGGCGTATAGTTGATGCGCTCCATCGCGGCATGGACCTTATCGCGGGTCTCTTGGCTAATATAGCCGCGATTATTAAGCACGCGAGATACCGTAGTAGGCGAAACCCCCGCCACCGCTGCAACTTCCTTGATGCCAGGCTTAGCAGAATCCTTAGAACGAGCGCCCTCGCGAGCCATAGCACCCTCCCCCATCAACATGTCAAACGTTTACATACGAACAAAGCATACCCCAACAACAGCGAGAAGACGGTAACAGCACAAGTAAGTAAACGACTCATCCAAATAATTAGGAGAGTTCCGCCTAAAGGGTGACTCCAAAGGACCCCCG
>FR878717.1:0-4390 GCA_000434535.1 Collinsella sp. CAG:166
TCGCCGCCATCGACCGCATCCAAATGCGCACGCTGTCTATTAAATGCCTGGAGACGGGCGTTGCCTGGGTCCTGTTCGAGGTGCTGGAGCATCTGTTCTCCCAATCGGCCCAGCTCAACGTGCTCGATTATCGCCTGCTCTACGTGGTGCTGATCGGCACGCTGTATGGCTTGGACTTTGGCCTGGTTGCGGCGCTGCTGGCGTCGGTGGGTTTGGCCGCGAGCTACTTTACTCAGTACGGCTATACCTTCCAGGGTCTCTTTTACGAGCCGTCCAACTGGCTGCCGTTTATTGCGTACTTTGTGGTGGGTGCCGTGTGCGGCTATGTGCAGCTGCGCAATAGCGAAGCCATTAGGGCGGAGCGCGATCAAAACGAGCTCGTGCGTAATCGCAATACGTTCCTCACACAGCTTTACCACGACGCGATCGAGGACAAGCGCGCGTACAGGCGCCAGATCGTGGGTCGCCACGACAGCTTTGGCAAGATCTTTGCCGTGACGCAGGAGCTCGATGTACTCAACCCGCGCGACATCTATCGCAAGTGCTGCGAGCTTCTGGGCGAGATCCTCGAGAACGATTCGGTGGCGATCTACCATGTTTCGGGCGGGGCATTTGCACGCCTGGTGGCAGCAAGTCCCGCGATTGCCGAAGATGCCGCACGCTCGCTCACGCTCGAGCAGCTTGCCCCTCTTTTGGGCGACGGGGGTCGTTCGAACCTTTGGGTGAACCGCGAGCTGACGCCGGGGCTTCCCATGTTTGGATACACGATCGAGCGCGACGGGGCACCCGCCGTGTTGATCTTTGTGCGTAGTGCGGCCGAAAACCAAATGACCCTCTATTATCAAAACCTGCTCCGCATCTTGTGCGGCCTGGTCGAAAGCGCGCTGGGCCGTGCCTTTGACTATGAGGCGGTGGCGCAGGATAAACGCTGCGTTGACGGCACTTGCGTGCTCAAGCAGGCTGCCTTTGGCCAAGAGCTCGCGACGGCGCAGGCGCTGGCAGATAGCAAGATGGGGAGTTTTTTGCTCCTGCGCGTGGTACCGGGCATGGAGCCTGTCGGCGAGCTGGTGGGCGCAATTGGGTCGGCAATCCGCGAGAGCGACGCGGCGGGCTTGGTCGACGGCGACGTGCTCTACCTGCTTATGCGTCAGGCAAAGGCGTGCGATCTGCCCATTATCCGCGAGCGCCTGAGCGCAAAGCATATTGCGGTGGAGCCCGTCGACGGCGAGGACATCGTGGAGCTGCTGCAGCACATCTCTTACACCGGTGACGGTGAGGGGGGTGCCGCTTGATCTCGCTTGTCGTTGCTGCCGTCTTGCTGCTGATTCATGCGCTGGTTTGCCTGATGCTGTGGACGCTCATGAAGCTGGGCCTGCTGCCAGTGCGCGGGCACATGCTGGCCGTGATAGTGCTGGTGCCGCTGTGGGGCCCGTTGCTGGTGGTTCTGCTATCGGTCCGCGGCGCGATGTTTGGCGAGGGGCTGAAAGAGTCTGCGCTGGAGTCGCTGCGCTTCAACGACGACCTGCATCGCAGCATCCTGGTGCACGAACGTGATGCCGATGCAGGCGTAGTGCCGCTCGAGGAAGCGCTCATCGTCAACGACCCGGCATACCGGCGCCGTCTAATGCTCTCCATGCTCACCGAGGAGCCCGACGCGTACCTGGCGCAGCTGCAGGCGGCTAAGCTTAACGACGACGTTGAGGTGGCGCACTATGCCGCGACGGCGGTGGCGCAGATCTCCAAGGAGTCCGACCTTAAACTGCAGCAGCTGGAGCGTGCCTTTAAGACGGACCCGAGCGCGCAAAACCTCAACGAATACTGCGATTATCTTGGTGAATACTTGGGCTCGGGCTTGGCTGAGGGGCGCGTGGCTCAGATTCAGCGCCAACAGTACGCGCTCCTGCTTGCGCGTCGCTGCGAGCGCGAGGATACCCTTGAGCTGCGCATTCGATACGCGACGGCGTTGGCCGATGTCGGACAGATTGACGAGGCGCAGGCCGTGACCGACCAGCTGGTACTCGACGTGCCCGAGGAGCAGGAGGTTTGGATGCTTTGCCTGCGCCTGGCCGTGATGCGCCGCGACGGTGACGAGGTCCACCGTGTGATCGATGCGATTGACAAGCAACATGTGTATTTGAGCGCCGACAACCGCGAACAGTTGGCGTTTTGGCGCGACGGGGAGGAGGCCAGATGAGCGTGGCGCAACATATCCGAGACCGTGTGGGCGGCTTTCGTTGGATGGGGCTCCTCGTGGTGTGGGCTGTCTTTATTGCCATGGCCGCCGTGCTGCTGGTGGAGCGTGCCGGTGTGCAGTACAGCGCTGGACAGCACAAGCTGGGCATGCTCGCCGCCAACGACGCGGTGCCGGCCTCCTCGGCAATCTTTGGCCAAAAGCCCACGTGCCTGGTCATTACCGACTCGGACCAAGATGGCGTCGACGATGTCAAAGACCAGTTCGACCAGATTTTGTTGGACATGAAGATCGCCCATCGCGATGTTGATATTGCCACCGACGGTGCGGACGCGATCCCATCGCTCACGTCGTTTGATCGCGTGATTGTGCTTATGCCCTCGCTTGACGGGCTGGGTACGCATCTGACCGACATTATGAGTTGGGTGAGTGCCGGCGGTTCGCTTATGCTCGCCATGCCGCCGGATAACTCGAGCTATCTGCAAGTGATTGCCTCCAAGCTTGGCATTGAATCGGCCGGATATGACTATGCGACAGCCGAAAGTATCGTTCCGAGTGAGGACTTTATGCTGGGCGGGGGAGAGCGCTACGAGCTCTCGGACCCCTTTGATTCGTCGCTTTCGGTTTCATTGCGCGAAACGGCGCACGTCTGGGCAAAGACCGGTGATGCGGGCACGCCGCTCATTTGGTCTAACGATTGCGGCAGTGGTCACACCGTGGTGTGCAACATTGGCATCTACGACAAGGTCATGCGTGGGTTCTATGCTTCGGCCATAAGCTTGCTGGGTGATACCACGGCCTATCCGGTCATCAACAGCGCCGTGTTCTTTTTGGATGACTTTCCTAGTCCCGTGCCCTCGGGCGACGGTACTTATATCAAGCGTGACTACGGCCTTTCCATTGCCGATTTTTACACCAAGGTCTGGTGGCCCGATCTGCAAAAGCTCGCGCAAAAATACGGCATTCGCTATACCGGCGTGATGATCGAAAACTACGAGGACGCGGTCAACCAGGCCGAGCCCGCGCGACAGGCCGATACCACGCAGTTCCGCTACTTTGGCGGCATGCTGCTGCAGATGGGCGGCGAGCTGGGCTTTCACGGTTACAACCATCAGCCTCTGGCACTTTGGAACACCGACTATGGCACGCTGTACGTCTACAAGACCTGGAAGAACAAAGAGACGCTTGTCGCTTCGCTCAACGAACTTATTGCGTTTCAGGACGAGGTCCTGCCCAACGCTCATGGCTCGGTTTACGTGCCGCCGTCGAATATCCTTTCGGCCCGAGCGCGCAAGCTCATCGGCACCGACGTTCCGCGCATTAAGACCATCGCCAGCACGTATTTTGAGGACGGCACCGACCTGCCCTACGTGCAGGAGTTTGGCGTGGCGAGCGATGGCATTGTGGAGCAGCCACGTATTGTCTCGGGCGGCATGGTCGACGATTCCTATATGCGCCTGGCAGCCGTGTCCGAGCTCAACATGCACTACGTGAGCACGCATTTTATGCACCCGGACGACTTGCTCGATCCCGATCGTGGTGCCAAGGAGGGCTGGGAGGTCTACAAGGGCGGCCTGGTCGACTTCCTGGAGTGGCTTACCAAATCCGCGCCCGACCTGCGGCACCAGACGGCGTCGGAGTGCTCCGGTGCCATCCAGCGTTTTTCGTCCGTGACGGTGAGCGTGGATACCAGCGCGGATGCCTGGACGCTCAGCCTGGGCAATTTCTACGACGAGGCATGGCTCATGTTCCGCGCCAATAATGGCGAGCCGGGTGCGGTGACGGGTGGCGAACTGACGCACCTTACGGGCAATCTGTATCTGCTCAAGGCAAATGATAAGACCGTGACGATCGAGCGCAAGGAGGGTGGCGATAAATGAGAATCTGCTTGGTACTCGAGGGCTGCTACCCCTATGTGCACGGCGGCGTATCTACCTGGATGCATGGCTACATTACGGCCATGCCCGAGCACGAGTTTGTGCTGTGGGTGATCGGCGCGCATGCTGCCGACCGTGGCAAGTTTGTCTACGAGCTGCCCGGCAACGTGGTCGAGGTGCACGAGGTGTTCCTGGACGATGCCCTGCGGCTTTCGGGCGAGCAACATGAAGCCAGTTTTAACGACCGTGAGCGCGAGGCGCTACGCCGTCTGGTGTCGCTCTCCAATCCGGACTGGGACGTGTTATTCGATATCTTCCACCG
>FR878717.1:4531-14902 GCA_000434535.1 Collinsella sp. CAG:166
ACCATGCGCTCCATGTTGCTGCCCGTGCTCTACCTGTTGGGCAGCGAGGTGCCGGTGGCCGATGTGTACCATGCCATCTCGACCGGCTACGGTGGCCTGCTCGCCTGCCTGGGCTCAAGCGTCCACCCTGCGCCGGTGCTGCTGACCGAGCATGGCATCTATACCCGCGAGCGCGAGGAAGAGATCATTCGCGCCGATTGGGTGGTGCCGTCGTTTAAGGACCGCTGGATTCGCTTTTTCTACCTGCTTTCGGAGGAGATCTACCTCCGCGCCTTCCGCGTGACGAGTTTGTTCCATAACGCCCGCAAGACGCAGATTGATATGGGCTGCGATGCGGACAAATGCTTGGTCATCCCCAACGGCATCCAGTTCGATCGCTTTAAGGGCATTCCCTTAAAGACCGATGACGGCTGGGTGGACATTGGCGCGGTGGTGCGCCTGGCGCCCATCAAGGACGTCAAGACCATGATCTATGCCTTCTTTGAGCTGCACGAGCGCCTGCCCAAGGTGCGCCTGCATATCATGGGCGGCGTGGACGACGAGGAGTACGGCGCCGAGTGCCACGCCTTGGTCGATACCCTGGGCGTGCGCGACCTGATCTTTACCGGTCGCGTCAACGTGGTCGAGTACATGGAAAATCTCGACTTTACCATTTTGACGAGCATCTCCGAGGGCCAGCCGCTCAGCGTGCTAGAGTCCCTTGCAGCGCGCCGTCCCTGCGTGACGACCGAGGTGGGCTGCTGCCGCGAGCTGCTCGAAGGCGCCCCGGGCGATGACTTTGGCGTGGCGGGTTTTGTGACGCCGCCCATGTATCGTAAGGGCCTGGCCGATGCCATGGAGCGCATGTGCGCAAGCCGCGTCCGCCGTATTGAGATGGGGGAGCGCGGTCAGCGTCGCGTTGCCACGTACTTTTTGCACGAGCAGATGCTCGCCAACTATCGCGCGCTGTACGACGAGACGGCGCGTGCGTTTGACCTGCCCAGAGAGGGGGAGTAGCCGGTGGCCGGAATCGGTTTTGAGCTCAAGCGCCTGTTTAGGCGCAAGGGCCTGTTTGCCACGATACGCGCCTATGGCTACGCCGGCATTGTGTGCACGGGCCCCATGTTGCTGGGCGTGCTGCTCCAGGTGGGTATCTTGGTGCTGTGCGGTCTGTGGGGCGTAGGGCGCGCCAACCAGGATTTGCTGGTGTGCATGGTGACCTATACGCTGCTGGCCTCTCTTACGCTTACAAGCTTTTTCTCCATGCCGGTCACGCGCTTTTTGGCCGACATGCTCTTTGCCGAGCGCGAAGAAGAGATTCTGCCCTCGTTTTGGGGCTCCAACGCCATCATGCTCGTTGCGGGCACGGTGCTCTACGGCGTCTTTTTGCTGTTCTCGGGCGCCACGCTGCTGCAGGGGCTGCTGTGCCTGTGGCTGTTCAACATTATGATCGTCAACTGGAACGGCATGAGCTATCTCACGGCCATCAAAGACTACCGCGGTATCCTGTGCAGCTTCGCGGCCGCCATTGGCGTGGCGTGCCTGTGCGCCCTGGCCGCGCTGGCACTAGGGCTGCCGCCGGTCGAGGGCCTGTTGGCATCAATCGCCCTGGGCTACGGCGTTATGCTGGCCTGGGACGTGGTGCTGCTGTACCGGTATTTTCCGCGGAGCGACCGCAGCCCCTGGCTCTTTTTGCAGTGGCTCGATCAGTTTATGCCGCTGGCGCTCACGGGCCTGTTTACCAATCTGGGACTCTTTGCGCACCTGGTGATCATTTGGGCCGGTCCCCTTGGCGTGCAGGTCAAGGGCTTGTTTTATGGCGCCCCCTACCACGATGTGCCGGCGCTCATCGCGTTTTTGACGATCCTTGTCACGACCGTCAACTTTGTGGTCTCGGTCGAGGTCAACTTTTATCCGCGCTACCGCGACTACTACAGCCTGTTCAACGACGGCGGCGTGGTGGGCGACATTGTGGTGGCCGAGGAGGAGATGCTCTCCACGCTCAATAGCGAACTGCGCTTTTGCGCGCTCAAGCAGCTGTTTGTGACCGCTGCGGTCATTTCGCTCGAGACCACGGTGCTCTCGGCCCTGCCGCTGGGCTTTAACAGCCTTATGCACGGGTATTTTCGCACGCTGTGCGTGGGCTATGGCTTGTATGCCGTGGGCAATACGGTGATGCTTATCTTGCTGTACTTTACCGACTACAAGGGAGCCGTGCTGGCTTCGGGCCTGTTTGCCGGTGTGGCCGGGCTGGCGACTGCCGTGTCGTTGCTTTTGTCGCAGCAGTTTTACGGCTTTGGCTTTTTGTTGGGTGCGGCGGTGTTTTTTATCG
This sequence comes from Collinsella sp. CAG:166, assembly GCA_000434535.1. GTDB lineage: Bacteria > Actinomycetota > Coriobacteriia > Coriobacteriales > Coriobacteriaceae > Collinsella. The sequence continues at coordinate 6,843 of FR878717.1, forward strand.
TGGCGCTGCTGCGGCTCGATACCTATACCGCCAACTTGCCGTATCGTATCCTGAGCCAGCAGCCCATTGTGGCAACTGACAAGACGGGTCGCTTTACACAGCTGGGCCGCTTGCTCGACCATGCCGAACAGCGCTATGAGGAATGCCGACATAAGGGCGTGCCGCACGGCGCGTTTGAGCGCGCAGTAGTTCGCGTGTATCGCAAGCATTGGGGAGGTTCTGATGACCGATAGGATGATGTCTCGCCGTCGCCTGTTTGAGGCGGCTGCCGGTGCGCTGTTGCTTTCGGGCTGCTCGGTGCAGGAAGACTCCTCGACTAAAAAGGTCAAAAAGCAGGACAAGATTAAAAAGGCCGAGGCCTCCGACCAGTCCAAGCACCTGCGCGACAAGGACGAGCTCTACGAGGTCTACGATGACTCGGGTATTGTGACCATGTACCTGACGGTCTCGCGCGGCAACAGCTCCGAGAACACCGACCACAGCTGGGCCGAGATCAACACGTACTCGGTGTATGACTATGCCGACATGGGCGTGACGCGCTATCAGGTTATGGGCCTGCTGCAGCCGGGCGACGAAGACGGCCCGGTGGCCGGCGAGGTTGGCTATGGCGAGGAAGCGCCCAATGCCACCGTGCAGGTGCGCGGCCAGACATCGAGCAATAACTCGCAAAAGAATTACAAGGTGGAGCTCAAAAAGGGCAAGGGTACCTGGCGCCAACAGCGCGCGATTGCGCTCAACAAGCACATGGGCGAGGGTATGCGTTTTCGCAACAAGATGGCCTACGACCTTATCCGTGGGATTCCCCAGATGATGGGCCTGCGCACGCAGTTTGTGCATCTGTGGGTGTGCGACCAGACCGAAAAGTCCAACGATATCTTTGAGGACTACGGCCTGTTTACGCAGGTGGAGCAGCTCAACAAGACGGCGCTTAAGGCGCACGGCTTGGATAAGAACGGGCACCTGTACAAGGTGAACAGCTTTGATTTCCATCGCTACGAGGACACCATTAAGCTTGCCGATGATCCCGACTACAACCAGGCAAGCTTTGAAGGCATGCTCGAGATTAAGGGCGATACGGACCACACGAAGCTCATCGAGATGCTCGATGCGCTCAACGACGAATCGCAAAAGATCGATGACGTGCTCGACACCCACTTTGATTCCGAGAATCTGGTTTATTGGCTGGCGTTTCAGATTCTGACGGGCAACTGCGATACGCAGAACCGTAACTGCTATCTGTACAGTCCTCTCAACTCAAATACCTGGTACTTTTTAGATTGGGATAACGATGGCATGCTTCGTAAGCTGGAGCTTTCTCTTACCGGGTTTTCGGACTACGCGAGCTGGGAGCGCGGCGTAAGCAACTACTGGGGCAACGTTCTGTTCAATCGTGCGCTGCGCAGCAAATCGTTCCGCAGCGATCTCGACCGTGCCGTCAAGGACCTGCGCTCGTATATGACCGAGGCACGCCTGAGCAAGATGATCAAGCACTACCGCGAGGTTACTGAATCGCTGGTCTTTGCTTCGCCCGATATCGACCATCTGCCTGTCACCAAGGACCAATACGAGCAGATCGCCGCGGCGATTCCCTCCGAGATCGAGGAGAACTACAAGAGCTTTCGCGAGAGTTTTAAAAAGCCCATGCCGTTCTACATCGGCGTGCCGCAGATCGATAACGGTAAGCTGCGTATTAACTGGGATGCGTCCTACGACTTTGAGGCGCGCGACATTCGCTACACCGTGGAGCTTGCGCGTGACTATGCCATAAGCGACGTGGTCTTTAAGGCCGAGGACGTGCTGCTTCCCGAGGTGACCTGTGATGCGCCCGATACCGGCCAGTATTTTGTGCGCGTGCGTGCCACCAACTCCGACGGCTATACGCAAGATGCGTTTGACTACTATGTGACCGACGACGGCAAGCACTACGGCATGAAGTGTTTTTACGTGCAAGACGGCGGTAAGGTCGTGGAGGACACGTATGAGGAGGGCTAGCGCGCTGCTTGAGCGCTTGGCGGCCCCGCCTGTGCGTGCCACGCAGGAGCGTTACCGCCACGAGCTCAAATATCTCATTAACGAGGGCGAGCACGCCGCGCTTGCCTGTCGCATGGCGCCGGTTTTTAAGCTGGACAAGCATGCGCGGGCAGGCGGTTACACCATTCGCAGCCTGTACTTTGACGACTACTGCAACTCGGCCTACGAGGAAAAAGACGCCGGCATTCTCATGCGCAAAAAGTATCGCGTGCGCATCTATAACGGCAGCGACAAGGTGATTAAGCTCGAGCGCAAAAAGAAGTACGGCAGCTGGATCTACAAGGAGGACGCGCCGCTCACGCGTGGCGAGTTTGAGCAGATTCTGGCTGGCGACTACGACTTTTTGCTGAGGAGTCCTTATCCGCTCTGTCGCGAGTTCTACATCGAGTGCATCTGCAATATGATGCGCCCGCGGACCATCGTGGACTACGAGCGCGAGCCGTGGGTGATGGATGAGGGCACCGTGCGCATCACGTTTGACATGAACGTGCGTGCCGCGGTGGGAAGCTTCGATATCTTTGACGCGACGCTGCCCGCGCTGCCGGTCCTGGAGCCCGGCAAGCTGGTGATGGAGGTCAAGTTTACGGAGTTTTGCCCGCAGCTGGTGCGCGATATGGTGCCGCCGGGAGCGGCCGAGCTTACGGCGGTCTCCAAGTACTGCCTGTGTTACGAAAAGACCGCCTACCTTCGCGGATTTAATTACTGGGAATCGGATTTTGAGAACCGAGGGGATATTTAGACCATGAGCACCAGGGACTTTTTTAAGAACTCCGTCTTGGAGGCGTTTGGCCAGGTCGATCCCGCCAAGATTGGCCTTTCGCTGCTCGTGGCGCTCGCCATGGGTATCCTGATCTACTACGTGTACAAGCGCTTTTTTACCGGCGTGGTGTATTCGCGCAGTTTTGCCGTGACGCTCGTGGGTATGTGCGTGCTTACCTGCATGGTTACGCTCGCGATCTCGACAAACGTGGTCATTTCGCTCGGTATGGTCGGTGCTCTGTCCATCGTCCGCTACCGTACGGCGGTCAAGGACCCGCTCGACCTGCTGTATCTATTTTGGGCCATTACCACGGGCATTACGGCCGGCGCCGGCATGTATGCGCTCGTGGGGCTCACGGCGGTGGTGATCGTGGTGATGATCGCCGGCTTTACGAGTCATCAGGATAAGGCGCGCGTGTACATGATGGTCATTCACTACACAGGCCAGACCACAGGCGACGATATCGTGCGCGCGTTTGGGCGCACCAACTTCACTGTCAAGTCCAAGACCATGCGCGGCGACAAAGTCGAGATGGCCGTCGAGCTGTTCTCGGACGGTGTGGATATGCCCTATGCCGACGCTATTCGCGCGCTTGACGGCGTGGAGGACCTCACACTCATCCAGTACAACGGCGAATACCACGGCTAATTATGTTCCGGCGTTTTAACAAACGCCGGACCGCTCGACGCTGCGCGGGCATCTGCCGGGCGATCTGCCGCTCAAACCGTCGCTCGCGTACATAAAGTACGCTTCGCTCCTCTTTCGCGGCACCTCGCCACGGCAGTTGCCCGCTCGCTGACGTTTGCTCGACCTGGGTGGGCCGATTTTGTTCGGATGCCGTCTTCACGGGTATCATGGTGAAAGCGATTTCAATGACAGGGGTGCTCGTGGTAAAGATGAAAGATGTGGCCGAGTTGGCGGGCGTTTCGAGCGCCGCCGTCTCTCGCTACCTCAACGGTGGCTACATATCGACGGACAAGGCCGAGCGCATTAAGAAGGCGATTGAGCTGACCGGATACGTGCGTTCTAGTCAGGCTCGTGCGCTGCGCACCGGCTCCACCAAGCTCATCGGCGTCATCGTACCCAAGATCAACTCGGAATCCGTGAGCCGCATTACCGCCGGTATTGGCCAGGTGCTTGGTCGCCGTGGCTACCAGATGCTGCTTGCCAATACCGATAACGCCCCCGATCGCGAGCTCGAGTACCTCGATTTATTCCAAAACCACCCGGTCGATGGCATTGTGCTGGTGGCAACCATGATCACCGACGAGCACCGTCGCGCGATTGAGTCGTGCCGTGTGCCCATTGTGTTGATCGGCCAGCATGTCGAGGGTGCGGCGTGCGTCTATCACGACGATTACGAGGCTGCCTTTGAGCTGGGCCGTGCGCTTGCGGGTCGCGTGGACGGCAAGATTGCCTACATTGGAGTTACCGAAGAGGACCGCGCGGCTGGTTATGAACGCCGCCGCGGTTTTGAGGCCGGCCTGCGCGCCGCGGGTAACCCGCTCGATGCCGCCTTGATTCGTCTGGGCTCGTTTACGCTCGACTCGGGCTATGGTGCGGCGCGTGAGCTGCTTGCCGATGCCCCCGATATTTCGTTTATCGCCTGCGCGACCGATACCATGGCGGCGGGCGCGCTGCGTGCCATCGATGAGGTTCTCGGCATGGGCGAGGGCATACACCGCGTGAGCGGTTTTGGCGACAATGCGTTTTTGCGCGCGCTGACGGGCGGCATTCCCACCGTGCATTATGGTTACCTGACCAGTGGCGTCGAGGCGACCAATATGTTGCTCAACACGCTCGATGGCGTGGAGGGGGAGCGCGGTCTCAAGACACTCAAGCTCGGCCATCAGCTTATGAATGTCTAGGTCTTGGGCACGTCTGCCTGCCTTTGAGTCGCCTGTTTTTGCCTTAAAACTACCTTTCGCCGGCTTTTTCCTACCGTTCACCCTACTATGAAAACGATTACAGACATATGAAACTGAAAACGATTACAGTGTAAGTGTCAAAGATGGCCGGGTGCACATGCGCCCGTTTGAGGAAAGGGAAGTCATGGACTACCGCAAATCAGCCCAAGAGGTGCTCGACAACATCGGTGGCGCCGGCAACGTTGTTTCGGCCGCACACTGCGCCACGCGTCTGCGCCTGGTGATTGCCGATAACGCCAAGGTCGACAAGGAGGCCCTTGAGAATATCGACGGCGCCAAGGGCGTCTTTGAGGCCCAGGGCCAGCTCCAGATTATTTTTGGCACTGGCACCGTCAACAAGGTCTACGACGAGTTCATTGCGCTCAGCGGCGTCGAGGCTGCCACCAAGGCCGAGGTCAAGGAGGCCGCGGCGCAGCAGCAAAACATCTTTATGCGTGCCATTAAGTTGCTCGGCGACGTCTTTGTCCCCATCATCCCCGCCATCGTGGCTTCGGGCCTGCTGCTGGGCATTATGAGCGCCCTCAACTTTATGGCCTCCAACGGATTTATCGCTCTCGACACCAATAACTTTATTTATAAGATTGCCGACCTGGTCTCGGGCACGTCCTTTGGCATTCTGCAGATCCTGATCGGTTACTCCGCGGCTAAGGCCTTTGGCGCCAACCCGTACCTGGGCGCCGTCGTCGGCGGTGCATTCATCAACTCCTCGCTGCAGAGCGCCTACACGGTTGCCTCCGAGGGCGTGCAGACCATGGTCACCGTCATTCCCGGTGTGTACAGCTTTGAGTGGGTCGGCTATCAGGGCCACGTGATCCCCATCGTTATCGCCTGCGCCATCCTCGCTTTCTTGGAGAAGCGTCTCCACAAGGTTGTCCCCGAGATGTTCGACCTCTTTGTGACCCCGCTCGTCTCCGTGTTCGTGACCGTGCTCGTGACGCTCGTTGCCGTCGGCCCCATCTTCGTCTGGGCCGAGAACGCCATCCTCGGTCTGATCCAGACCCTGCTGACCCTGCCCTTCGGTATCGGTTCCTTTATCGTCGGCCTGTTCTATGCTCCCACGGTCGTTACCGGTATCCACCAGATGTACACCGCCATCGACCTGGGCCAGCTCGCCCAGTACGGCGTGACCTATTGGCTGCCCATCGCCAGCGCTGCCAATATCGCCCAGGGTGGTGCCGCGCTCGCCGTTGCCTTTAAGACCCGCGATGCCAAGATCAAGGGCCTGGCGCTTCCTTCGGCCCTGTCCGCCTTCATGGGCATTACCGAGCCTGCCATCTTTGGTGTGAACCTGCGCTTCTTTAAGCCCTTCATCGCCGGCTGCATCGGCGGCGGTTGCGGTGCCCTGGTCTGCGCGCTCACTTCGCTGGCTGCCTCCGGCACGGGCGTTACCGGTATCTTCGGTATCCTGCTGTGCCTGGCCCAGCCCGTGCAGTACGCGATCATGTTTGCGGTCGCCGCGCTGGTTTCCTTTGGCGTCTCGTTTGTCCTGTACAAGGACGAGCCCAAGGCTTCCGAGCAGGCCTAAGAGCTTTTGATTGAGGGAATGCCCGCGGGTTGTATGCTCACGGGCGTTTCCTGTATCTGGTGCCGTTCTCTGGCGCCTTGTTACTTTCGATCCGTTAGGACTTTGATATGTCTAATGCACTTGGTCGCGATCTTGCAAAGCTGGTTGCCGCCGTTGACGCCGCCGCCACTGAGTGCGGTTATGGCGCGTATGGCCAGCGCTTCCATATTATGCCGCCGGCGGGTTGGCTCAATGACCCCAACGGTCTCTGCCAGGTGGGTGGCGTGTTTCACGCGTACTTCCAGTATGCCCCGTTTGATGTGAACGGCGGCGTAAAGATGTGGGGCCATGCCACAAGCCGCGACCTTATGAACTGGGAATATGTTGGCGCGCCGCTGCTTCCCGACGAGCCGTTCGACTGCCATGGCGTGTATTCGGGCTCCGCGCTTGCCGAGGACGGCCGCATTCGCGTACTATACACAGGCAACGTTAAGCTTTCCGATGCGGACGGCACGTACGACTACGTCAATACTGGCCGCCGCGCCGATACCGTCTATGTGGAGAGCGTTGATGGCCTTGCCGGTCGGGAGTTCAGCCAAAAGCGCGTGGTGCTGGCGTCCGAGGATTATCCCGACGATCTGACCTGCCACGTGCGTGATCCCAAGGTGTGGCGCGATGATGATGGGCGTTACCACATGGTGCTGGGCGCGCGTCGTCGCGTGGACGGGCCGCATGTCGAAAGCCGTTTTTGTGCGATGCACGGCGAAGGTGCCGGGCGCGATGTGGGCGAGATCTTGGTGTATGGCTCGGCCGATATGCTGAGCTGGGAGCTCGAAAGCCGCGTTTCCACGCCCGAGCGCTTTGGCTTTATGTGGGAGTGCCCGGGATACCTTGAGCTTGAGTCGGATGGCGGTGTACCGGCGAAGTGGCTGTCCTTCTCGCCCCAGGGTCTTGAGGGCGGTCGTTGGGACCGCGGCAATGTGTATGCCGCTGGCTACATGCCTGTATCGGGCGACATCACTGGTGGCAAGGACGCTTATGAGCTGGGCGAGTTCCGCCTGTGGGACGCCGGTTTTGACTTCTATGCTCCTCAGGAGTTTACGTCCGAGGATGGTCGCCACATTTTGATCGGCTGGATGGGCATGCCCGATGAGCCGACCTATGACAACGCGCCCACCGTAGCGTGCGGCTGGCAGCACTGCATGACGGTGCCGCGTGAGCTCACAGCCGGTGTCGACGGCGTGGTGCTGCAGCAGCCGGCGCGCGAGATTGAGCACCATTATGCCTCGGTGCGTGTGGGGGCGGGCTCGTTGGAGGTTGCCGGCGATACCTGCTTTGATGTTGTTGTCGACGGTGTCGACGGCGCGTTTACCGCGACCGTTGATGGCGAGCTGAAGCTGGTGTTTGTGCCCGCTGAGGACGAACTGCCCCCGCGCTTTGAGATGCGATTTACCGATGAGGGCCGCGCTTCTGCCGGCTGCGGTCGTACTGTGCGCTGGGAGTCCGTCGACGAGGTTCGTAACGTGCGCATTGTTGGCGATGTCTCGTCGGTCGAGGTGTTTGTGAACGATGGCTCGCTCGTGTTTTCGACGCGCATCTATCCCGAGGCCTATGGCGTGACCGTTGACGCTCCGGGCGCGAATGTGACCTACCACGCGCTCAACATCTAGGCGATTCGTCGCATATCGGCGCTATACTGCAGCCGTAGCCTACGATGTGGGAAACATCCGCATCGTGGGTTTTTGTTTTGGAGGGAAGGTGCCGTATGGGCGTACAGCAGCTAGAAGAGGCCTGGGCTTTGAGGGCCAGCGCGCGTGAGGCGCGGTTGCTTGCGGCG
>FR878718.1:0-7417 GCA_000434535.1 Collinsella sp. CAG:166
CTCAAACTTATGCCCATGACGCTCCTCCAGGCGACGCAGCGCCAGCTCGTACACGTCGGGGAACTGCTTGGAGCGGCCCGCCTCGCCCGTAGTGGTAATAAACTCCATGTAGGCATCGAGCCCGGCGCCAGCAAGGGCGGGCTGCACCAGCTCGGCCGGCGTGGACGTGGCAACGCACATGGCAATACCGGCCTCCTGCGCCTGCTTCAAGAATGCAATCAGGCCCTCGCGCGGCGGCACCTTGGAGTAGCCATCGATCAGGATGTCGCTCAACTCGCGGTAGAGCTCCTTGCCATTTGCGCCAATGCCCCAGGTGTCGTGGTAGGCCTGGCACTCATCCTCGAGCGACAAATGCTCAAACTGGGCAAAATCGTCGACCGTCACGTCAACTCCGTGGCGGTGCAATAACTCGGGCTGGGCATAGGCCCAAACGGGGGTGCTATTAACCAGTGTGCCATCGCAATCGAAAATAAAAGCAACACTCGGGGCAGCGATGTGATCCATAAACGAGCCTTTCGATGTCAAATGGTAAACAACCTGCTAAAAACGTTTTACCAAACGTCAGCCTAACAGTTTTGAAACCCTAATTGGTAAAACTGTCAAGAGTTTTACCATGGCAATTCTGCCAGTGGTATAAACATGTCGCTTACCGATTAAACGCCCCCGCAAATCCGCTTTCGTTCATAAAACTAACGTACAGGTGTTATCGTAGTTTTTGCCGAAAGTTCCACCGAGCACGCGAGGTGGAACGAATCATAGAACTATCGCCGTCCCTTCGATTCGTGCAGCCTTGGACCTTTCGCATCTAGTCACCAAGGCAACACGCTGCCGCGTCATGATGGGATCAAACGTGAGCGATACAAAGCTAAAGCCAGCAACCAAAAAGCCTGCTACCCGTAAAGCCGCCCCGCACGCGCCGGAGCTCACCAAGGACGATGTCTACCTGTTTGGCATTGGCACGTGGGAGCGCAGCTGGGAAAAGATGGGCGCGCACCCCGACACGCAGAACCGCACGCGCGGCTGGCGTTTTTGCGTTTGGGCGCCCGACGTAAAGAGCGTCCACGTCATTGGCGAATTTAACGACTGGGATGAGCAAGCCAACCCGCTGGTGCCTGTGCATACGAGCGCTATTTGGGAAGGCTTTATTCCTGGCGCTGAGCAGGGTCAGCTCTATAAGTATCTCATCGAGACCAACGAGGGCGAAAAGCTCTACAAGGCCGATCCGTACGCCTTTAAGGCCGAGTGCCCTCCGGGAACGGCGAGCGTGCTGTGGACCCTCGACGGCTACCAGTGGAACGACGCCGCATGGCTCAAGCGCCGTGCCGGCCATAACCACATGTCGCAACCGCTTAACATCTACGAGGTGCATATTGGCTCGTGGAAGCGCCATGGCGACGCACCGCAGGGCGAGCCGGACGAGTACGGCAACTACCCCGGCCCCATGGATCCCTTCCCCGCGCAGCGCGGCGAGTTCTACACCTATGACGACCTGTCGGTGGAGCTCGTGGACTACGTGCGCGACATGGGTTACACGCATATCGAGGTCATGCCGCTTATGGAGCATCCCTTCGATGGCTCCTGGGGCTACCAGACGACCGGCTACTATGCCGCCACGTCGCGCTACGGCAACCCGCAGCAGCTCATGCACTTTATCGACGCATGCCACGAGGCAGGCATCGGAGTGATCATGGACTGGGTGCCCGGCGGTTTTTGCGCCGACTCCCACGGCCTTGCCACCTTTAACGGCCACATGCTGTTTGAACACGAGATTCACCCCAACTGGGGTACGCACAAGTTTGACTTCGCCCGCGGCGAGGTCCGCTCCTTCCTGGTCTCAAACGTGCTGTACTGGCTCGAGAACTTCCACGTGGACGGCATTCGCATGGACGGCGTGTCCAGCATGCTGTACCTCAACTTTGGCATCGACGATCCCGGCCAAAAGAAGTTCAACAAGTACGGTACCGAGGAGGACCTGGACGCCAGCGCGTTTATCCGCCAGGTCAACTGCGCCGTTGAGGCGCACTACCCCGACGTGATGATGATGGCCGAGGAATCCACCGCGTGGCCGCTCGTGACCTATCCGCCGCAGGACGGCGGCCTGGGCTTCCACTACAAGTGGGACATGGGCTGGATGAACGACACCCTGCACTACATGCAGACCGATTTTCCGTGGCGCCCCGGCAACCACGGCCTGCTCACGTTCTCCATCATGTACGCCTTTACCGAGAACTTCATTTGCCCGTTGAGCCACGATGAGGTCGTGCACGGCAAGTGCTCGCTCATCGGCCGCATGCCGGGCGACTGGTGGCGCCAGTTTGCCGGCCTGCGCACGCTGGCCTTCTACCAGATGACGCACCCCGGCGCCAAGCTCAACTTTATGGGCAACGAGATCGGCCAGTTTATTGAATGGCGCTACTACGAGTCCATTCAGTGGTTCCTGACCGAGGAGTACGAGACTCACCGTCATCATCAGGCGTTTATCAAGGCGCTCAACCACCTGTACACCGCCGAGCCCGCCCTGTACGAGCGCGGCTACACCGACGACGGCTTTACCTGGATCGACGCGGACAACTCCAAGCAGTCCATCGTGAGCTTTGTGCGCCAGGGCGAGGACGTCGATGACGACCTGGTGATCCTGATCAACTTTGACCCGGCGAGCTACGAGAGCTTCCGTGTGGGCGTGCCGCGCGAGGGTGACTGGGAGGTCATCTTCGATTCCGACCGTCCCGAGTTTGGCGGCAGCGGCTATGCCGGCGAGGAGCCCTACACCTGCTCGAGCGAGCCCTATCCCTGGAACGGGCAGATGGACTCCATTGAGATGAAGGTGCCCGGCCTGGCAGGCGTGGTGCTTAAGCGCCGCGGACCCAGCAGCTATAAGCCGCCCGTGGTCGAGGAGCCCAAGAAGGCGACGCGCAAGCGCTCGTCCTCGGTGAAGCCCAAGTCCGCAGCCGCCAAGAAGGCTCCGGCCAAGGCGAAGACTGCCAAGTCTGCCGCCAAGACCACGGCCAAGGCCGCAGCCAAGAAGGCAGCTACTAAAAAGGCTGCTCCCAAGGCTAAGGCAGGCGCTGTTAAAGCATCTGGCAAGGAAGCGTAACAAAAGAGTTACCACTGTAATTACCCGCACCGCCGGGGCGTAGGATGTAAGTCATAACCGTTCCGGGAGAAACATCCCCGGGGGAAAGGAACGTATGAATAAGATCTTCGACAACAAGCAGGAGTTTACCGAGCTCTATCGCGATGCCGTCATGAGCATCAGCGGCAAGAGCGTCGAGGCCGCCAGCGACCTGGACCGCTTTAACGCCCTGGCCAAGCTCGTGGCCGAGAAGGCACGCACCGTTGCCACCAAGAGCGACGCCCGCGCCACCGTCGAGGGCAAGAAGCGCGTGTACTACTTCTCGATCGAGTTTTTGATCGGCCGCCTGCTCGACAACTACCTGCTCAACTTTGGCGTGCGCGACATGGTCGCCGAGGCGCTCGACGACATGGGCTTCGACCTGTCCGTCATCGAGAACCAGGAGCCCGATCCGGCTCTGGGCAACGGTGGCCTGGGCCGTCTGGCCGCATGCTTCCTGGATTCCATGGCAGCCGAGGGCATTGCCGGCTACGGCAACGGCATGCGCTACCGCTACGGCCTGTTTAAGCAGGAAATCGTCAACGGCAGCCAGGTCGAGGCCACCGACGAGTGGCTCACCCACGGCTATCCCTGGGAGGTCCGCCGTCAGGACAAGGCCGTGACCATCAAGTTTGGTGGCCATGTTGAGGGCTTTGAGGAGAACGGCCGCACGTTCTACCGCACGGTGGACACGCAGGATATCCTGGCCGTTCCCTATGACATCCCCGTTGTGGGCTATGCCGGCGAGACCGTCAACAAGCTGCGCGTCTGGGCCGCCGAGCCGGTCGAGGAGCACTTCGATCTGGAGGCCTTCAACCGCGGCGACTATGCCCTGGCCGACGCCGAGCGCGCCGAGGCCGAGGCCATCAGCGCCATCCTCTACCCCAACGACGCCGGCGAACACGGCCGTCTGCTGCGCCTGAAGCAGGAGTACCTGTTTGTCTCGGCCGGCATCTACAGCCTGCTCGACACCTTTGAGAAGGAGCACGGCGAGAACTGGGACCTGCTGCCGCAGTTTGTGGCCATCCACACCAACGACACGCACCCCGCCATGTGCGGCCCCGAGCTCATGCGCATCCTCATCGACGAGAAGAAGCTCGAGTGGGACGACGCCTGGAACATCGTGACGCAGGTCGTGAGCTACACCAACCACACCATCCTGCCCGAGGCCTTGGAGAAGTGGCCCATCGGCACGTTCTCCAAGCTCCTCCCCCGCGTGTATCAGATCATCGATGAGATCAGCCGTCGTTGGCACGAGTCGTTCGACACCACCCAGGAGGGCTGGCAGGAGCGTTTGCGCCAGACCGCAATCCTGTGGGACGGCGAGATTCGCATGGCCAACCTGTCCGTGATCTGCAGCCACAGCGTCAACGGCGTGGCCAAGATTCACTCCGACATCATCAAGAACATCGTGCTCAAGGACTTCTATGCCCTGACGCCCGAAAAGTTCAACAACAAGACCAACGGCATCTCGCACCGTCGCTTCTTTGCCGAGGCCAACCCCACCTACGCCAAGCTCGTGACCGAGGCCATTGGCGATGGCTGGCTGAAGGACGCCTTTGAGCTGGAGAAACTCAAGGAGTTTAAGGACGACACCGAGTTCCTGAAGGCCGTTGGTGCCTCCAAACGCGCCAACAAGGAGCGCCTGGCCGCCTACGTCAAGGCCGAGACCGGTCTGGTCATCGATCCCAACACCGTCTTCGATGTCCAGGTAAAGCGCTTCCACGCCTACAAGCGCCAGCTCATGAACATCATGAAGGTAATGGACATCTACAACCGTCGCATCGCCGATCCCAACTTCCACGTGACGCCGACGACCTTCATCTTTAGCGGCAAGGCCGCCTCGAGTTACACCTTTGCCAAGGAGACCATCCGCCTGATTAACTCGGTGGCCGAGGTCATCAACAACGACCCGCGCGTCAATGAGGTCATGAAGGTCTGCTTTATCCCCAACTTCCGCGTGAGCAACGCCCAGCTCATCTACCCCGCCGCCGAGATCTCTGAGCAGATCTCCACGGCAGGCAAGGAGGCCTCGGGCACGTCCAACATGAAGCTCATGATGAACGGCGCCATTACGCTGGGCACCCTCGACGGCGCCAACATCGAGATCGCCGACCTGGCCGGCCGCGAGAACGAGGCCATCTTTGGCCTGACCGCCTCCGAGGTCGAGCAGCTCTGGGCGTCGAACAGCTACTTTGCATGGGATACCCTCAACAACGACCGCGAGCGTCTGGGCCGCGTGATGGACGAGCTCAAGGACAACACGTTTGCGGGTCTTTCGGGCAACTTCGAGAGCATCTACAACGAGCTCATGAATAACAACGACCCCGACCTGGTCATGGCAGACTTCCGCAGCTACGTGGATGCGTGGGAGAAGCTCACCGGCAGCTATGGCGACAAGGAGACCTGGAACCGCAAGGCCCTGCTCAACACCGCCTCGAGCGGCTGGTTCTCGAGCGACCGCACCATTCGCGAGTACCGCGACGAGATCTGGCACGCGTAAAGGCGCGCGAGCTCCCCTATGCCAGCACGGCATTACTCGACGAGCGTGACGTTGCGCCGCGCCCGTCGCTAATGGGTTTAGGAACATCGATGACAGAAGGAGAAATCGATGAGTAAGAAAGAATGCATCGCGATGCTCCTCGCAGGAGGACAGGGCAGCCGATTGGGGGCACTCACCCAAAAGATCGCTAAGCCGGCGGTTAGCTTTGGTGGCAAGTTCCGCATTATCGACTTTTCGCTGTCCAACTGCTCCAACTCGGGTATCGACACGGTGGGCGTTCTGACGCAGTATCGCCCCTACCTGCTGCATGCCTACGTGGGCTCCGGCGAGGCTTGGGATCTGGACAGCCGCGACGGCGGCGTTTCGATCCTGCCGCCGTACGAGACGCAGACCGGCGGCGCATGGTATGCGGGCACGGCCGACGCCATTACGCAGAACCTCGACTACATCAAAGCCAACGACCCCAAGTACGTCCTGATTCTTTCGGGCGATCACCTGTATCGCATGGACTACCGCAAGATGCTCAAGACGCACATTGAGAACAACGCCGACCTCACGGTGAGCGTTATGCCCGTGCCTTGGGAAGAGGCCAGCCGCTTTGGCATCCTGACCACCGACCCCGAGGACGGCCGCATCACCAAGTTCACCGAGAAGCCCGATAAGCCCGATTCGAACCTCGCGTCCATGGGCATCTACATCTTCTCGGCAGACGTGCTGATCGAGGCGCTCGAAGAGGACGCTCTGGACCAGCGCTCGAGCCACGACTTTGGCAAGGACATCATCCCCAAGCTGCTCGGCGAGGGCAAGCGCCTGTACAGCTACGAGTTCCACGGCTTTTGGAAGGACGTCGGCACCATCGCCAGCTTCCACGAGACCTCGATGGACCTGCTGGGCAACAACCCCGAGTTCGATCTGTTCGACAAGCACTTCCCCATCATGTCCAACATCACCACGCGTCCGCCGCACTACATTGGCCCGGACGGACGCCTGGACGACTGCCTGGTCTCCAACGGCTGCAAGATCTACGGCACCGCTCGCCACTCGATCCTTTCGACCGATGTCATCATCGAGGAGCGCGCAGTGGTCGAGGACTCCGTGCTGCTGCCGGGTGCGCACGTTAAGAGCGGCGCGCACATCTGCCGCGCTATTTTGGGCGAGAACTCCACGGTCGAAGAGGGCGTGAAGCTCGGCTCTGTCGATACCACCAAGGATACGGCCGTCGTTGGAAATGACGTCGTTATCGGGAAGGGGGAATGATCCGATGATCAATCGCAAGGCCATCGGTTATATCACCGCTAACTACTCTTCGACCTACGGCAGCGTGCTGCTCAAGGACCGCCCCATCGCGTCCGTTCCGTTTTTGGGCCGCTACCGTCTGATCGATTTCCCGCTGTCCAACATGATGAATGCCGGCATTAAGACCGTCGGCGTCGTCATGCCGGGCAACTACCGCTCGCTGATCGACCACGTGGGCTCGGGCAAGGACTGGGGCCTGGACCGCAAGAAGGGCGGCCTGTTCATGGTTCCCGGCAACGCGTATGGCACCACCAAGGGCGGCATGCGTTTCTTGCTGCGCGACATCATCTCCAACAAGACGCTGTTCCAGCGCTCGGACAAGCCCTACGTTGTGATGATGGGCACCAACATCATCTTTAACATGGACCTCAACACCATCATCGACGCGCACGAGAACTCCGGTGCCCAGATGACCGTGGTGTACTGCAAGGCCACGCACAACGTCGATGACGAGACCAAACTCGAAATTAACGAGAACGGCCGCCTAACGGGCGTGAGCGCCGGCG
>FR878718.1:7448-24249 GCA_000434535.1 Collinsella sp. CAG:166
GTATGGCGACAACGCGTCTATGGACTGCTGCATCGTCAACCGCGAGACGCTGCTCGAGATCATCGATCACTACCAGGCCGCCGACTATCTGGACCTGCTCGAGGCACTACAGGGCGACTTTGGCAACATCGACGTGTGCAGCTACGAGTACAAGGGCGAGGTCGTGGGCGTGTTTAGCGAGAAGTCGCTGTATCGTCGCAGCATGGACCTGCTCGACCAGACCGTGGCCGACCAGCTCTTCGATCCCGAGCGTCCGATCCTGACCAAGGCTCACGACGTGCCGCCTTCGCGCTATGCGACCGGCAGCCACGCTTGCAACTCGATCATCTCGGCGGGCTGCATCATCAAGGGCACCGTGCGCAACTCGATCCTGTCGCGCGGCGTTGTGGTTGAGGAAGGCGCCTCGGTGACCAATTCGATCATCAACCAGAGCTGCGTCATCAAGAGCGGCGCCCGCGTTGAGAATGCAATCCTGGACAAGAACAACGTGGTTCCCACCAACACCGAGCTTCGCGGCACGCCCGAGAACATCCTGGTGCTGGGAAAGGCCCCGTTAACTTCTGATATCACCAACGCGAGCTAGCTTTGGCACCGCAACATCGCTCGTAACACGTAGAATAGCCGCCCGGTTTGCGCCAGGCGGCTATTCTCGAATTGCAACAGGGAGACAATATGGCTGATTCCAGCAAAAAGATGCAGATCGTGTTTGCCTCGGCCGAGTGCGCACCGTTTGTGAAGACCGGTGGCCTGGGCGACGTGGCGGGCTCGCTGCCTGCGGCGCTTGTGCGCGCCGGCGCCGAAGTAATCGTGATGGTGCCCAAGTACGCCACCATCAAGGACGAGTACAAGTCGCAGATGGAGCACTTCTCCGACTTTTACGTGAGCCTGGGCTGGCGCAATGAGTACTGCGGACTCGAGAAGCTCGAGCACGACGGCGTCACCTATATGTTCATCGACAACGAGCGCTACTTTGCGCGCGACTATCCGTACGGCTTCTTTGACGACGGCGAGCGCTTTGCGTTCTTCTCCAAGGCCATCACCGAGAGCCTGCAGCACCTGCCCGCCGGCTTTGAGTGCGACATCCTGCACTGCAACGACTGGCAGACGGCGCTGGCGCCCGTGTTTTTGCGCGAGTTCTACCAGGGCCTGCCGCTGTATGACCGCGTCAAGACCGTGTTCTCGATCCACAACGTGGCGTTCCAGGGCCAGTTTAGCGACACCGTGATGGAGGACATCCTTGGTGTGGCGCACATTCCGGCGGCCGCCTCGCAGCTGCGTTGCGACGCCTGCAGCATCAACTACATGCTGGGCGCCCTGCGCTATGCCGACGCCATCACCACGGTGAGCCCCACCTATGCCAACGAGATCCAGACGCCTGAGTTTGGCGAGGGCCTGGACGGCGTACTGCGCGAGCGTTCCTACGCGCTGCAGGGCATTTTGAACGGCATTGACGTTGCGGGCTTTGACCCGGCAACAGACAAGCGAATTGCCGCCAACTACACCGTGGAGGACCGTTCCGGCAAGGCCGTGTGCAAGGCCAAGCTGCAGGAGGAACTGGGCCTCGAGGTTCGCGACGACCATCCGCTCATGGTGATGGTCACGCGCCTGACGCGCCAGAAGGGCATGGATCTGGTCATGTACGCGCTCGACCGCATCCTGTCCGGCGGCGTGCAGGTGGCGGTGCTGGGCACCGGCGACCGCGACTACGAGGACGGCCTGCGCTACTTCCAGGACAAGTACCCCGGCACCATGGCCGCACGCATCGAGTTCGATCCGGCGCTGTCGCAGCGCATGTATGCCGCCGCCGACATGTTCCTGATGCCTTCGAAGTTTGAGCCCTGCGGCCTGTCGCAGATCATCGCCATGCGCTACGGCACGCTGCCGATTGTTCGCGAGACCGGTGGCCTGAAGGACACCGTGCAGCCGTACAACGAGTTTACCGGCGAGGGCACGGGCTTCTCGTTTAGCAACTTTAACGGCGACGAGATGGGCGATGCGGTATTCCGCGCGGCGCGTCTGTTCTGGGATAACCGCGACGCCTGGAACCAGCTGGTCACGCAGGCCATGAGCCAGGACTTTAGCTGGACGCGCTCGGCCGATAAATATCTGGACCTGTACTTCTTTATGCACCCGGAGATTGAGCGCCCGGCGGCGGTTGTCGACGAGCCTGAGGCTGCACCTGATCCGGTGGCCGCAGAGGAGCCCAAGGCCGAGGAGAAGCCGGTTGAAGCTGAGACCGCAAAGGACGAGCCTGAGGTGAAGGCTGAGGTTGCTCCTGAGGCAGAGGCCGAGGTCAAGCCCGCTGCAAAGCCCGCAGTTAAGAAGACCACGACCCGCAAGACGACCGCCAAGAAGGCTACGACGACCAAAGCTGCTGCCACCAAGACCGCCGCAGCAAAGACGACCGCTACCAAGGCAACGACCACGCGCAAGCGCACGACCGCCGCTGCCAAGAAGGCCGCCGAAGCCGAAGCTGCTCCCGAGGTAAAGGCCGAGGTCGCTGAGGCCCAGCCGGCCGCCAAGGTTCCGGCAAAGACCGCTGCTAAGAAGGCGATCGCGACCAAGACCACGACCGCCAAGAAGGCAACGGCAGCCAAGAAGACCACGGCAACGAAGTCGACGACCACGAAGGCTGCCGCGACGAAGGCCGCTGCGAAGACGACCTCGAAGGCCGCCGCAAAGTCTGCTGTCAAGGTCGAGGAAACCCCCGTCGAGCCCAAGACCGAGGCGGCTGTCGAGACGAAGCCGGCCGCCAAGACCACCACGCGCAAGCGCACCACGACGACGGCCAAAAAGACCACGACCAAGGCCGCAGCTACCAAGACAGAGCCCAAGTCCGCTGCCACCAAAGAGGAGCCCAAGGCCGAGGTAAAGGCCAAGCCGGCGCCGAAGGCCGCTGAGGTTAAGGCTGCCCCGAAGGTGGAGGCAAAGCCCGAGCCCGCCAAGGAGACCCCGGTCTCCCCCGCCGCTCCGGCAGAGAAAAAGGCTCCGTCCAAGAAGACGTCCGTCCGCAAGGCCACGGCCACCCGCAAGCGCCGCTAGTCCACAAACGATCCAAAACCTCATTAAACCCTATGTAAGGGGCGCTCCAACCGGGCGCCCCTTCTCTGTAGGTAGTTGGTAAAACGATTTTCTAGGACAACCGTTCGCCGATGGTAAACGGATGTTGTTTATACAGCCTGTGTACAACAGATATACTTACAACTTGTGCGTAAAGCCCATGGCCCGCAGGCCATGATTCTATTGAACTGGACCGTATTATGAGATTGATTCACAACAGCCGTCTGCCGCAGTTTCGCACTCCGTTTGGCGCTGTGACCACAGGAACGACCCTCTCGCTTTCGGTGATTCTAGAGGACGCCGACCCCAACCAGGCAACGCTTACGCTGCGCACCTGGGTCGATGAGATCGGTGAGTCTCTGTATCCCATGACGCACGAGGGCGACGGCATCTTTACCGCCGAGCTGGAGTGCGCCGAGCCCTGTCTTATCTGGTACAGCTTTATCTGCAATATCGAGGGCCAGCCCGAGGTTCGCCTGGGCGCACCGCAGGGCCGCACCGGCGGCGAGGGCGTAACCTACGACTACGCCGAGGTGCCTTCGTTCCAAATCACCGTCTACAAGCACCGCGAGAACCGTCCCACCTGGTACGAGCGCGGTATGGTCTACCAGATATTCCCGGATCGCTATGCCCGCGACGAGCACTGGCGCGAGCGCACGCTGGCCGAGGTCGAAAAACCGCGTAAGGGCATTCAGCGCCGCATGGTCGAGGACTGGAACGAGCCGCCTGTGTACGAGCGCGCCGAGGACGGCTCCATC
Source organism: Collinsella sp. CAG:166 (assembly GCA_000434535.1). Lineage (GTDB taxonomy): Bacteria > Actinomycetota > Coriobacteriia > Coriobacteriales > Coriobacteriaceae > Collinsella. The sequence continues at coordinate 11,267 of FR878718.1, forward strand.
AAGACCTGGGATTTTTACGGCGGCTCGCTCAAGGGTATCCAAGAAGACCTGCCTCGCATCGCCGAGCTGGGCTTTACAGCCATCTACCTCAACCCCATTTTCGAAGCCGCAAGCAACCACCGCTACGACACCGCCGATTACACCAAGATCGATCCGATCCTGGGCACCGAGCAGGACTTTACTGAGCTGTGCGAGGCAGCCGAGAAGCTGGGCATTTCCATCATCCTGGACGGCGTCTTCAACCATACGGGCGACGACTCGATCTACTTTAACCGCTACGGCAACTATCCCGGCGTCGGTGCATGGCAGAGCGAGGACTCGCCGTGGCGCGATGCGTTTTATTTCCACGAGGACGGCTCGTACGACTGTTGGTGGGGCGTGGGCAATATGCCCGCCATCAATGAGAGCTCCGAGTTGGTACGCGAGCGGCTCCTGGGCAAGGACGGCGTTATTCGTAAATGGCTGCGCGCCGGCGCTCACGGCTGGCGCCTGGATGTGGCCGACGAGCTTTCCGACGACTTCCTGGCCGAGATCAAAAAAGCCGTGCTCGCCGAGAAGCCCGACGCGCTGCTGCTCGGCGAGGTCTGGGAAGACGCCTCCAACAAGATCAGCTATGGTCATTTGCGCCGCTACCTGCAGGGCTCTGAGCTCGACTCCGCCATGGACTACCCCTTCCGCGACATGGTCATCGGCTTTTTGATGGGCTACAAGAACGCCTACCAGGCAGCCGAGGATATCGAAACCCTGCGTGAGAACTATCCACGCGAAGCCCTGTCCTGCGCGCTCAATCTGCTCTCGAGTCACGACCGTCCGCGCATCATCTCGGTGCTCGGCGGCGGCCCCGACGAGTCGCAGCTGCCCGAGAGCGAGCGCAGCAAGTGGCGCCTGGACGAGAACTCCATGGGCCTGGCCAAGAGTCGTTTTTGGCTCGCGACGCTCATGCAGATGACGTTCCCGGGTGTGCCTTCGATTTACTATGGCGACGAGTACGGCCTTGAGGGACTCACCGATCCGGGCAATCGTCGCACCATGCCGACCAAGGAAAACCTGCACGACTTCGATACGTTTGCGATCGTCAAGAACGCATCTGCTGTGCGCCGCGCGTTGCCGTTTATGATCGACGGTGGAATCAAGGCCTTTGCGCTCAATGACGAAGTACTCGCTTATACGCGCACCGGTAAGGACGGCGAGTCCGCGACCGTCATCATCAACCGCAGCCTGCGCAATTCACACCGCGTGACGATTCCGGCGCTCGGCGAATGTGCAAGTGACGTGATCAGCGGTCACGAGTGCGAGATCCACAACGGCACGGTCACACTCGATCTGTATCCGCTGGGCTCGTCGATCATTTATCACCATGCCGAGCAGCGCCTGCAGGAGCCGCTCGATCACGGTGCGGGTGTTGTGTGCCATATCACATCGGTGCCGACCGACGACGGCAAGCCCGGTACGATCGGCGCACCCACGCGTCGCTTTATCGACCATCTGGCCGCCATGGGTATGCGCTACTGGCAGGTTCTCCCCGTCAACCCCACGGACTTCTTCCGCTCCCCTTACGCCGGTCCTTCGGCCTTTGCAGGCAATATCGACCTGCTACCCGAGAGCCACGAGGAGCTGGCAGCCGACTTTGAGACCTGGAAGGCCCGCGGAGGCGAGGATGCCGATCCGCTGTACACCGCCTTTAAACATCGCAATGCCGATTGGCTCGAGAAATACTGCGTCTATATGGCCGTCAAAAAGAACTTTGAGGGCGAGTCGCGCCACGATTGGCCGGCAGATGTCGCGCGCTACAACGAGCATCTGATTGACGACAAGCGTTTCCACGACGAGGCAGAGCTGCAGGCTTACATGCAGTACCGCTTTGACCTGGCTTGGTGCGAGCTCATGAACTATGCGCACAAGAAAGGCATCGAGGTCATCGGCGATATTCCTATGTACGTGTCCGACGATTCGGCAGACGCGTGGAGCGAACCTGAGAACTTCTGGCTGTCCGATACCGGCAAAGCAATCGAAATTTCTGGCGCGCCGCCCGACAACTTTGCGCCCGAAGGCCAGGTGTGGGGCAACCCGACGTTCCGCTGGGACCACATGAAGCAGAACGGCTATAGCTGGTGGATGGATCGCCTGCGTCGCGCGTTTTCGCTCTACGACCGCGTGCGCCTGGATCACTTCCTGGGCTTCCACAGCTACTTTAGTATCCCCGCGGGCAAGGCTTGCGCCGACGGCCGCTGGCTGGCGGGCCCGGGCAAGGACCTGTTCCAGACTGCCTACGATGAGCTGGGTCCGCTCAACTTTATCGCCGAGGACTTGGGCTATTTGACGCCCGGTGTTCGCGCCATGGCTTCGACCTGCGGTTTCCCCGGCATGGACGTGCTGGAGTTTAGCGATTACGACGTCCGTTGCGGCGTGCACCCCACGCCAGGAAAGATCCTGTACACCTCAACGCACGATACGTCGACGCTGGCCGGTTGGTGCACGCGTTCCTTTGCGGGCGGCGACGAGCCGAGCGGTGTTGAGGTGGCGGCCAAGCTGATGAGCGACGCGCTGGCAAGCGACGCTCCCCTAGTGATGATGCCACTACAGGATATCCTGGGGCTTGGCGACGACGCGCGCATGAACGTTCCGGGCGTTGCCACGGGCAACTGGACCTGGCAGGCTGACGAGGCGGACATTGCAGCCGCCGAGAACAAAACCGCACAGCTCCTGCGCAACAACCATAGATTCTGGGGCGAAGCGTGATAAAACCCCCGATATAGGGTACAGTTACAGACGTTTGAATTTTTGCGGGCAGAGTAATCTGCCCGCTTTGTGCTGAAAAGGAAGTATTATGGCGCGCTACGATTACAAGTGCTCGAGCTGCGGCAACGTGTTTGAGGTTGAGCATCCCATGTCCGAGACTCCCGAGGTCGTGTGCCCCAGCTGCGGTGCCCCGGCGGCCAAGACGTTCTCGGCCAGCGGCATTAAATTTGAGGGTAGCGGTTTCTACAACACCGACCAGCGAAGCGGTGGCGCCAGCACCAGCGCCACCAGCGGCTGCTGCGCCAACTGCCCGCATAACCACTAGGAACCAAACAGCCCCGCGACCGACACCGATCGCGGGGCTGCTTCTTTAGCTACCCAAGTTTCCTAATGAGTTGCGGTGAAATAAGGACTGTTTGGCGGGCAGAAGCCGCTATTCAATCCCTATTTCACCGCAACTTAGTCGTTACTTGCGGACCAGCCTGGCGCAGAAGTGGCCGTCGTAGGAGTCGGCGTTTACCGGCACGCTTTGGAAGAGGCCTCGTTCGTTCTGGCGTACGGATACGAGCTTCTTAGCCTGATCGAACTCCGGGAGTTGCAAAATCTGCGCCTCGGAGAGCAGTGCCACGCTAAAGCAGGCACCCTCGGGAGAGGCTAGGAAGGCATCCACGACCTGCGTGTTCTCTTCATCAAAAACCGAGCAGGTGGCATAGATGAGCTCTCCGCCGGCGGCCACGCGCGCAGAAGCCTCCTTAAGCATCGTCAGCTGAAGCTTGGGTAACTCGGCCGTCACATCATTCTCGGTTAGGCGCCACGGGATCTCGGGATGACGACGCATGGTTCCGGTGCCAGAGCACGGCGCATCGATAAACACGGTATCGAACTTGACCCGCTCACCGCGCATAGCATCAAACGATGTGGGCACCTCATCAAGCTCGCAGGCATCACCCGAAACCGTACGAACGCCCTGAATACCGGCCTTGAGAAGGCGCGCGAGATTCAGATCGCACTTGCGGTCGTGCAAATCGAGTGCAGTATGCTGACGCTCATAGCCGGCACGCTTGGCCTGGCACATCATCACATAGGTCTTGGTGCCACGACCGGCACCAATCTCAAGGCAACTACCAGGGCGCGTGGCAGCTGTGGCGATGAGCTGCGCATTGAGATCAGATGCAACCGCGGCAGCACGCTCAAACACACCAGAAGCAACGGTAACCTGGGCATCAACCGGGGCATGGCAGCCCGGGAAGACAGGCGCGACGAGCTGCGAGATATACGGATCAGGCTTAGTCGTAAAGGCGTTCTCATGTAAAGCCAGCGGCGCAGGTGCCAAGTTACCGGCAAAGTTGAGCGCACCCTCTGGCGTGTCAAACGAACCCATAATACGAGCGCACAGCCAACGCGGCAGACCCATCAGGCGCGACAGACGTACCAGGCGTCGCTCAGACTCATCCACATCGGATGCCGTAGCAAAGTCCTCAACATTGTTCGCAACCTTATGCAGTACAGCATTGGCCAAGCCAGCGGCGGACTTAGCACCGCAGCGAACCAGCTCAACACCCTGACTTACGGCGACGCGGCCAGGCGTATGCAGATAGAGCATCTCGAAGGCCGAGATACGAAGCGCCATGCGAACACGCGGCGCAACCTTTTTTGGCTTATCGAGAAACTGGTCGAGCAGCTCGTCCAAAATACCCTGCGTGGCGGCCACACCAAGCGCCAAGCGGGCGGCAAAAGCGGAATCGCGCTGATCAATAGCCTTGGCCGATGCGCGAGAGGACAGCACGTCGCGCGCATACATGCCGCGGCGATCGGCCTCCATCAGCACATCGAGCGCAAGCTTACGCGCGGGAGACAACTTGCTCATGACAAAACACCCCACGAAAGATCGGCGCCCTGCAGGCCAGCAGCCCAGGCGGAAGCGGCCATAGCACGCTTGCCATCTGGCTTAACCTCGAGCAACTCAACCGAGCCATCGGAAAGGCCAAGGTAGACGCGCTTGGCTTGAACGGCAACAGCGCCCTCGCCAAGCGAGACATCGGTCGGTGCAGCATCGAGCACGCGCACGGTCTTGCCGGCAATCACGCATCGGGCAGGCGCGGTATCGGACGAGGCCAGCACATGGCGCACGCAATCAAGCGCAGCCATCTGCGGATCCAGACGCATCTCCAGCTTGGAAATCTTGGCAGCATGGGTAACGAGCGCCTCATCCTGTTCAGTCCACACGGCGGTGCCATCGGCAAGAGAAGGAAGCGTATCGGCAAGCAGTTTGCCGCCAAGCTCACCAAGCTCCATCGTGAGCGCCTCGGCATGCTTACCAGCAACAGGCGTGGAAGCCTGAGCACAATAAGCACCAGTATCCACACCATGCCCAATGCGCATGATAGAAACGCCAGCAATCTCGTCACCAGCGAGAATCGCACGCTGAATAGGAGCGGCGCCACGCCAACGAGGCAGCAGCGAAGCATGAACATTCACAATACCAAGCGGCGCCATTTGCAGCACCTCATCGGGCAAAATGCAGCCATAGGCAGCCACACAGAAAATATCGGCATCTGCAGCCTGGAGCGCCTCAACTACCTCCGGCGTCATACGATTGGCCTCAACGACCGGCAACCCCAGCTCAAGCGCCTTAGCCTTAACAGGAGACGGCTCCAACTTTTTACCACGCCCACGAACAGCATCAGGACGAGTAACAACAAGCGCAATCTCGTTACCAGCCTCAACAAGCGAAACCAGCGAAGGCACAGCAAAATCAGGCGTACCCATAAACACAATACGCATAAAGAACGTCTCCCCTCAACCAAAGCCGAGACGGCTACAAATAGTGGCGGAAAGCCAAGTCACCAGCCCATCCGCAATAACATTTCAACAAAAACAAATATACCCAAAACCAAAGAAAGAGCCGCATAAAAGCAACCCTCCCAACAAAGCACCTATCAGCGAAGACGCCCCTCCCTGGCCCGACGGCACCCGGGCGAAACGAAGAGCGACAACGTAGTCCCTGGGATGGGGCCCACACATATCGTCCCGCGCGCAGTTTCGCAGCGCAGCGAGAATGTTTGAGCACGGGATGATATGTGTGGGCCCCATCCCAGGGACGGACAATTAACCTACTCCGTCTCGCCCGGTCGAGCGCCGCGGGCCAGGGCGTCCTGGTACTCCTTGACGGCCTTGAGCCTCTGCATGGGCTTCAATCGCTCGAACATGGTGTTGCCGTGCAAGTGATCGATCTCGTGCTGCAGGCACACGCAGAACAGGTCGCCCGTGGCCTCGTAGCGAATCAGGTTGGCATCCAGGTCGTACGCCTCGACGACGACATGGTCGGGACGCTCAATCTCGCAGCTAATACCAGGAATGGAAAGGCAGCCCTCACTAAACGGCACCAGATGGTCGCTCTGCTCCACAATCACGGGATTGATGAGCACGTACGGGTCGTAGTCGTTTTTGTCGCTGTAGTCGCAGTCGATGGTGACGAGCTGAATGAGCTCGCCGATCTGCGGGGCAGCCAGGCCGCAGCCGCCGTTCTCGAACATCATCTTCTTCATCTTCTCGGCAAGCGTCTCGATCGCCGGGGTGATCTCCTCGATGACGGCGCACTCCTGGCGCAGACGAGGGTCGGGCGACAGTACGATTCCGTTGGCTTCCATGGCCATCCTTTCGGGTTGTTACATCAAATCATAGGCGTCGACGTCAACGCTCACGCTCACGCCGCGCACAGAGCCCACCTCTTTGAGGCAGGCGTCGATATCATCAGAGACATGGTACCCCACGGGCGACTTCACAAGCAGATGGAAGCGGTAACGGTCCTTGGCTCTCTCGATTACACACGAAGCCGGGCCCAACACCTGCGGCACGGCACTCCCCGCCTGCAAAAAGTCGGGCGCGGCAGCATGCCAACGGCGCTTGAGGAGCTTTGCAATGCGCCCGATGTAGTCCTGTGCTTCGTCTCGGTTCGCCGACCACACCAAGATGTTGACCAGGCGAACAAAAGGCGGGTACAGCGCGTCGCGGCGCTGGTCCAGGTCGTAGTCGGTAAAGATCGAACGGTCATGCTCAGCGACGGCGCGAATGACCGGGTCCTCGGGCAGGTAGGTCTGGATGATGACCTCGCCGGGGCGATCACCACGACCGGCACGGCCGGCGACTTGCTCCAGCAGATCGTAGGCGCGCTCCCCTGCGCGGAAGTCCGGCAGCTTGAGGGCGAAGTCGGCATTGACCACGCCCACGAGCGTGACCTCGGGAAAGTCGAGGCCCTTTGCGATCATTTGGGTGCCCAGCAGCACCGCGCAATCGGCGGCATCGAACTTCTCAAGCAGCTTTTTGTGCGCATCCTTGCCGCGCGTGGAATCGGCATCCATACGAATAATGGCGACGTCCTCGGGCAACATCTGGTGCAGTGCGTCCTCGATCTGCTGCGTACCCAAGCCCATTTTTGCCAGGTAGCGACTGCCACATTTGGGGCAACGGCTCGTGGGCGCGGGATACGGCTGCACGCGCCAAGACGAACCGCATGTGTGACACTGCAGCGTGTGCGTGCGCTCGTGATACGTAAGCGCGGTGGAGCAGTGGTTGCAGGTGGGGACGCAGCCGCACTCGCGGCACATAAGGAACGGCGCAAACCCACGGCGGTTATGCAGCAACACGGCCTTCTCGCGGCGCTCGACCACACGCTCCAGGCCTTCCATCAGCGGTTTTGAGAACATAGAGCGGCTGCCGTGCGAGAACTCGCGGCGCAGGTCGGCAATGCGGACTGTCGGCAGCACGGCGTGTCCCGGGCGCTCGGGCATCTCGACGCGCGTCCAGGTGGCACCGTTATACGTGCCACGGCGGCAGCGGTCGAGGGCCTCAGCAGAAGGCGTGGCCGAGCCCAGCGCGAGCGGGCAGCGATAGCGACGCGCCATCTCGGCCGCCACTTCGCGCGCATGGTAGCGCGGGCTGGAACCCTGCTTGTAACTGGTCTCGTGCTCCTCGTCGATGATGATAAGGCCCAAGTCGCTGAGCGGGCAAAAGAGCGCCGAGCGGGCGCCCACGACCACGCGCGCGGCACCGCTGGCGACCATATCCCATTGGTCCAGGCGTTCACCGGCCGAAAGGCGCGAGTGGAAGACCGCAACCGTTTCGCCAAAGCGCGAGCGAAAACGGCCGACGGTCTGGGCCGTCAGCGAGATCTCGGGCACGAGCACGCAGGCCGAACGGCCGGCTGCCAGCACGCGCTCGATGGCGGAGAGGTAGACCTCGGTTTTGCCGGAACCGGTGACGCCATCGACGAGCACCACGTCGCCGTGTGCATCCAGGCGAGCTCGCTCAATCTGCGCGAGCGCCTGCTGCTGGCCGTTGGTGAGTGCCACCGGCGCCTTACCGCTCGCCGAGGACAGCGTGGTCTGCTCGCTGCAGCCACGCCACGCACGGCGCTCTTCCACCACCACGACACCGCGTTTTTCAAGCGCCTTGATGGTCGCCGACATGCTGTTATAGAGCAGGTTGAGGTCGCGCGTCGTGACCGGGCCGCATTGGAGCGCCTCGATGAGCTGACGTTGGCGAACCGCTGTCTTGGGCGGCGTGTAGTCGAAACCCTCGGGCGTGAGCATGACCCAGCGGTTTTGGATAGGCTTGACGGCGGGGCGCTCAACCGTCCACACGCCGTCATCGCCCTTGACCACGCGCGGACTTCCACCCGGGGGCAAGAACAAACGCAGGCACTCGGAAAGCGTCGCGACATACTCGCGGCTCATCCAGCGTGCGATACGGGCAGCCTCGACAGTAAAGAGCGGTTTGCTGAGGATAGCCTCGATGGGCTTGATGCGTGCGGGGTCGAGGGCGATGTTGCCTTGTAGGTCGCCCAGCTCAGGCGCAATGTCGACAATATAGCCCGCGGCGGCACGGTTACCAAAGTGGACCAGGACCGTTGATCCGATCTGCGCTTCGCTAGCAAGAGGTTGAGGAATGCCATAGGCAAACGGCTCGGACAGCGCACGCGTTGGGATGTCGAGAACCACGCTCGCATAGGCGGCGATGGGCTCAGGTGCGGGCTCGGGCTGCGCCGGGGCGGCGGCAGGAGCCGCGGACTTCGGAGCTTCCTCCGGTTCCGGCGAACCAAACAGCGAAAGTTGCTCGACCATGGCCCCAGCACCTCCTATCCCATACGTCTACAGAAACAAGAGCCCCGCTCGGGTGAACGGGGCTCGGATACATACGTTTGCGCAGCGATTACAGCGCCATCGTGCGGGCGCGGTCGATGCGCGCCAAGCAATCGTCGCGGCCGACGAGTGCCATGGTCTCGCCCAACGGAGGGCTCACCATGTTGCCGCAAACGGCGACGCGCACGGCCTGGAACACCACGCGCTTCTTAAGGTCCATCTGCTCGGGCAACGGCTCAAGCGCAGCGTCGATGTTGGCAGCCGTCCACTCGTCCACGCCCTCGAGCGCGCCCTTGGCGGCATCCAGAATGGCACCCATGCCCTCCTTGGCCAGGCCCTTGTTGACGGACTTCTCGTCATACTCGAGCGTCTCGGCCGTAGCGAAGATGGGAGCGGCGACGGTCACGGCGTCGGCCGGCATCTTGGTGCGCGGCTTAACGATGGCGGCAAGCGCGTCGATCCAATCCTCGCCGTACTCGACATTACCCTCGATGAGACCCGCCTCGTGCAGCTCGGGAACCATGATCTCGTCGGCAAACTGAGCATCGGACATGCCATTGATGTACTCGGCGTTGACCCAGTCGAGCTTCTTGGGGTCGAAGGTCGCCGGGTTCTTGGAGATGCGGTCGAGCGAGAACTTGCTGGCCAGGACATCGCGCGGGATGATCGTGGTTTCGCCGTCGAGCGACCAGCCGAGCAGCGCCAGGTAGTTGACAAAGGCGTCGGACAGGTAGCCGGCGTCGCGGTACTCCTCCACCGAGGTGGCGCCGTGGCGCTTGGAGAGCTTTTTGCCGTCGGCGCCCAGGATCATGGAGATGTGAGCGAACGTGGGCACGGGAGCGCCGAGGGCCTCGTAGACCATGACCTGACGCGGGGTGTTGGACAGGTGGTCGTCGCCGCGGATGACGTGGGTGATCTTCATCATGGCGTCGTCGACGACGGTCGCGAAGTTATACGTGGGCGTGCCGTCGGAGCGGAAGATGACAAAGTCGTCGAGCTCCTTGGCATCGAAGGTCACCTCGCCGTGGACGGCGTCGTGGATGACGACGTCGCCGCGGTCCTCGGGCACCTTGATGCGCAGGACGTAGGACTCACCGGCCTCGATGCGGCGACGGGCCTCCTCGGGATCAAGATCGCGGCAACGACGCTGATAGCCCTGGAAGGGGTCCTTGCGCTCCTGCGCGGCCTTACGGTCGGCATCGAGCTGCTCCTTAGTGCAGAAGCAGGGATAGGCCTTGCCCTCGTCCCAAAGCTTCTGGGCGGCCTGCTTGTACAGGTCCAGGCGCTCGGTCTGGGCGTAGGGGCCATAGTCGCCGCCCACCTCGGGACCCTCGTCCCAGTCCAGGCCCAGCCAACGCATGGCGCGCAGGATGATCTGCGTGTTCTCGTCGGTGGAGCGGGTGGGGTCGGTGTCGTCGATGCGCAGGATGAACGTGCCGCCGTTTGCACGGGCGAAAGCCCAGTTATAGATAGCGGTGCGGGCGCCGCCGATGTGCAGCTTGCCCGTCGGTGAGGGTGCAAAGCGGACGCGAACGTCTGATGCCATGGAAATCTCCTCGATTGCAGGATGGATGTCTAACTGCATCAGTATAAAGCATCAAAGCAACCTCCGCACAAAGGGCACCTACCTACTCATTGGGGACAGACTTAAATGACCAGTCGTTGGAGACGTTCTTAGTTTAAGGCTGGCCATTTAAGTCTGTCCCCAATGAGTAGGTGCGGAAAGGGTGTGAATGTTTGATTTACGCGCTATGATGAGCCCTTGCATAGAGAGCCCGGCGGAATGGTAACGGTCGCCGGGACACGTTTTTGAAAGGACAATCATGTCAGAAGAACTTCGTTCCATCCCGCCCCAACACGGGTCCTTTGTTTTTACGTCGGAGTCGGTGACCGAAGGTCATCCCGATAAGATCGCTGACCAGATCAGCGACGCCGTCCTCGACGCAATCCTCGCCAAAGAAATAGAGCTCCAGGAGCAGGGCTACATCGCCCCCAACGGCGTGCCCGCCAACGTGGAGAACGTCCGCTGCGCATGCGAGACACTCGTGACCACCGGCACCGTCATCGTCGCCGGCGAGATTCGCACCCAGGCCTACGTCGACGTACAGGAAATCGCCCGCGGCGTTATCCGACGCATTGGCTATAACCGTGCCAAGTTCGGTTTTGACTGCGACACCTGCGGCGTTATGAGCCTCATCCACGAGCAGTCGCCCGATATCGCCCAGGGCGTCGACGAGTCCTTCGAGACCCAGACCGGCGCTACCACCGACCCGATCGACCTGATCGGTGCCGGCGACCAGGGCATGATGTTCGGTTATGCCTCCAACGAGACCAAGACCCTCATGCCCATGCCGCACTACCTGGCGAGCCGCCTGGCCGAGCGCCTGGCCGCCGTGCGTCACGACGGCACCCTCGCCTATCTGCGTCCCGACGGCAAGACCCAGGTCACCGTGCGCTACGAGGAAGGCAAGCCCGTGGAGGTCACGACCATCGTCATCTCCACGCAGCACGCCGCCGAGATCGAGGACATGGGCAAGATCAAGGCCGACCTCATCGAGCACGTCATCACCCCGGTCATGGCCGCCGAGAACATGCCGTGGGACAACGCGGACATCTACGTGAACCCCACCGGTCGCTTTGTCGTGGGCGGCCCCATGGGCGACACGGGCCTCACCGGCCGCAAGATCATCGTCGACACCTACGGCGGCTACGGCCGTCACGGCGGCGGTGCCTTTAGCGGCAAGGACTGCACCAAGGTCGACCGCTCTGCCGCGTATGCCGCGCGCTGGGTCGCCAAGAACGTGGTCGCCGCCGGCCTAGCCGACCGCTGCGAAGTCGAGCTTGCCTACGCCATCGGCGTTTCCAAGCCCCTCTCAATCATGGTCGACACCTTCGGTACCGCACATGTTGCCGAGGACAAGATCGTTGAAGCCGTAGAGAAGACCTTCGACCTGCGCCCGGGCGCCATCATCCGCGACCTAGACCTGCGTCGCCCCATCTACGAAAAGACGGCAGCCTACGGTCACTTTGGCCGCGAAGACGCCGACTTCACCTGGGAGAAAACCGACCGAGTCGAAGAACTCAAAGCAGCCTGCGGCCTGTAATTAAGAACCGCTAAGGTCACAACAACATATGCACTTTCAAAAGAAGTACCGGTTCCAACCGGTACTTCTTTTTTTATTTAACCGGTAGCGAAGATGAGCCGACCTGGGACATGGAATAGGTCACAGGCCGATAAATTTTGCAGTATAGCAACTCCAACCATGTATCCTTAGTCCCGAGGGGCGGGGCATAAGGTCGATCGCGAGTTCCGCACGAGCCGGAGAGCACTTAATGTGCTCTCCGTGCGAGCAGGACTGTCCGAGCAGGCGACCTTATGCCCCGCCCCTCGGGACGACGGGACAGATTAAAGGAGCACCCATGGCAGGCAAGCCGCAAACACTAGCTACGACCTCAGCATTCGAGATCTTGGGCCCCGTCATGGTCGGCCCCAGCTCATCGCATACCGCCGGCGCCCTGCGCTGCGCCCAAGTTGCTGCCAGCCTGCTGGAAGGCCGCATCACCAAAGTCACCTTTGGCCTGTGGAACTCCTTCGCCCACACCTACCGCGGCCACGGCACCGATCGTGCGCTCGTCGCGGGCATCCTAGGCCTCGACACCGATGACGAGAATATCAAGCAGGCCTTCGACCTCGCTCGCGAGCAGGGCCTCGAATATCACTTTGACATCAAGGGCGACGACGCCTCCATCCACCCCAATACCGTCGACATTGACATGGTAGACGACACGGGCGCCACGGCACAGGTCCGCGGCGAAAGTCTGGGCGGTGGGAAGATGCGTATCAGCCGCATCAACGGCGTCGGCGTCGACATCTCGGGCATGTACTCCACGCTCTTCGTGGCGCACCAGGATGTTCCCGGCGTACTCGCCGCACTCACGAACTTACTCGCCTACGCCCATGTAAACATCGCGTTTTGCCGTACCTACCGCACCGAAGTGGGCGGCCAGGCCTACTCCGTCTTTGAGACCGACGGCGCGCCCGACGACACCGTTATCCCCATGCTACGCAAACTCGACAATGTCGATTACGCGACCTTTATCGAG
>FR878719.1:0-496 GCA_000434535.1 Collinsella sp. CAG:166
AGATGCCAAGAAGATCGTTGTGTTCTTTACCGACGGCAAGCCAACGAGCTTCAGCGAGTTTGATTCTGACGTCGCCAAGGGTGCCGTGACGGCTGCCAAGAAGATGAAGGATGGCAAGGCCACCGTTTATACCATCGGCATCTTTAGTGGAGCGGATCCCGCTGACGATCCCTCGAAAGAGGGGACAAGCGACGTCAACAAGTTTATGCACGCCGTGTCGAGTAATTATCCCGATGCCACGTCGTATGCGAGCGACAAGCTTGGCACACGCGCGGAAAACTCCGACTACTACAAGTCGGCGACCAATGCCGAAGAGCTCAAGAAGGTCTTCGACGACATCTCACAGGCCATCACATCGGAGGCGCCTTATCCGACCGAAATCCATAAGGGCTACGACGAGACCAAGTCCGGCTACATCACGTTTACCGACGAGCTGGGCGACTTTATGCAGGTCGACGGATTTACCGAAGTCGTCATCAACGGCACGCCGTTTACC
>FR878719.1:538-1112 GCA_000434535.1 Collinsella sp. CAG:166
CGTTCAACAAAGAAACCAATACCGACACATACGAGTTCACCGGCAAGGCAAAAGACCTGCTCATCACCGTGCAGCGTGCTGGTGCTGACAATCCCCAGAAGGGCGATATCGTAACGGTTAACATTCCTGCGTCGTTGATTCCGCTGAGCCACTTTAAGACCGTAGACGGCAAGCTTTCGGTCGACAACGTTAAGCCCATTCAGGTGAAGTATGCCTCGAGCGTGAAGAGCGCCGCACTTGACAACCTGTTTGCGCCCGAGAAGGTCACGGGGCTCAAGGACTACATCGAGCGCAATACGACTGTCGTTGACGGCACCAAGACTGTGAATTTCTACGCGAACAAGTGGAACGGTGGTGCGTTGGGTGATACGGTTGCGACCTTTGAGCCGGCCGACACCAACCGCTACTACTACTTCCAGAAGCAGACTCCCATTTACACGGACAAGGGCTGCACGCAGCCTGCAAAGAATTCGCTGACAGATACCGGCACCTATTACTACAAGGATGAGTTTGAGGAGCAGGGCGAGAACGGCGAGGCCAAGCCCGCCACTGCCGTCATCGAGTTTATCGGCGG
>FR878719.1:1165-1404 GCA_000434535.1 Collinsella sp. CAG:166
GCTATTGTTGCCGACAAGGACGGCAACCTTTCGTTTAGCGTGGGAACCGCGCGTCTGGCCTTTATCGACGAGCTCCACACCACCAAGGGCAGCGTGGGCGGCAACAGCACTGGTACCGCGACCGACGTTCTCAACCCCAAGTGGAACAACGTGTCCGCCAAAGCGACCGCGACGCATGTCAATTCCTACCTGGGCAACAACGGCAAGATCAGCTTTGCGTATGACATGACGCCGGCAAT
>FR878720.1:0-4764 GCA_000434535.1 Collinsella sp. CAG:166
TTGCTCGCTCTGGCGGGCTTTCGCTGTCCGCGCCAAAACATCGGCGTTGCCGGGCCGGCACTTGGGGACGTTCCTTTTCTGTCGGCACCTGGGGACACTCCTTAGCCGTTGGGGGCGTTCTTAAACGACTAGTCTGGGCGGCGGCCGTGTGCTGCTGTCCGCGTGGCGGCGTATAATCGGCGGCAGATGACTTGGACGTTAGGAAACCATGACCGATAACATGCAGCAGATGGCGCTCGACACGCTCGGCGCCTATTTTGGCTACACCTCGTTTCGCCCGGGACAGGACCGCATGGTCGATGCGATCCTTGCCGGTCGCGATGCGCTGGGTGTTATGCCCACGGGCGCCGGCAAGTCCATTTGCTACCAGGTGCCCGCGCTCATGCTGCCCGGCATCACCTTTGTGGTGAGTCCGCTGCTGTCGCTTATGGAGGACCAGACCCGTGCGTTGCTTGCGGCGGGCGCGCGGCCCAGCTATCTCAACTCCAGTCTTACTCCGGCCCAGCAAAACACTGTGCTCAAGCGGGCGCGCGAGGGCCGCTACCAGCTTATGTACGTGGCGCCCGAGCGCTTGCTCGAGCCGCGCTTTTTAGCCTTTGCGCAGGAGGCCGCGAGTTCTGCCGGCATTGGCGTGCCGCTCGTGGCCATTGACGAGGCCCACTGCGTGAGTCAATGGGGCCAGGATTTCCGCCCCGCCTACCTGCAGATTCGCGAGTTCATCGATTCCCTGCCGCAGCGCCCCATCGTGGCGGCCTTTACCGCCACGGCGACCGAGCGCGTGCGTGCGGACATTCAGCAGATGCTCGGCCTGCAAAACCCCGCGACGGTGGTGACGGGCTTCGATCGCAAGAACCTCTACTTTGGCTGCGAGGAGATGGGCGACAAGGCCAAGGCCGCGTGGGTGCGCGACTATGTGATTGCGCATTCGAGCGAGAGCGGCATCGTGTATTGCTCGACCCGCAAGACGGTCGATGCGCTGGCAGGTGAGCTTGCCGAGGCGCTGGGCCCCAGCGGCATTCGCGTTGGCCGCTACCATGCCGGCATGGGCAACGACGCCCGTCGTCAAAGCCAGCGCGCCTTTATCGACGACGATACCCAGGTGATGGTTGCCACCAACGCCTTTGGCATGGGTATCGACAAGCCTAACGTGCGCTACGTGATCCATAACAACGTGCCCGAGAGCATCGAGGCCTACTACCAGGAGGCGGGCCGCGCCGGTCGCGATGGCGACCCGGCCAGCTGCCATTTGCTGTGGAACGGCAACGATTTTCGCATGCGCCGCTTTTTGATCGATCGCGGCGACGCTGCCGACGAGGCGCTTGACGATGAGCAGCGCGCGTGGGCACTCCAGAATCGATATCGCCTGCTCAGCCAGATGGAGGGCTACTGTAATACCACCGGCTGTCTGCGCGAATACATGCTGCGCTACTTTGGCGACGAGGCCGCGGCCGAGCATGCTGCTGCGGCTGGTGCGGGCGCCACCGCCNNNNCGGCTGGTGCGGGCGCCACCGCCACGGATGACGCCGAGGGCTGCGGCAACTGCAGCAATTGCCTCACGCAGTTCGAGGTCGAGGACGTCACCGACATGGCCCGCGCCGCCGTGCGCTATGTGGCCACGCGCCCCATGCGCTTTGGCAAGTCGCTGATCGCCGACGTGCTCCACGGCGGCAACACCGAGCGCATTCGCCAGATGAACCTGGATCAGGACAGTGGCTATGGTGAGCTGTCGAGCGAATCGGTCGGACGCATTAAGGACATCATCGGGCAGCTGTGCGGGCGCGGCTATTTGGCTACCTCGCAGGGGCAGTACCCGGTCGTGGGACTGGGCCCGCGCGCCGGCGAGGTCGAGGACGAGGTGTTTGCCTTTACCGTTAAGCGTCGTGCGTCCAAGCGCAAGGCCTCGGCCCGCGCCCGCCGCGCCGTCGATCTGCTGCGCGAGGAGGCCGAGCTGGATCAGCGCCCGCGTGTTGGCGACGATGCCGAGCTGTTCGAGCGCCTGCGTGCCCTCCGCAAGGAGATCTCGACGGAGCTGGAGATGGCGCCGTACATGGTCTTTTCCGACAAGGCCCTGCGCGGCCTGTGCCGCCTACGCCCACAGACGCGCGACGAGCTTATCCAGGTCAACGGCATCGGCGAGAAAAAGGCCGACGCCTTTGGCGAGCAGTTTATGGCGGCGATTGAAGAGTTTGAGTCCGAGCATGCACGGAATGGAGCATAACGATGGCATTCGACGATAAAACCGACCGCTCTGGCGCATCCGCCGTGCCGCTGTATCAGCAGGTTATGGACGACCTGAAAGGCGAGATCGCACGCGGCGTGTACGCGGCCGGCTCGCGCATTCCTTCCGAGATGGAGCTCGCGAAGTCCTACGGCGTGGGGCGCATCACCGTGCGCCGTGCCATCGAGGAGCTGTCGCGCGCGGGGTATCTCAACCGCCAGCAGGGGAGGGGCACGTTTGTGTGCGCCCCCAAGCTCAAGCGCAAGATTCGCCAGAAGGGTGACGTCCAGTGCTTTACTGAGGGTTGTGCTGCCAACGACATGGTGCCGGGTGCGCGTCTGGTGTCGCGCACGGTGGTCGCGGCGACGCACGAGGATGCGGCGTTCTTTGGCGTGGAGCCCGGCTGCGAGCTTATCGTGGTCGAGCGCGTGCGCACGGCCGACGGCATCCCCGTCATGCTCGAGAACAACGCCTTTGTGCTCGCCGACCATCCCTACCTGCAGACGCTGGCCGACGAGGACCTCACCGATAACTCAATCTTTGCGCTCGTTGCCGAGCATTCGGGTCGCGCGCCGCTCAAGTCCGACCCCTGCACCGTGGAGATTGCGCTTGCCGATACTCAGACGGCCCCGCTGCTGGAGGTGCCGGTCGGCGAGCCGCTCTTCTATATGGAGGCCTACTTTACCGATGAGGACGAGCGGCCCCTGCTGCTCGGTCGTCAAAAGATCGTGGGCTCGCGCTACGTGTTCGACATCTAACGTTCACGAATAGAACAACATGGAACAAATTTACCGCAATGGCTTCCACCGTGGCTGCATGCGTGGTATATATAGAACAACATAGAACGACAGCAGGTACGAGCAGCCGTCGCCAAAAGCCGCCACACAAGGAGGGGCATCAGCATGAACGCACATGATCTGATTCAGGAAATTATCGAGCGCAAGGGCAAGATCGAGAACGTCTTTTGGATCGCTTGCGGCGGTTCGATGATCGATCTCATGCCGGCCAACGAGCTGCTCAAGCGTGAGGCCACCACGTTTACCTCGACGGTCTACACGGCACGCGAGTTTTGCCTGATGGCTCCCAAGAGTCTTGGCGAGAAGTCGCTCGTCATCGCCTGCAGCCACAGCGGCAACACGCAGGAGGTCGTCGACGGCTGCGAGATGGCGCTGGCCGCCGGTGCCGAGGTCATTGCCCTTACCGACTGCGAGGGCTCAAAGATCGACAACGGCAAGTGGACTACCTGGGTCTATCCGTGGGGTGAGGGCGTGTCGCAGGCCGAGGTGCCGCAGGGCATTGGCGCTCTGATCGCCGCCGAGTTGCTCGACCAGCAGGAAGGCTACGAGTCACTCGCCGACATGTATGAGGGCCTCAAGCAGATGGATGCGCTGCTGCCCGCCGCCCGTGAGAAGGTCAACGCCGAGCTGGGCGCCCGCTTTGCCGAGCTCTGCCAGCAGCACAAGTTCTTCTATATCCTGGGCTCCGGTCCCAACTTTAGCCAGACCTATGCCATGGCGATCTGCTCGCTCATGGAGATGCAGTGGCAGCACTGCTGCTACATCCACTCCGGCGAGTACTTCCACGGCCCGTTCGAAGCCACCGAGCCCGGCGTGTTCTACTTTGTGCAGCTCGGATCGGGCGAGTGCCGCCCCATGGAGGAGCGCGCGCTGGCGTTCCTCAACACGCACACCGATACAGTCATGGTGCTCGATGCGCTCGAGTACGGCGTGGGCGAAGTGCCTGCCAGCGTGCGTTCGTTCCTGGAGCCGATCTTCTTCTACAACATGAGCTGCGAGCTGCGCGCCGCCCGCGGCAAGGTGTTCGACCACAGCCCCGAGATTCGTCGCTACATGGGCATCGAGCAGTACTAGGTAACGGGAAAAGCATTCACCTTCGATTCGCGAGCGTGTCGCATGAGCCAAAAAGCGGGCCGTGCCGGGGATTTCCGGCGCGGCCCGCTTTGCATAGCGTCCGTATGAGCGAGGTGTCGCGTCAAGCGGCGGCCTACTTCGCGTCGTAGGCCTCGGCGTCCCACCAGTCGAGCTGGGCGATGTTGTCGCGGATGTGCTGGCAGCTCTTGTGGAAGCCCTCGAGCTCGTGCTCGGACAGGTCCAGCGTGTAGACCTCCTCGACGCCCTCGGCACCGATCGCGCACGGCAGGGAGGTGAAGATGCCCTCCTCGCCATACTGGCCGGTCATGAGCGTGGAGGCGGAAAGCACGGCGTGCTCGTTATGCAGCACGGCGGCGCAAACGCGCGCGGCGGAGTTGGCGACGGCGTACTCGGTGCACTGTTTGCCCTGGTAGGTTACGTAGCCGCCCTTGCGCGCGAGCTCCTCGACCTCCATGTGGTCAAAGGCGTACTTGTCGGGGTTCTCGGCCTGAAGCTCGTTAAGGCTCTTGCCGGCGATGGTTGCGGCCTTAAAGGCGGCCAGCTGGCTAAAGCCGTGCTCGCCGATCATGTAGGCGTCGATGGACTTGGGGCTCACGCCGACCTTCTTGGAGATCTCGGTGCGCAGGCGGGCGGAGTCCAGGCCGCAGCCCGAGC
>FR878720.1:4769-7084 GCA_000434535.1 Collinsella sp. CAG:166
GGAGTCCAGGCCGCAGCCCGAGCCGATGATCTTCTTGGGATCGTAGCCGGTCAGGTGCCACAGCTCGGTGCACACGACGTCGCAGGGGTTGGAGATGCTCACGAAGATGCCATCAAAGCCGGCGTCGACGATGCGCTTGGCAAAGGTGCGGGCGGCGTCGGTGGTAAAGAACAGCTCGCCGTCGCGGTTGCCGGCGGCCAGCGCGACCTTGCCGGCGGCGTTGACGATGACGTCGCAGCAGGCAAGCTCCTCGTAGTGGTCGTAGCAGTTGACGATCTTGGTGTTGTACGGGACAAACGAAAGGGAGTCGCGCAGGTCCTGGACCTCGGACGTCACCTTGGCCTGGTTGATATCGCACAGGTACAGCTCATCGGCAATGCCCTGCATGAGCAGACTGTTGGCAACATGTGCTCCTACGTGGCCCTGGCCGACCACACCGATCTTACGCGTCTGGTACATATATGTATCCTTTCGGCCGAGTTTTTCGCGTCGAACCATTGTAGCGTCCTGCTGTTACTTTGCTAGGCTAAAGTGCCGTAGATTTTGGGACATGCCTTAATCTCTACTTTTGGAGTGATTTGGGCCGTTGACGGCATCGCTGGGCGATGCGCTCGCGCGGATGGGGCCGGTCGTTGTACCATAGCTGCAACTGACTCGTAAGGAGCATCCATGCCCATTCGTATCCCCGACGCTCTCCCTGCAGCCGCGCAGCTCGAGAGCGAGAACATCTTTGTCATGACCGAGTACCGCGCGCTGCACCAGGACATCCGTCCGCTGCGCGTGCTCATCCTCAACCTCATGCCCACTAAGATCGCCACTGAGACGCAGATCATGCGCAAGCTCTCCAACACGCCGCTGCAGGTGGAGGTGGACCTGCTGCGCACCAAGACGCACGAGGCCACGCACGTGAGCGCCGGCCACCTGGAGACGTTCTACCGCACGTTCGACGACATCCGCGACATCCACTACGACGGCCTGATCATCACGGGCGCGCCGGTGGAGCAGATGCCGTTCGAGGAGGTCGACTACTGGCCCGAGCTCTGCCAGATCATGGATTGGTCCACCACGCACGTGCACTCTACGCTGCACATTTGTTGGGGCGCGCAGGCAGGGCTGTACCATCATTACGGCATCCAGAAGTACGACCTGCCGGCAAAGGCGAGCGGCGTGTTCGAGCATTATCTGGTGAAGCCGCAAAGCCCGCTGGTCCGCGGCTTTGACGACCGCTTCTATGCCGTACATTCGCGCAACACCGACGTGCGCCGCGAGGACGTGGAGGCCGAGCCGCAGCTTGAGGTCGTGGCCGTGTCCGACGAGGTGGGCCTGTACATCGTCAAGTCGACCGACAGCCGTCGCTTCTTTGTCTTTGGCCATCCCGAGTACGACACCGATACGCTGCGCCTGGAGTACGAGCGCGATGTGAAGCGCGGGCTCAACCCGGAGGTGCCGGCGCACTACTTTCCGGGTGACGACCCCTCCGCCGAGCCGCGCAACGTCTGGCGCAGCCAAGCTCAGCTGTTCTACACCAACTGGCTCAACTACTACGTCTACCAGACCACGCCCTACGACCTGGCCTGCGCCGGCGAGGAGCACTAGGCTGCGATGGTACTGCTGTAGCCGTGGCTGATATGGCGGCGATTAGGCGCTGATGATGTGGGGTAGCGGCAGGTCGTGAGCGTCGGTGGGAACGCGGTCGACACGCTGCTCGTCAAAGGCGATGCCGATGATTTGGCATGCGGGCGAGAGCATGGGCAGATAGCGGTCATAGCAACCGCCGCCGTAGCCCAGGCGCGCGCCGGTTTGGTCGAAGGACACGAGCGGCACAACAATCATGTCGAGAGCCTCGGCAGGCACGATGGGGAAGCGGTCGCTGTCGATGTCCGTGGCCGCAAAGGCCCGCGTAGGGTGGGCGATAAACGGAGCCGCGGACGCATCGTCGGCGGCAACTGCCCGCATACACATGCGCTGGCCACAAGCTGCGGCATCAATTGCCGAGAGCATGCACGGATAGGCTACGCGCCAGCCGCGCACGGCGGCCGCAGCGGCAAACGCGGCAGGGTCTGCCTCGGAACCCATCGCGGCATAGACGGCAACGATGCGCGGCGCCGCGGCATCCAAGCGGCCCAGCAGCTCAACCAGCCGCGCACAGATATCAGCAGACTTCGCCGCCCGCAAGTCCAAATCAAGAGCATCGCGCTGGGCAATCACCGCCCGCCGCAACTCAGCCTTGTCCATCCCAACCTCCTCTAGCAAACCTGCCAAAAAGTGACAGGCTTATTTTGGCTGGTTTTATCTGGGCAAACGTCGAAGCCGCC
>FR878720.1:7133-13374 GCA_000434535.1 Collinsella sp. CAG:166
GGCTTCGACTCGACGTTGGCTTCACAGCGCCGCAGCGATCGCTTCAGTCACAAACTTATTGAGTGACTCACCCTTCTTTGCCGCTGCCAGCGCTGCTTGCTTGTGGAGCTCAGAGCCCGTTCTTACGTTGAACGAGCCCTTAAAAGCCCGCTCGGGTTCCTTGCCCTTCTCGGCGCAAAACTCAAGGTAATCGTCGACGGCGTCGTGGAAGCATTGCTCCACTTCTTCAGCCGTGGAGCCTTCAAATACGATTGCGTCCCTAATGCCGGCGACCATACCTGTTAGCACATGCTGTTCGGCATCGAACTCGACCGGGGCGAAATAACCCTTGTATGCCAAAACGTTACTCATGACTACCTCCGACATCTTGCAGAAAGCGAACGATGTTTCGAATGGTCCCCGCTGTCAATTCGTCAGATGGATGAGGCGCGTGCATTACGAACATCCTGCCATCTGATGGCCTGTAGAAGCGAACGCGCGATCCGGACGTCTTGCCTTTGCTGTCCATTTCAAAGCCATATGAAGCCATAACTTTAAGAAAGTCAGCAAATCTATACGTTGAAGGACAGCTAAGCAGCTGGGCGATGAGTTTATCGGATCGAGTCATCCCGCCTCACATTCTGCAACTATATTCTAGTTGCAATTTCAGGTCGTTGCAAGCACCTCTATTATAGAACATGTGTGCGTATAGAACAAGTGTTCGAATCACCACTGAGAATGGGGACAGGCATCTTTGTGGTGGTCTGTGCTGTGGAGTGGGCGTCTGCGGCAGTTCGTCTCGATCTGTAACAGTAACTCGGCAAAATTGGACCTAGATGTTACAGATTGAGACAAAGGGCCGGCGTCATCCGGAAACGTCTCGATTTGTAACATCTGGAGCCAATATTGCCGCCTTAGCGTTACAGATCGAGACAAATCGGCAGACTGCGGCAAAAGAAAAAGGTAGATTTTCGGTCATGTCCCAAAAATCTACCTTTGTGCGTTAGCCCAACAGGTCGACTACGGTGAAGCCGGCGTTGCTCTTGGCGATGACGTCTCGGCCGCCAAAGACGCAGGTGGGCGACTCGGCTGCGATGCGCGTCACGTCGGCGCCGAGCGAGCGCAGCTCACCGGGTGTGGCCGCGAGCATCTGGGCGCGACGCTCTTCGCGCGCGTGCGGATCGAGCCCGGCCAGGTAGGTCGTGTTGCGGCGCTTGGTGAGCGCGTACGGCTTCACCGGCGCGTCCATGCCGCTCACGCAGCTCACGATAAAGCCCTCAAAGGCGGCCTCGTCGGGCTCAAAGCTGCCGAGCCATTCGCCTGCGCGCGCCACGCGCTCAATCGAGGGGTCGATTGCCGGGTCGCGGTAGGTGTAGAACGCCGCCTGGCGCTCGCCGGCAGCGCGGAATCCGCAGCCGTACGCACCGCCCTTCACGCGGATCTCGTTCCACAGGTAGTCGTAGGAGAGCGCGTTGGCGGCAACCGCCCAGGCGCCCGTCACGTCGATGCCCAGACGGCGCGGATCGCACGCGCTTGCCGCAAAGCAGATGTCGCTGGGGATGATAAAGGCCTCGTGGCGGTCGCACGGCGTCGGCACCACGAGCGCGTTGCGGCCGGCATCGGCGCCGTCGCCAGCGCCCAGCCCCAGGTCGTCAGCAGCATTCCAGTACGCGTCAAAGTCCTCATCGCTGCCGGTAAAGCTCGCCATGCAGCCATCCGCCACAAAGATGCGGTCTGCCAGCTCGGCAAGCTTGGCGCGCAGGTCATCCAGTCGCTCGTCAAAGTGGTCGAGCAGATCGCGCAGGAACAGGTAGAAGTCCACGCCCGAAAGCTGCTCGCGCACCACGGCCGAAGGCGAGCTGTAGCTCATCGCGCGACCGAGCGCCGCCGAGTGTCCGTTGTTGATAAAGCCCTGCTCAAGCCCAATGCGAATCTGCGTGAGCACGTCGCGAACGCGGTCGGCGTCAGCATCGAGCAAAAGCGTGCTCGACCACACCTCGCGCGGCAGGCTCGCCAGCGCATTGATCTTCTCGGACAGGGCACCGGCGCTCACCAGCAGGTAGGGGCGCACGCCGTCCACGTCGGGCTGCGTCATGACTTCGGTTGTAAAGCTCAAAAAGCCCAGCTTGCCGGCGAGCAGGTTGTCGAGCTCCTCGGCCGAATGCTCGCGCGTGGGCAGCTGCTTGAGCAGGCGGCAGAGCAGCGTCACATAGGGCAGGTCCTCAAACGCGACGCAGCTCAGGTCGAAATACTGCATGGCGTAGGCCAGGCGGTTGGTGGGAATGTCATGGCGCAGACAGGGGATGGGCGCAGTCGTGTCCACGACCAGCGGCGGCTCGGGGCGCGCCTCGCCAATGTCGGATACACGCAGGCGCGGCAGCGTAGCCTTGTCCTCGGGCGTGTCCTCGGCCTCCTGCGCGGCACGCAGCGCAGCCGTGCGCTCGACCACGTCGGCCAGCTCGGCATCGGTCATGGCGTCACGCTTGGCTGCCAGCTCGGCAGCTTCGGCGCCCTCCGAACCCTCGGCGGCGTCCACCGGCACCAGCTCGACCAGCGCCATATGGTCGTTGTCCAGCACCAGCTCGCGCAGCAGGTCCTCAAAGTAGCTGCCGTCCAGCTCGCCGCGCAGCTCCTCGTACACCGGGCCGTACTTGAGCGCCAACGTCGCGGCGTCGTCATCGTAGAGCCACGTGCTCAGCGCGTCGCACGCAATGGCCACGCCGTCGGCGATACCGTAGTCGCGCTGGCGCAGGTCGTATTCGTTGCTGCTGATGATGGCTTCCAGGCGCTCGCGCGGAACGCCGTGCTCACACAGGTCGCGACAGGCGTCCTGGAACACGCGGCGCAGCTCGCGCGCTACGTCGGGCTGCGCATTTTGCAGCATGATGAGCTCGTAGGGCTGCAGGCTCTCGGCCGCGGTGTAGCTCACCACGTTGCCGCCCAGGCCGGCGGCCAGAATGGCCTTCTTAACCGGTGCTTCGTTGGAGCCCAGCAGCGCCTCGAACAGGATGTCCGCCGCGATCGTGCGCTTGCGGTCGAGCGCGCTGCCCAGCACCAGGCCCAGGCCCACCAGGGCGTTCTCGGGCGTGGTGGCCATCTCGACGCGCTTATACTCGCAGGTCACGGGCGCCTGCACGTCCAGCGGATTGGGCGCCAGCGCGGACGGGTCCTCGCCGGCGGCAACGGCTGCGTCCATGCGGCGGCTCGCGGCGCTCGGCTGCGACAGATAGCGCTCGTCCAAAAAGGCCAGGGCGCGGTCCACGTCCAGATCGCCATAGAGCGTGATGTAGGAGTTGGAAGGATTGTAGTGGCGCGCATGCGTGTCCAGGAACTGCTCGTAGGTGAGCGCGGGAATCGCGCGCGGATCGCCGCCGCTCTCGTGCGCATAGGCGGTGTCGGGATAGAGCGCGGCGTTAACAGCATCGTCCAGCACGCTCATGGGGTCGGACAGCGCGCCCTTCATCTCGTTGAACACCACGCCGTTATAGCGCAGCGTGCCCTCGCGCAGGCTCGCGGAGCTGTCGTCGCCCTCGCCCTCGGCGCCCTCCGGCAGGTCCAGCTCGTAGTGCCAGCCCTCCTGCTCAAAAATGGTCGGCTTGGTGTAGATGGCCGGGTTGAACACCGCGTCCAGGTACACGTCCATCAGGTTGTACAGGTCCTGCTCGTTGGTGGTGGCAACGGGGTAGATGGTCTTGTCGGGGTAGGTCATGGCGTTGAGGAACGTCTGCATGGAGCTCTTGATCAGGTCGACAAACGGTTCCTTGACGGGGAACTTGGCCGATCCGCACAGCACCGAGTGCTCAAGAATATGGAACACGCCGGTGGAATCGGCCGGCGGCGTCTTAAATCCAATGGCAAAGGCCTTGTTTTCGTCGTCGCACGCCAGGTACAGCAGGCGAGCGCCCGAGGCGGTGTGGCGCAGCACGTAAGCGTCCGAGTCGAGCTCGGGCACGGTCTCGCAGCGCTCGACGGCAAAGCCGTGGCAGGTGGTGCCGGGCACCAGCAGCGCGGCAGCAGCGGCGCGCGGGTCGGTTGAGGTGGTGGGCATATGCGGTCTCCTTTGACGCCCCAGCGGGGGCGAATCGAGTTGAATCCTCGAGAGTATACCCATATGGGGCCGCGGCTCTGCGGCGAACTGAAGACGATGTGGGCGGACTAGCCTAGCTAGGTTGATAACGAATGCCGCGGGTAGCCACTGCACCCCGCTAAAGTGAAATAACACCCCGTTTACCGAATCATTTAGGAAATATATGGACTCCTAAAAAGTTCTAATACAATATAAGCCATCTATCTATAAACTGCTGATTCCTTGCAAAGGTATGGTTGATATGGTTGAAGCAAATAGCGTTGTCCCTCTGTACAAACAGATTGTCCGTGCGCTTTCTGATTCGATCGACAACGGCACGTACCGCCCGGGAGATAAGCTTCCGACCGAGGCGGAGCTTATCGAGCAATTTGGCGTGAGCCGAATAACGGTTCGCTCCGCAATTAAAGAAATGGAAGATGCTGGGCTTGTTGAGAGGGCCCGCGGCAAGGGCACGTTCGTTTCGTCGGACACACAGATGTATGCCGCGGACGACCGTGAGAGCTTTACCCATTCGTGCCAGCTTGCGGGCAAACAGGCGTCTACCAGGGTTCTCGAAATGGGCTGGGACTTCCCAAGCCTGCGAGACGCGAAGTTCCTGGGCGTAGACGATACCCAAAAGGTATTGCGTAGTCGTCGTCTGCGCCTTGTGGATGGCAAGCCCACGATGCTGGAAACCAATAGCTATTCCGCTGCGCTTTCTTTTTTGGAGCATGAATCCCTCGATGATTCGCTGATGGCGGTACTCGATCGCCAGGGGATCAAGATGGGTCCCAACACGCGTACGCTCGAGGTCTGCTATGCGAGCGAGCTCGAGGCGGCATATCTTAACGTGGAGCTGGACTCCCCCTTGCTCCTGTTTGTCGACAGGCGCTATGCACCAAGCGGCGAGCCACTCTTTATCTCTCGTCAGGTGTATTGCACCGAGCGACTGAAGTTCTATCTGTAAGCAAGGGCGGCCGTTCTGTAAAAGGAGCGGCCGTTTTACCGACCAATTGTTACCGTTCGCGGAATTAGAGAATTAACGCACCGAAAAAAGGAAATTGCTTATATACTTTGTTATGACAATATAGTACGTCTTATTGATATTGGAGAACTATGAATAAGATATTGCTAGCGAGTCATGGTTATCTCGCCCAAGGTATGAAGAGCTCTCTCGAGATCCTGATGGGCGCCAACGACCGAATCGAGTGTCTGTGCGCCTATGTCGATGACGACACGAGGGATGTCGCAGCGCTTATCGATGCTTGGATGGAGTCAAAGGATCCGGCCGACACGTGGTTTGTCGTAACTGACATCTTTGGCGGTTCCGTAAACAACGAATTCATTCAGAGACAGACCGCCGGATCGTTTACGTTGATCACCGGAATGAACTTGCCGTTGCTGGTGGAAATGGTTGCACAGCTTGACTCACTGGATGCGGACAAGGCCAAAGCCGCGGTCGAGGGATCGCGTTCGTATATTCAGCTTTGCGAGGCGGCGGACATGCTTGCCGGCACCGAGGAAGAAGAGTTCTAGTTAGTTCTGGTTCGAGCCCTAGCTAAGGGCCGCACCTGTCATTCCCTTTATCACGTGCGGAGATGATAACGATGATTAAGCTTACGAGAGTTGATTACCGACTGATTCACGGCCAAGTTGCCATGTCCTGGACTCACGCTTTGGATGTAGATTGCATCCTGCTTGCCAGCGATGCTGTGGCAAAAGACGACATGAGGAAGGCGGCCTTGAGGCTCGCCCGCCCCAGCGGCGTTAAACTCGTCATCAAGGATGTTGACGCTGCTATCGAGGCGCTCAACAGCGGCGTTACCGACAAGTATTCGCTGTTTATCATCACTGAGACGATTGAAGATGTCTATCGTCTCGCTAAGGGTTGCAAAGACATCAAAGAGATCAATCTGGGTGGAACCCGAAAGACTCCTGAGACCACGCTTCATCCGACCCCTGCAATCTTTGCGACCGAGAAAGATGCCGAGCATATCCAAGAGCTCCTGGGCGATGGCGTGGCCGTCGAAATCCGTCAGGTTCCCAATGACGCTAAGGTGTTTGCCAAGGACGTTTTTTAGCCGAAAACACGTTGATGCTCGGCATTTATTGAACCAATGCTCTATGCCTATGCCCGTCGATCATTTGATCGGCGGGCTTTTTATTTTACGGGCTTTAGCCTGTGCGGGGCGCGCA